>JBBIOQ010000041.1:0-32820 GCA_037443285.1 Sphingobacteriales bacterium | reverse complement strand
CTACGGACCACCAAAGCGCATGCAGGAATTGAATGCACGCTATGAGCAAATGCGCAGCCAACCCAATGCGGATCAAAAAGCCATCAGCAAACAGTACCAGTCCGAACACCTTGCCAATAGTTTTGCTGGCGTGCTTGGAAAATCAATTGAACCAGTAATTGCACCATTAGGATACGATTGGAAAATCGGTATTGCTCTCATCACTTCCTTCGCTGCCCGCGAAGTATTTGTTGGCACCATGGCCACACTCTACAGTGTGGGCGATGATGCCAATGACAACAGCAAAACGCTACGGCAGAAAATGCAATCGGCGCTAAGGCCTGATGGAAACCGGGTGTACTCATTTGCCACTGGAATTTCACTCATGCTGTTTTACCTGCTTGCCATGCAATGCATGAGCACACTCGCTATTGTAAAAAGAGAAACAAGAAGTTGGAAATGGCCCCTCATCCAACTTTCTTACATGACGGCATTGGCTTATGCTATGAGTTTCATTTTCTTCCAACTACTGAAATAAGAAAACGGAATTTGTTTTTGTATAAAAACAGGCCGGCCTGCGGAACGATTCGCAGGCCGGCGTGTATTAAGAACCCAATTGCTATTTAGGCGCTATCCATTTCCAGGTAACCTTATTGGTGGTGTTGTTTACAACAATGGTAAGGTGATCATCGTCTGCAAATACTATTTCTGCTTCTTTTCCGTCACCAAATTGCATCATCACTTTTCTATTTGCATTCTTCGCCCAACTGCCGCTTTTGTATCCACGCATTTCATGCGATGATTTCCATTTGCCATTTGCATCCATTTGCAACAAGATGTTTGAGTCGAGTGACCGGTGTGTACCAATACCAGTCATCACATCCTCTGATATAGCCCAATTGTGACCACTGAGTTTTTTTACATCTACCTGTTGAGCTTTGACAACGAAAGCAAAAACAAGTATAAACAAAAAAAGAGTTGCGAAATTTTTCATGGCTGCAAATTGTAAAAGAAATAAACGCAGGGCAGTATGCCGAAGGTATTGCAGCAGGAATAAAAATAGAGCCGAAGCTTTTTCAAACTTCGGCTCTATGCTTTTTTAGCTATTGCCGGCAGGGGGTTCATTTTTTTCGAGCCAGGCCCTTTCTGCACGGTATGAACCAACCAGTCCAAGCCCGCCACCAATGGCAATGAAGGCAAAATACAGGGCTGGATTCTCTTCTTCGTGCAAGAGGTGTGAGCAAACGATGTAGGCCAGGGCTAATCCAATCCCGGCGCCTACCAGCAGCAGCCCCCATTTAAGGCTTCGATAGGGTGCCGGCCGGCGGTCGGTTTGTTTGGGATTCATGCCCTTTTCAATCATCGCCAGGTTCTGGCGTGTACCGAGGTAAACAATGCCAAAAGTCATAGCGAATGCTCCGGCAAACATGGTGATGGGAACGAGAATTTCAGGACCAGACATAAAAATTGTTTTTAAAGTGGTTAAGAATTGATTTTTGGTGTGTTGTGTGATGATAGGACTACCAATTTTCTTTGGTGGTTACAGCTATCGAAAACTTTTTTTTCAAAAATCTTTTGTTGCTGATAGGACTACCGATAATGAACAACGGTTACAGCCTTGCAGAAAAAAAAGTTGAACTTAGACATTCGTAAATTCCTCAGTTGTAACCTGCAAGCAATAACAGTAGTCTTATACATTGAATATGGCAACCGGCTCAACCGACATGGAAATCATCTCCCGCGTTTTGAAAGGGGAGCAACAACAGTTTTCCGTATTGGTGGAGCGGTACCAAAGTATTGTTTTCACGGTGGCATTCAGGTACACAAACAACCGCGAAGACGCCGAAGAACTGGCGCAGAGCGCATTTGTGAAAGCCTACATGTCGTTGAAAGACTACAGGGGCGATGCCAAGTTCAGCACCTGGCTGTACACCATCGCAAGTTCTTTGAGCCTCACATTTCTGCGCAAGAAAAGACTGGACACTTATTCGCTCGACAACGAAAAGGTGTTCCAGTTAGCCGACAATGCAGACAGTGGCATGCGGGCCAACCAGGTGGAAACAAAATCAAAAATGCGCATGCTGCACGATGCCATTGCCAGCCTGTCGCCCGACGATGCACAGGTGCTAACTTTGTTTTACAAGGCAGAGCAATCGCTCGATGAAATCGGGCAGATAATCGGCATTGACCCCAATACTGCCAAAGTAAAACTGCACAGGGCAAGGCAACGACTTAGAAACGTATTAGAAAAACAATTTCCTGCCGAACTGCAGGATTGGAAAGACAGATAAAAAATATTGTATGCAACACGACCTTCACATAGAAGAAAAATTGTGGGATTGGCTGGACGGACAGTGTTCGGATGCAGAGCAAAAAGCATTGCAACAACTTGTGAACACAGAGCCAGCCTGGAAAGCAAGATATGATGAACTGCAGCAGCTTCACCTCAGTTTGCAACATGACATGGAACTGATGGATCCTTCGATGCGTTTTGCCAAAAATGTAATGGAGCAGATTGCACTGCGCAGCCTTCACACCACTGCCAAAAACTACCTCAACAACAAAATCATTTACACCATTGGAGGTTTGTTTGTCACCTTTTTAGTAGGCGTGGTTGTCTATGCTTTTGCCATGGTCGATTGGGCTTCTGGCAACAAAAGCAATACTTCATTGCCGGTCGTTGATTTTTCAAAATTAGACTTCAGCAATCTGCTTAGCGGGCCGTACGGTTCACTGGGCATGATGGTGATTGTAGTGCTGGCAATGGTTTTGTTCGACAAGTACCTTTCCCAAAGAAAAAACAGGTCATCAAAAATTTCAGCATAGCCTTTGGCTGGCGCTCACAATGGCAGTAGTTGCTGCATCGCAAATTTCCTTCAGTTTTTGGGATTCATATTCGGCGTGGAAATTCGGCCAGCCATTGCATGCAACAATGTTTGCATTGTTTACTGCTATTCTCGTACACCTTATAAAAAATTGAAGCCCCACCGGTAAAAACCAGCGGGGCGCCAACCTAAACAAATGAAGGTGTGCAAGAAAATAGTTGTGAGGAGCAGTGATGTGTTGGGTGTTAGAATATTTTCATCACTGCAGCAAGGGGCGAAAGCACAGGCCGCACATTGGCAACTGCATTCCTAAGAACGGCTTGCTTTGAAGCAGGAATATCAATCAGTTTTGTTTGTTTGTAATGGTATACTGTATCAGCAGCTGGCGCTGGTTTTTCAGGAGCGGCAGGTTTGGCTTTTGCTGAATCAGGCTTTGCAGGTTCTGGTTTAATTTCTTCCTCATTCCATTCGCTATCACCGTTCTTATCATTCCACTTCAAACCATCCTCGGTCATTTTCATGTCCTTGTCTTCACGCCAGTAAACGCCATCTTCCCATTCGCGGCTGAAGTCGATGCGCCAGTTGCGACGGCGGCCAAGTTCAACGGAGAAATAATCATATTGATTTACACGGTCGTCAATGCGGATCTGTTTTCCTATCGGCACTTCCACCACCACAATCACCCGCTGGTTGCGCCACTTGTCACGCATGCCAATTTTGAATGACTCTGGCAAGTAAACCACATTTTCCTTTTGATTAATGGGAAATTCAATTTTTTCTGCAAGGGTTTGGGCCTGGCTACGATCGTAACCTTTGCTTAGCTTGACAAGGTGCAAATGGTAGAGGCTGTCCTTACTTTTCACTACGTTTACTTTTGCAGTATTCACGTACAATGTATCGCGGTCAATGCTCAGGATGCCTTCCATATCAAACCATCCGTCGTAATAGGCAACGGATGGATTTTCCACTTTAATTTCCAGTTTGTTGTTGGCAGGCTGCACCAGTTCAATGTCCTGGCTGATGCCTACCTGGCTGCTAAAACTGCGGTTGAGACTGGCGAGCAGTGCAATGACGCAGAACAGGCCCAGGAACCAGAGTGCAGTAAAAGCATAGCCGATGAATTTGTTATGAGTTTGTACCCGCATCAGCCTGCGGATGAACCAAACCAGTATACTGATAAGCGGAACACCAATAAAAAGTATGATGGTACCCCATGCCAGCAGGTTTTGGGTGGCACCCTGCAACAGGAAATCACGAAGTGGTAACACGCCCACACCTGCACCCAGCAAGGCAATCAGCGCTACAAAAAGGCCGAAGGCAATAACTCCACCTATGAAATAGACAAATGCTTTTATTAAAACAGCCAATGCATTGCCAAGTCCGCTGTATTGTTTTTTAGTAGATGATTTTACATCGCTCCTGATATTTGAGCTTGTTTCCTGTAAGGTTTCTTTCATTTCAGAACCCATGCGTTCAGCAGAAGCCTTGAATTCGGAGCCCACTTTTTGTGCACGGCTTTTTAAACCCTGGAGGTCGCCCACCACCGTTTCGCGGATACTGTTGAGGTCCACTTTTTCGCCCCTCATCTCCAGTTTCTCCGAAGCTGTGTGTGCCTCGGGCAACACTATCCATAAAATGATGTAGGCAAGGATGAAAGTGCCTCCGCCAAAACTGCCTATGAAGAAGGGGCCCTCATGGAAGAATGACCGACCGACTGACGTAATGATGCCAAATATGAAAGGGGCAGCAAAGATGACACGGGGAATGGCTGGATTGATGTCAAAATATTTGCCGAGGCCGCCGCATACACCGGCAATTACCTTATCGTCCGGGTCGCGGAAGAGGCGTTTGCGGATATTGGTGACCAGGCTACGGCTTGGCAACACAATCCACAAGATGATGTAGATGAGAAAACCTGAACCGCCAAAGATGGCCAGCAGTGCAAAAATGATACGGACAACTGCAGGGTCTACATTCATGTAATTGGCAAGGCCACTGGCAACACCGCCAAGTATTTTGTCTTCCTCATCGCGGTAGAGGCGCTTCTTTGCCGCAGGTTCAGTTGTAGCCTGCGCTTGCTGGTACTGTTGTTTTTCCCCGGCATTACTTGCCGAAGTGTGGGAGCTTTCAGTACCTGCTTCTTCCTCTTCAAAATCTTCCGGGCGGCCCATGCTGGCAATTACCTTGCTTACATCCTCATCGGTGATGCAGGCAGCGCCTTTTTTGAGTGTTTCGCCGAACAGTTCGCCAATGCGGTTTTCAATGTCGTTAATGATTTCATCGCGGCCTTCCTCATTGGCAAAATAGGTTCGAAGACTTGCGATGTAGTGCTGCAACATCTCATATGCGCTTTCTTCTATGGGAACTACCCTGCCCTGGAAGTTGATGTTGATTACCTTTTTCATGATTGATTTGTGTTTGAGAGATTGTTTAGATTGGTGTGTGTGCTTGAGTTTTGGTGTAGGCAGTATGTGGTGTTTGCTTGCGTGTTTGTGGTTGTTGAAATGTTTTGTTTGGTGGTTGCGTGTGTGTGACTATCGGTGAGTGTGCGTTCAACTTGTTGCTTGAAGCTAGTAGCCAATTGCTAATCAAGCTTCGTGGTTCTGTGTGGGAGTGACTGCTTCTTCAGTAGGTGGAGGTGGTGTGATAAGGTCACTATTGATGACCCCGTTTACTGCGCTTACCATATCGGTCCAGGTGTTTTCCAGTTCCTTGTAAAACTCCAGCCCCTTGTCGGTAAGGCTGAAATACTTCCTCGGCGGACCGCTGCTGCTTTCTACCCATCGGTAGTTAACCATGCCGGCATTTTTGAGGCGTGTGAGGAGTGGGTACAGTGTACCTTCCAGCAGCTGAAAGTTGGCAGCCTTCATTTGTTCGATAATATCACTCGGGTAGGCCTCACCCTTGCGAATCACCGATAAAACGCAAAACTCCAGCACTCCTTTGCGCATCTGACTGGCGGTGTTTTCGATGTTCATAGTGTTTGTGTTTTTAAAGTCCGTAAGCCAGGGAAGTCAGCAAGTCCGAAAGATTTGAGTGTGTAGTGTGGGTGGCTTTTTGTCTTCGGTCTGGCTGACCTTCCGACTTTTTTCTTACCGACTTTCTGACTTCCCTCATTGACAACACAAAGATATGGGCATTTTGTGGTACTATACAACACATAGTACCATAATTATTTTAGTACATGGCAACCGACAGTATTGTTCAATTTAAAAACTGATTGATTTGCAACACTTTATGTCTCTGTTTTGGAAAGTAGTGCCTTATTGGATTTAGACAAGCGGCATTATTGTTGGATAAATGGTCTGCACAGGAGATCCCAATCGGCACATTTCTTATTTCCGGTATTCCTATTTCCTTCCATAATTGAAAGTTTGCCCGCAATTTGCAGTCATGGATCGAGTTCATTTCCTAGTGAATCATTTACACCTTGAACCTCACCCCGAGGGTGGTTATTACGCTGAAACCTACCGTTCAGGCTTGCAGGTTCACACTTCAGTCGGGTTGAGGTCAGCCTCAACAGCTATTTACTTTCTTCTGACAGATGGCAATTTCTCTGCCTTCCACCGAATTAAAAGTGATGAGTGCTGGCATCATTATGAGGGAGATACAGTGAACATTCATGTGCTGCACCCTAATGGTGGATATGAATTAATCAAACTTGGGAAAGATGTGGAGGCGGGAGAACTGCAGCAGGCAGTGGTTCCTGCAGAAGCCTGGTTTGCCAGTGAAAGTACCGGACAGTTGGGCTACGCCCTTGTGGGTTGCACTGTTGCTCCCGGGTTCGATTTCGCCGATTTTGAACTGGCTCATGCTGCATCACTCTCTAAGGATTTTCCGCAACATAACAACCTAATTCGCCGCTTTACCCGGGTTTGACTACAAATGGTACATGGGCACACAAAAAACCGACATTCCTGCCGGCTACTCCTGTTTATAAGAGGTTTGAAGGCTCTACATATTAATGCGCAAGCCTGCATTGATGAAAATGGTTCTCGTTTGACCAACATCCACCGTTGTAACGTTCTTCTGAATATCGGTGAGCGACCATTCGTATTGCATGTCGAGGAAGAACTTCCAGAAATCCAGGCCGGCTCCGGCAAATACTCCCCAGTTGGCCTTTGAAATATTGTCGGGGTTAAAAACATCGGAAACCACATTGGTAATGAAAAACGCCGAACCGCCGCCAAACCCGCGAATACTGACAGTTGATTTCTCATTTCCTACCAGGTTGAAGCCCAGAGCTACAGGCACCCGAAAACCTTTGAGTTGCGTGTTCACATCGGGGATACCACTGCTGCCGGTGCTCACAAACTCGGTTGACTTAACTGCGTAAAACAATCCCGGTTCCAGGTAAACTTTTTTTCCAATTGCTACACTAGCGCCGATAAGTCCACCTGGTTTTGCTTTGTAATCACCAGTAGACTGGTCTTTCGAAAAATCGTTGAAATTGAGGCCGAGCGTGGGTTTAATGGTAATCTGACTCATCAGGTTGTTAACGAAAAACAGCATGAGGATAACAGTTAGTAATCTATTCATAGCACTTTGAATTTTCAATGAAATATTCTTCTAAGGGTTAACGCAATTCCGTGCTTCCTCATTGCAATAACTCCTTTGATGCGCATAAATTGTGCCGGGAAACTGGCGAATGAATAGCAATGAAAGACCACAACAATTTATTATCTGCTACTCAGGGTTCAAAATGGATCAATCGTTGTGCAGCATCTTCCAGCGTGATTTCTTTTTTTGAAAAACAAAAACGAAGCACCTGGTTATCGGTGCCATCCTGGTAAAATGCTGAAACAGGAATAGCGGCGACGCCAGCTTCTTTCACCAGCCTGATTGCCATTTCTTTTTCACTTGCCTGGCTTTGGCCGGCATAACTATACATTTCAAAATAGCTGCCGTGCGAAGGGATTACCCGGAAGCCTGTGCCACTCATGAGTTGCCGGAAATAGTCACGCTTCTGCTGCAACTGCTTTCCGAGATTGAGGTAACTGCTTTCATATTGCAGGAATTCAGCCAGGGCCACCTGCACAGGGCTGTTGCAACTGAAGCAGTTGAACTGGTGCACTTTTCTGAATTCGGTGGTGAATGCTTCGGGTGCAATGCAATAGCCGAGTTTCCAACCGGTGCAGTTGTACACTTTACCGAAAGAGAAAGCCACAAAGCTGCGCTCAAGTAAATCGGGGTAGCGCAGCATACTCTGGTGCGCAATGTTATCGAAGATGAGGTGTTCATACACTTCATCGCTCATGATAAGGATGTTTGTTCCTTCAACCACGGAGCGAAGCGATTCAATATCTTCCTGCGTCAACACGGCACCTGTTGGGTTGTGCGGCGTATTGATCATTATCATGCGGGTACGCGGTGTAATGGAGCGGCGTACCCATTCCCAATCAATGCCATAGTCAGGAAAACGCAACGGAATCCTTACAGCCACGCCTCCATTGATTTCAATATTTGGAATGTAACTGTCGTAAGCCGGTTCAAACACAATTACCTCATCGCCTGGTTGAATGACAGCAGTAAGTGCACTATAGATGGCGTAGGTGCCGCCAGGTGTTACGGTAATATTCTTGTCAGCATCAATAGTTGTGTTGTACAGCTTCTTCACCTTAGTTGCAATGGCTTCGCGCAGTGGGGCATAGCCTGCCATGTGCACGTATTGGTTGAAGCCGTCCTTCATGGCTTTGTTCACCAGCTCAGTAAGTGCTTCATCCATGGGGTAGTCAGGAAAGCCTTGCCCCAAATTAATGGCCTTGTATTCCGCAGCCATCGAACTCATTACTGTAAAAATGGTAGTGCCGACGTTGGGAAGTTTGGAGGCTATCTGCATGAGCAATAATTACAGGTATTTGTCACCCTTGTTGCGTTTCACTTCGGCCATGTAGTCCTTTATTTCCTGCTCTTTATCCTTGCGGCAAATAAGCAGCACATCATGCGTATCCACTATCACCAGGTCATCGATGCCCTGCAGTACCACCAGTTTGTTGTTTGGCACATGCACCATATTGCGGGTAGCATCAATCACCATAACATTTTTACCTGACACGGCATTGCCAAAATAATCCTTCTCCATGTTTTCATAGGCGCTATTCCAGGTGCCCAGGTCGCTCCAGCCAACAGAGGCAGGAATGATGTGCACATTTTTCGCCTTTTCCATGATGCCGTAGTCAATGGAAATATTTACACATTGGGGATAGATGCGTTCAAGAGCATCCTGTTCTTCGTCCGTGTTAAAAAGATCCTTTTCTGCCGCGAACACCTCGTACATTTCGGGGAGGTATTTTTCCAATGCATCCATCACATCCTTTGCCTTCCAAACAAAAATGCCGGCATTCCATAAAAAGTCACCACTGGCAAGAAAGGTTTTTGCCAGTTCGAGATTGGGCTTTTCCGTAAAGGTTTTCACCTTGTACACATTGTCCTCTACAGGCTCTTGCTCATATTGGATATACCCATAGCCTGTGTTGGGATAGGTAGGCGTTATGCCGAGTGTAACAAGCGCCGATTTTTCTTCGGCAAAAACCATGGCGTTATTGCATACGTTTTCAAATGTTTCGAGGTCGAGCACCAGGTGATCGCTTGGCGATACAATGAAAGCGGCTTCAGGATCTTTTTTGGCAAGTTTGAAGGCCATATAAGCCACGCACGGTGCGGTGCTTTTTCTGCTTGGTTCTTTCAGGATGTTTTCTGGTGGCAGGTTGGGTAGTTGCTTTGCCACCAGCGAAGCATACTCATCGAAAGTGATGATGAAAATATTTTCCGCCGGAATGAAGGATGCGAAGCGCCTGAAGGTGGATTGAAGCAGTGTTTCACCAGTGTTGAGTATGTCGAGGAATTGTTTGGGCAAGCGGTTGCGGCTCATGGGCCAAAACCGGCTACCGATGCCGCCGGCCATTATTGCCACATATCTGTTTCTGTTCATGGGGTAGCGAAGATTTTTGCGGAGTGTGCAATCGTTTTTGAATCCGCTTTTCTGTTGATTATATCAATCCTTCTTTGACAAGGTCGTGCAAATGTAGTATTCCCACATATTGGTTGCCCGATACCACCACCAGGTGGGTAATATCGTGCTTGCGCAGCAGGTCAAGGGCGTTCACCGCCAGCGCCTCGGGTTCAATGGTTTTGGGCGAGCGGCCACAAATGTCCTTTGCGGTCACATCATTGAGGGCCTGGCTTTTTTGCAGCATGCGCCGAAGGTCGCCATCGGTGATGATGCCAAACACCGTTCCGTCTTCATTTACAACCGCTGTGGCACCCAGTCTGTGGGTGGTCATTTCAATAATGGTTTGTGCAATGGGCGTATCGGGGGTCACTTTGGGTACGGGGTTGTCGGCTACCAGGTCGGCCACCCGCAGGTAAAGTTTTTTACCCAACGTTCCGCCGGGGTGGAATTTCGCAAAATCTTCACCATTGAATCCATTGAGGTCCATGAGGCATACAGCCATTGCATCGCCCATTACCATTTGAGCGGTAGTGCTGGTGGTGGGTGCCAGGTTGTTTGGACAGGCTTCCTGGCTCACAGTTGTATTCAGCACAATGTCAGCATGCCTGGCAAGGAATCCTTCTGTATTGCCAACCATGCCTATCAGAGTATTACCAAAATTTCTGATGAGGGGAACCAACACCTTGATTTCGGGACTATTGCCGCTTTTGCTAATTATAAGCACCACATCTTCCTGCCTTACCATACCCAGGTCGCCATGGATGGCATCGGCGGCATGCATGTACATGCTGGGAGTGCCGGTACTGTTGAGGGTAGCTACAATTTTCTGGGCCACAATAGCACTTTTGCCAATACCACTAACTACAAGCCTGCCTGTGCAGTTATGAACCATTTGTACCGCCTTCTCAAAACCTTCATCAATAAAATGTTGCAAGCCGGCTACACTTTCTGCCTCCAGCTGAATGGTATGCAGGGCCAGCGATTTGATATCCATTTTCGACATGCGGCGCAAAGGTAGCTTTTTGGAGTGTTTGCATACTCCTGCCTTCTAAGGGTGCCGCACGTTTTTGTTGATTTACAAAAAAGCCCAAAGGTGAAAACGCCGATTGTACTTTGAAACCAAAAACTGATGAGGGTTTGAGCGACTTCAATACCCCTTTTTCTTTAACAAAGCCTAAAGTAAAGTGGCAGGGAAAATGGAGCTTTAAAAATTAACTTCGCCAACCTTGAAAAAAGACAGGCGGATACCCGGCCATTTACATGGGCGGGGCACACGATCCTCGATTATTTTTTTGCCAACATGGCAATTAACTGTCTGAATTCTTTTATCTTTTAAGACTGTTTGGGGTTTACCACCCTGCAGTTAAACAGCGTTATGTAATGGGAAAAACAGTGGCGAAAAAGAACCCGGCAGGTGCAAAACCAGCCACGGGAAAAGCAACTTCTGAAACAGCAAGACCAAAGAAAAATACAACCGGCAAAGTCAACCACAAGGCCAAGCCCATCGGTAATCAACCATTGTACACGGAAGCTGAACTCATTCAGCGTGTAGGTCACCACTTTGGATTCGATGGCTTCAAAGGCACTCAACTCCAGGCCATTCAAAGCCTCCTCAGCGGTCATGATACATTTGTGATAATGCCGACAGGCGGCGGCAAGAGTTTGTGCTACCAACTGCCTGCTTTCATAAGCGACGGCGTGGCCATTATTGTGAGCCCCCTGATTGCCTTGATGAAAAACCAGGTGGACCTGGTAAGGGGCTATAGCAATGACGATGAAATAGCCCACTTTCTCAACAGTTCGCTCAACAAGACGCAGCAGCGGGAAGTAAAGGACGACCTCATGAGTGGCAAAACAAAGATGCTCTATGTGGCGCCGGAAACGTTGACCAAGCAGGACAACCTCGACTTTTTCCGCGACCTTAAGATTTCATTTTTCGCAGTGGACGAAGCGCACTGCATTTCGGAATGGGGCCACGATTTCAGGCCGGAATACCGTCGCCTTCGCGAAATGATGGACCAGATAAATGATTCCATACCTGTGATTGCACTGACTGCTACGGCCACACCTAAAGTGCAGAGCGACATTGTAAAAAATCTTGGCCTGCGCAATCCGAATATTTTCATTTCGTCTTTTAACCGGGACAACCTGTACTATGAAGTGCAGCCGAAAATCAACAAAGACCAAACCATCAGGCACATCGTAAAATTCATTTCGCAGAACCGCGGAAAGAGTGGCATTATTTACACCCTGAATCGGAAAACAACCGAAGAACTTGCCGACATCCTGCAAGCCAACAACATTAAGGCTGTTGCCTATCATGCAGGCCTCGATTCCAAGTTACGATCTGAACGGCAGGACAAATTCCTGAATGAAGATGTGCAGGTGATTGTGGCCACTGTGGCCTTTGGTATGGGTATTGATAAGCCCGATATCCGTTTTGTTATTCACTTCAACATTCCTAAGTCCATCGAAAACTATTACCAGGAAACAGGCCGTGCCGGCCGCGATGGTTTGGAAGGAAAATGTGTGCTGTACTATTCACATAGCGATGTTGCCAAATTGGAACACCTGATGCGTGACAAACCGCTGAGTGAAAGAGAAGTGGGAGCGCAACTGATTAATGAGACTGTTGCCTTTGCAGAAAGCAATGTTTGCCGTCGCAAGATTCTGCTGCATTATTTTGGTGAGGAGTGGGACCTCAGTGGCTGCAAAAGCTCCGGTGGTTGCGACAACTGCAAGCCAAAAGAACTCATTGAAGCAAAAGACAATGTGGTGAAAGTGATGCAGGTGGTCAAAGCACTGGGTGAGCATTTCAATATTGATTACGTCATCAACATTCTGCGTGGAAATCCCATTCCGCAGGTAGTCATGTTCAGGCACGAGGGCATCAAAGAATTTGGCATTGGTAAAGACCAGGAAACTTACTACTGGAACAGCCTTATCCGCCAGATGCTGCTCGACGGTCTTATTCGCAAAGACATTGAAGAATATGGCCTTTTGAAGTTCACCGACAAAGGCAAAGCCTATCTTAAGAAACCTGCATCGTTCAAAATTGTACTCAACAACAAATTTGAAGAGGCCAATGAAGATGACGGTGGTGAATATGATACCGAAGGTGGCGGTACCAATGCTGCTGCCGATGAAAAGCTGCTTGAAATATTGCGCGATTTGAGGCAGAAAGAAGCAAAAAAAAGAGGACTCCCTCCTTTTGTGATATTCCTCGAAAACAGCCTGCTCGACATGGCCACCATGTATCCCACCACACTGGCTGAATTAGAAAAAATACAAGGTGTAAGCAAGGGGAAAGCCATCAAATTCGGCAAGCCATTTGTAGAATTCATTGCCAATTATGTAGAGGAAAATGACATTACAAAACCGGAAGATTTTGTAATGAAAAGTGTGGTGAACAAGAGCAGCAATAAAGTGTACATCATCCAGAACATTGATAAGAAAATTCCGCTTGAAACCATCGCCAAAAACAAAAGCCTGAGCATTGGCGAGTTGCTGGAAGAAATGGAAACCATTGCAGCAAGCGGCACCAAGCTAAACCTCGACTATGCCATCAGGGACATGATTGATGAATATGAGATGGAAGAAATCATCGAATACTTCAAAGGCTGCGAAACGGCATCGCTGGAAGTGGCTCAGAAAGAGCTTAGCGATCTTGACCTCGACTGGGAGCAGTTGAAGATTATGCGCATTAAGTTTTTGAGTGAATATGGAAACTAAAAGAATGATGAATGCTGATTTCAGGTTGCTGAGTGCATAGCAATCAAAATAATAATCAGGAATCATTTACATCCTTCATGATTTATGCTGCCTTGCTTTTGCGAGGCGGCTTTTTTGAATCCATATTTGGGGGAGCAGGATAGGCCAATTGATACTTCACTTCGGTCATCATGAAACTGCTTTGAACGGTGCCAATGTTGGGGAGTTTGGCCAACTTGTTCACTATGAAATCCTGGTAGCTGTTCATGTCGGTCACCACTACTTTCAGCAGGTAATCGTACACGCCTGTCATATGATAGCATTCCATCACCTCTTGCAGTTTCACCACTTCCCTTTCAAAAGCGTGCAGCATGGCTTGCGCATGTTGCTGCAGTTGCACATTGGTAAATGCCACCAGGTGGAGGCCCAGCATTTTTCGGTCGACCAGCGCCACATAGCGTTGAATGAATCCTTCCCTTTCCAGCCCTTTTATGCGTTCATACACAGGCGAAACGCTTTTGCCTAGTTTGTCGGCAATTTCCTTGTTGGTAAGGCGGGCATCGTGCTGCAACAATTGCAGAATGGCATGATCAATTTTGTCGGGAGCTTGCATGCAAAACAGTATTTTTTTCCGAAGTAAGCACAAAATGCCATCATTTCAGGTACAATAATCTTTTAAAGGTCTAATAACCAGATTTATTTACTCTAATTACTTCAAATTATGGGATAAAAAACCTAAAGTGCGGAACTTTGCAATACAAAATTGCCCGTCATGGATAAGTCGAAATTTGCACCCGAAAGTTTGATGATGAGTTATGGCTACAAGCCTGAGCTTAGTGAGGGTTCCATTAAGTGCCCTATTTTTCAAACTTCCACTTTTGTGTTTGCCAATGCCGAGGAAGGCAAGGCTTTTTTTGAAGTGGCTTATGGACTGCGTGAGAAAAAAGCAGGCGAAGAACTGGGCCTCATTTACAGCCGGATCAACAATCCTGATTTGGAGATACTGGAAGACCGCCTCACCCTTTGGGACCGGTCGGAAGCTGCTGCTGTATTCGAAAGCGGCATGAGCGCCATCACAACGGTGCTCATGGAATTTCTGAAACCTGGTGACCTGCTTTTGTACAGCAGCCCGCTGTATGGGGGCACCCACCACTTCATACATCACGTGCTCAGCCGCTGGGGTGTAAATGTGCTCGAATTCCGACCAGGTGAAAATGAAGAAATGGTCAGGCAGCGCATATTCGACAGTGAGATGCACCACGGGCTTGCCATGATTTATATTGAAACGCCTGCCAACCCCACCAACGACCTCATCGACATTGCCATGTGCCGCCGCATTGCCAATAGTTTCAGTCATGCCCAAAAACAAGTAATGGTTGCAGTGGACAATACCTACATGGGGCCTGTTTGGCAACACCCCTTGCAGCATGGGGCCGATTTTGTCATTTATTCAGCCACAAAATACATTGGTGGCCACAGCGATGTGATTGCCGGTGCTGTGCTTGCCAAAGCTGACCTCATCAAGCGGGTAAAAACATTGCGCACTTTTTTGGGAAATATGTGCAGCCCCCATACCGGCTGGCTGCTGATGCGAAGCCTTGAAACCCTGAAAGTGCGGATGGAACAGCAGGCACTCAATGCAAAACAGGTGGCCGATTATCTCAGCAGGCACCCGAAAGTTGAAAGGGTTTATTATCTCGGGTATTGCGAAGGCGAACAAAAAGCCATCAAAGAGCGCCAATGTCTTGGCGATGGTGCTATGCTCAGCTTTGATGTAGTGGGTGGTGAAAAAGAAGCATTTGTCTTCCTGAACAACCTCAGGCTTATTAAACTGGCTGTAAGCCTGGGTTCTACCGAAAGCCTTGCCGAGCATCCTGCCACCATGACGCATGTTGACATTCCCGAGTTTGAAAAACAATACCTCAACATTTCGCATAAAATGGTGCGCCTGAGCATTGGCCTCGAAAACTTCAACGACATCATTGCTGATATTGAACAGGCACTCACCAAGGTGAATATTCAGGAAGATGCATTGACAAGCTAGCGGAACAACTGGCATTCAAGGCCAGCACCGAGAAACTGTTTGTATTACAACTATGGGCACAAAAACAAAGCCGGACCATAAGGCCCGGCTTTTATTATGCCTGTTTTTGTGAATGTTCAACGTAGAAAATACTGGGGAATTTTCCGGATGGGCTTCAGGTAGCGGGTGAAAACAAGGGGTTTCAATCCGTTGATAATCCATGCCTGGTAATCTTCATAATTAGCTCGCAGCCTGTTTTGTATAGAAGCATTGCTGTAACCGCCTAGGCGCATTTTTACCAGCACTTCAGGCAGGTAGCATGCGTCATGTTCGTGTTTGAGCAAGATGCGCAGCATCAGCTCATAGTCTGCAGCATTGTTGAGATCTGTGTTGAAGAAGCCTACTTCCTCATACACTTCCTTCAGGGCGAAGAATGCCGGGTGCGGTGGCATCCAGCCGTAATAGATATTCTTGCGGCGGAATTGACCCGATTTCCAGGTGCGTACAATCCGCTCGGGGTTAAACTGTTTTACATACTGCAAATCGCCATATACCACTTTGCAGTAGGAATGCTGCATATGGCGCACCACTTTGGAAATCACCTGGTCAGAAATATACCAGTCGTCGGAGTTGAGGAAGCAGATAACATCGCCCGAGCACAGCTGCAATCCTTTGTTCATGGCATGAAAAATTCCATTGTCCTTTTCAGATACCACCACTTTCACATGATTGAACCGCGAAACAACATCCAGGGTTTCATCCCTTGAGCCCCCGTCAATAATGAGGTGTTCAATGTCAGGATGATCCTGTTTGGCCACACTCATCAAGGTATCCTTAATGGTATGCCCGCTGTTGTAGGATGTGGTGATAATTGAAACTTTCATGCAGGAATAGGCTAGCGAGTAAGTATAAAATTCTCGATTACAAGCATGTCCATGCTGGTTCTCTCAAAACATTCCAGGGCTTCCAGCGGCGAATTAACTATGGGCTCATTTTCGTTGAACGAAGTATTCAACAACACCGGAACGCCCGTTTTCAATCTGAAAGTATCTATAAGCCTGTAAAACGATTCATTATTTTTTCTACACACTGTTTGTAACCTGCCCGAGCCATCTACGTGGGTGACCGCGGGAATCACCTGCTGCTTGTCCTTTCTTACCGGAAAAACCTTTTCCATGAAAGGGGTTGTTTCATGATATTCAAAGTACTCGGCTGCATATTCTTCCAATACAGAAGGCGCAAATGGCCTGAAACTTTCCCTGCGCTTTATCTTCCTGTTCAGCAGATCCTTTGCATCGGCTCTCCTGGGGTCGGCAAGGATCGAACGGTTACCCAATGCCCTTGGCCCAAATTCGCTCCTGCCCCTAAACCATCCCACCACGCCGCCATTGGCTATGCAATCAGCCACTGTTTCAAACAGTTTGTCATCACTGATTTCAAATCTATGTTTAAACTTTTTCTTTTCCAAAAGTTGTTCTATTTCCTGATTGTCAAACCTGCTGCCGCTGTAGGCATGGAATATTCCTTGTTGCCTTGAGTGGCCCTGCACATGGTGTTGCACATACAATGCAGCCCCTAAAGCAAGCCCGGCATCGTGGCCCGCACTGGGAACATAAACATTGGTAAAAGGCGTATTGCGTGTAATTTTTCCATTTGCTACAGAGTTTTGCGCCACCCCGCCAGCAAGACACAAATTAGTGAGGCCGGTGGTTTGATGCAAGTGGCGGAGCACATGAAAAACTGTTTCCTCCAGCATCTTTTGCACCGATGCCGCCAGGTTGTGGTGATGTTCGGTCAGCGGTTCACGGCTGTGACGGGCTTTGCCAAAAACCTCTTCCACTTTTTGCGTGAACAAAAGAGGCAATACCGGCCGGTGCTGTCGATCGTAAGAAATATAGCCTTTTTCCGGTGGCCTGAACCAATCGGGCACCAGGCTGAAAGTGCCGTTGCTGCTCCAGTTCACTACCTGTTTCAAAGCCTCGAAATACACGGGCTTTCCATAAGGTGAAAGCCCCATCACTTTGTACTCATCGCCATAGTATGGAAAGCCCAAAAGTTGAGTGAAAGCGGTATAGAATATGCCGAGCGAATGAGGGAAATCAATGCTCTGCAATACTTCAATCTTTGTATCCCGGCCAACGCCCATCATGGTTGTAGTGAAATCGCCGGAGCCGTCAACTGACAGGAGAGCCGCTTCTTTGAAATCCGAACCAAAAAATGCTGAGGCCAGGTGGCTGCGGTGGTGCTCCACGTATACGAGTTTGTTATCTACCTTTCTTCCCCCCGATTTGAGCGACATATCATTCAGCCTCGCTTCCACAGTGGCTGCAGCTTCGGCATTACTAAGCCTTCCCCGAAGGGCAAAACCCATGGCATTGGGGTGCGAAAGCATGAACTGTGCCTTCTTTGCCCATTTGGCTTTTGCATCGCGACCCACCGCAATGGTGCTCACCTGGTCGAGTGCAATGCCTGCCTCCTGCAGGCAGAACTTCACGGCCTGCGAAGGGAAACCTGCCCAATGTTTTACCCGTCGCAACCTTTCTTCCTCAATGGCGGCAATGAGTTCACCATTTTTCAAAATGGCGGCCGATGCATCAGCATGATGTGCATTGATGCCAAGAATGAAGTTGTCGCTGGCATTTTTTGCGAGGCTTACTGTTTTGCCCCGTTCCAGCAGGGCAGCCTGCTCAAACACGCTTTCATACATCAGCCTGTATTCATCGATGATGCGGTCATCGGTAAACCGCTCATTTACTAATTCAATAGCCGCCTCGCCCATGGCCTGCCATTCCTGCCGGCCTTTGGCCGCAATGGCAATCGCCATTTGCAGGCTCTCCTTTTCCGGCTTGCAAATCCAGCCCAGGTTGTGCTGCTCAACATAATCACTCAATCCAACTTCAGTGCTTACGATTACCGGCTTACCGAAAGACCAGGCTTCGGCCACCACGTTGGCAAAGTTTTCGTTGAATGATGGAAGCACAAACACCTGAAACAGGCTGAAAAACGCCGCCTTCTGTTCATTGGAAATCCAACCGGCAAACCGCACTTTGCTTTCAATACCCAGGTCCTTTATTTTTTGCCTTAGCAACTGTTCGTAGGCCTCATCTCCGCGGCCACCAATCACCAATTCGGTTATTTCAGGTGAATTTGCCACGGCATCCAGCAGCACCTCAATACCTTTCTTGTGGTGCAGCCGCGAAAGGAACCCCAGCGTGTAGCCCCCCTGCACGGGTTGGTAGTTTTGCGCCGGCAAAAGATTCAGCAGGTTTGGTATCACGAATATTTCATCGGTATCCCTGCCGCACCGATGGCCAATATCACCGGCTTCAGCATCGCTGGTTGCATGCAGCCAGGCTTTGCGCAGCAAGTTCACGCCAAACTGTGCCTGAAATGCTTTCTTGAGCAGGGTTTTGCGATGTGAAAAACTATAGTCGCTCATCATGCCCCTTGGTGAAATAATAACGGGTACATTTTTCTGGTGCAGTATGCGCAGCGAACGAAAAATGAGAATATTCCACCAGGTATGCAGGTGAACCACATCGAATTGGTTGCAGGTTCTATCCAATTCCTGCCACAGTTGCCACGACACCTGGCAGGGGCTTCCTGCATTGCCTTTGAAGTAAACCACTTCCACCCCATTAAGCATGGTTCGAAAAGGTTGCTGGTGTGGCTGATTGTAGGACACTGTGTACACTGTGACCGCGATATCTGCCTTCACCAATGCTTCGCAAAGTGAGGAAACAGAAAAAACTGGTCCGCCAAAGGCAACATCGGGCAGGTAGTAGGGAGCGATATGA
Organism: Sphingobacteriales bacterium; assembly: GCA_037443285.1. Lineage (GTDB taxonomy): Bacteria > Bacteroidota > Bacteroidia > Chitinophagales > Chitinophagaceae > Phnomibacter. The sequence continues at coordinate 13,533 of JBBIOQ010000041.1, read as the reverse complement.
AGAATGCGTTGTGGCATGATGGAGACAAAAAAAGAGTTTTCTATTCAATGAAACGGCCTTGCTCAAAAAGTTGTTGCTGCCGCAGGCTGAATGCCTCAAAACCAAAATAGCCTTTCACTATTTGCTGCTTCGCCATTTTTTCCTCTACCGAAGGAGCAGGCATAGAAAGATAGTGAACAAGGGTATCGGCGATAACCCCTGCATCATCGGGGTCAACCAAAGTACCAAGTTGGCCATTGAGCAGGGCATCCACCGACCCATCGGCATTGCCAGCAATGATAGGTGTACCACACCAGGCTGCTTCCAGAAACACGATGCCAAAGCCTTCCTTTTTGCTGGGCATGGCAAACACATGGGCAGACGAATACAGCGGCTTCAGTTGGTTTTCCGGAATAAAACCGGGCATAATGACTGTGTCCTGCAAACCGAGATCAGCAATCAATTGCCTGATGCGCTGTTGCTCCTGCGGGTCGCCAGTGCCACCCAGTATATATTTCACGCCAGGCACCCGGGCAATTACACCAGGCAACCCCCGCAATACCATATCGTACCCCTTATACCTTTCCGTGCTTGCCAACCTTGAAATGGTTAATACAAATGGCTGCCGGGCATCCAGCATTTTCTGTAAATAATCAGGCACGCTTTCGCTTTTGCCAGGCTTCTTAAAATAAGGGTCAATAGTATTTGGAAAAATGACGGTTTTGGTTTTGCGTACTTTTTGCACTTCAACAAGTTTCGACTGTGTAAAACGGCTCACACAAATAAACCTGTCGAAAAAACGCAATGACATTTTGCGGATTCCATGCAAAGGTTCCCACACTTCAATGCCATGTGCAATGAGGCTCACCTGCATTTTGGGGTTGAATAATTTGCTCAATAATGCCAGCAAGCCAAGGTTGATATGCCCCACACATAATGACTGGTAATGTTTGCTGTTCCTGAGTGCAAAGAGCAGGAACCTGAATCGCTTTTGCCTGAAACCAAAAAAACCATAGCGGGGAAAGTAACGCGTATCCGGCTCATCATCGTATGCAGCCAAAAGCGTAACCTGCCAATTATGCTGCAGGGCATTTTTGTGGAGCGCCATGGAAAAACAGCTATTGAATTTTTCAATGCCTCCTGTTGATGAAAATGTTTTCAAGGTGGCAAACAGGATGGATTGTTCCGGCTTGGTGGTAATGATTTTCTGCCGGGTGCTTACCAGGTAAGCCCAATAGCGACTCCAGCGAATTTTGCCTTGCCTGAACTGCCTTTGAAACTGAAACAGGTTGGGCTTGCAGGCACCAGCGATGGTGGCCTTTTGCATCCACTTTTCGAAAGGGAAAACAAAGCCCATTTTCCTGCGTTTCCAAATGCTTTCGGGCAGCAGGTGGCTGAAACTCTCGATGAGAAATTGTTTTGGCGGATGGTTGGCGAAGCGGATTGCCGGGGCCATTTGGTTGACCACGTCCAGCACATCACGGTCGAGGAAGGGCATGCGTACTTCGACACCGTGCCACATGCTCATCACATCGGTATCTCGCAGCAACTGGTGCTGCAGGTAGAAATCCTGCTCCAGCCTGCTGATGTGACTCATACCATCTTCATTCCTTTTTTTGCCGGGCTGCTCTTTTGAGGAAAGCTGCAAAATTTCCCTGACCCGCCGTGGCGAAATGCCGTTCATTTCGGCAATCTGGAACACATTGAAGTAGCCGCGATGAAACAGGTATTCGGCAGTTTCTGAAGGATACCGGGCATATCCAAGGCGCTTGATTCTATCATAGGGTAGCAGGGCGCTGATATCGAGCAAAGGGCCTAACAGCCGCAAAGGCGCTACCCATTGCCTGCGCCGGAAAATGGGATAACCTCCAAACAATTCATCGGCACCAATACCACTGATCACCGCCTTCAACCCCGCCTGCCGGGCAAATTTTGAAATGAAATAGCTATTGATGCCGTCGTTGCTCGGCTGGTCAAGCGCAAGCAGAATATCAGGTAGCGATTCTTCGAAATCCCTTTCGCTGATGGTATGCTGGTGGTGAAGGCTGCCGGCAATTTTTGCCACACTGCGCTGGTAGATTTCTTCACTGAAAGCAGCATCTTCGAAACTGATACTGAGGGTGGTGAGTGGCTGTTCCTTGTTGGCTGCGGCAATGAGACTAAGAATCGAACTATCCGTACCGCCACTCAGGAAAACGCCCAATGGCGCATCAGCAATCCTGTGGGTCTGCACTGCCTTGATGAGTGTTTCCCGGAACGCATGCCTGGCTTCGGTTTCAGAGGTGTACAAAAGTTTCCAACCTGGGGCATACCACTTGTGCAATTGCATGTGCATGTCGGCCATGCGGATTTCCATGTAGTGCCCTTTTGGTAGCATCCACACATTTTTCAATGTCGTATGCGGTTCAGGCATGTGGCCATGCGCCAGGAAATGAACACGCCAGTCGGGATTTACAGGCCAGTCGGGTTGCAGTATTTTGAATGCCCTTGTTTCGCTGCTTGCATAAAGGCATTGCTGCCATTTGTCGAAATGATAGTACAAGGGTTTCATGCCAGCATGGTCTCGTGCCAGCACCAACGTCCCTTCGCGTTTGTCCCAGATAGCAATGGCAAACATGCCATTCAGTTTTTCAAAACATTGCGTACCCCATTGCAAATAGGCATTCAACACCACTTCGGTATCGCCCGTGCTCCTGAATGTATGACCAAGGTTTTTGAGCTGTGTCCGAAGGGGAATGAAATTGTAAATCTCCCCGTTGAATGTTATGACGACCTGTCCGCATTGACTCACCATTGGCTGATGACTGCTTTCATGCAAATCGATCAAGGCCAGCCTGCGCAGACCCATAGATACAGGCTGTTCGGCATCGTGATAGGTGCCCGCATCGTCCGGCCCGCCATGCTGCATGCTGTCGCGAAAAGCATCCATGCGGTTACGCACCGATACATCAGGATGAACAATGACAGCTAAACGACACATAAGAAAGGTAGTTGCAGCAATTGAGATAATGGCCAGGGCAGGCCATTGGTGCAATTTAGCATTGAGCCTGAACAGAGCTCGTTTTCTTTATCCATACCACTGAACAAAAAAACAAAAAGGGTTGCCATGCGCCACTTACTTTGCACGTAACCAAATGACCTAAAACGCTATAGAGATGAAAACTATATTAGTAACCGGTTCCTCCGGCCTCATTGGCAGCGAAGTGTGTGAATGGTTTGCCACCCGCGGATGGAAGGTTCACGGACTGGATAACAACCAGCGTGCAGTGTTTTTTGGTGCCGGCGGCGATACCCGCTGGAACCAGCAGCGCCTGCAATCCGTTCTTTCCAATTTCGAACATCATGAACTGGATATCCGCAACCGTGAAGGCATTTTACAATTACTGAAAAGCATCCGGCCCGATGCCATTGTACATACAGCAGCACAGCCCAGCCACGATCTTGCTGCCAAAATTCCATTCGATGATTTTGATACCAACGCTGTGGGTACGCTGAATATGCTGGAAGCTGCACGCCAGTTTGCACCTGAAGCACCTTTTGTACACATGAGCACCAACAAGGTGTATGGCGACAAGCCAAACACCGTTGCCCTCACTGAATTAGAAACGCGTTGGGATTATGCTGACCCTGCCTATGCCAATGGCATTCCGGAAACATTTTCCATTGACCAAAGCAAGCACTCCTTGTTTGGCGCCAGTAAAGTGGCCGCCGATGTGATGGTGCAGGAATATGGCCGCTACTTTGGCATGGCTACCTGCTGCCTGCGTGGCGGATGCCTCACAGGACCCAAACACAGTGGCGTTGAGCTGCATGGTTTTCTCAGCTACCTGGTGAAATGTAACCTCGATGGAAAGAAATATTTCATTTACGGCTACAAGGGCAAGCAGGTACGCGACAACATACACAGCGGCGATGTTGCTGCTTTCATGGCTGCTTTCATTAACGCCCCACGCATTGGCGAAGTATATAACATCGGTGGAGGCAAATCCAATACCTGCAGCATCCTGGAGGCATTTGCCCTGGTTGAAAACCTGACAGGAAAAAAGATGCAATATGAATACACCGACAAAAACCGTGAAGGTGATCATATCTGCTACTACAGCGATCTAAGGAAAATGAACACGCATTTTCCCGGATGGGACATCACCATTTCGCTGCAAGAATGTGTAAGACAGATGGTGGAAGCGGGAAGAGGGTAGGGAACAGTTGACAGAGGACAGTTGGCAGTTGACTGGTTGATTGGTTGACTAGTTAATGGGGCTTGCGTTTTATGTGCGGTTAAATTACACCTCACAAAGCGATAATCAAGTTGATGTTTGTTACTCATTGATGATATGGCAGGTGAGGGCCTGAAAGAAATTCCTTTTCACTCCTTCGGGGTAGTAATGCTCTACTAATACCAGCGAAGAGAGCAGCAAAAACAACAATAACCCAATCCATCTGCGGCCTAATTCCTGCATACGATTCTGGTACCATGCATCAGGCATAGCCATTACAATCATGGCGCATTCCATCAACAATATGTGTCCTATTCTGCCCCAATCCCAGGCAATGAGCAATTGAAACCCAACAGCACCCAACAGCAAAGCCCAATCATAGAACCTCCTTTGCAAAGACCCCAACCACTTTGAAGGTTTGCAAACTACAATGGCCATCACCACCAATATTGCACCTAATAGCAACATCCTGAAAAGCCAATAGCTGCCGCTGCCTGCATGGCGGTAGATGTATGATGTTGTTCTGAAAGCATAAAATGCAGACTTGTTCAACCATTCCAAAGGCGCCCTTCCCCGTTTGAAACTCTTTTCTGGCAAACCCGCTTGCTGAAGCCATCCATTGTATTGTTGATGGAGGCATTCCATTTTCTGAGGCAGACCTGCATTGTGTGCTACAACAATGAACACCATGACGGCCAATGCAATCGCGCCTGCCAAAGCAGTCATTCTTGAAACACGCCATTCAAACTTCCATAGCCGAATGTGAATGCGATTATCACCCGACTGCAACGCAGGTATGAATGAAAGTAGCGGAACAGAAAGGAACAAAAAGGATTCATGCAACAACATCAGGATGATTGCTGAGACTGCCATCAACAGCATCTTCTGCCATCTATTGCGAAACTGCTGTAAGTAAAATACAAATGCATAAAACCCCCACAACAAAAAAATATCTTTCCGCCCAACTGTATTCCAGTCGTTAGTCAGGAACAGCAAGCCAAATGGAGTGGCAATAATCATCAGGAATAACAATGGCTTCGACCAACTCCTCCATAAACAAAGACCATACAACGAAATAATGAGTATGGCCATGGAAGCATTTATCAGATTCTTCAGCGGCCAACCTGTGGCTGCAGAAAAATGCAAAAGGAAAGTTCCCCACAAGCCCCGGCGTACAAAACCGCAATCATAATTAATCAGCAACTCTCCGATGGTATAGGGTTTCAACCCCAATGGCCATTGCGTATATGCCAATACTAATATGCGTACAAGCATCAACAATCCTGCAAGCCTGAAGGCAAGGTTGCTCCAGAATTCAGGGCCCCTGTCAGAATTATTGTTGATGCGTGATTTATTTACCATTTCTTTTTAAAATCCCCTTTGGAAAAAAACTTTTCAATCAGGCAGTACAAGAGGATAAAGAAATACCGGCTGCCCATTTCCCCTATTTTCAAATTACTTTTTCCATGCTTTCTGTTTGTCCAGCTGTTGGGTAACACTTTGTAACTATACCCACGTACAATGGCTTTGAGCGGCAGTTCGAGCGTAAGGTTGAAATGCGGCGCCAGGAAGGGTTTGAGGCCCTCGATGGTATGGCGGCGGTACAGTTTAAACGCATTGGTACAATCGTTGTACCTGAAGCCGAATGTGAAACGGACCAGGTTGTTGGCCATGCGGTTGATACGCAACTTCAGCCAGGGATAACCGGACACTTTGCCTCCTTTTACAAACCTGCTGCCGAACACACAGTCAAGATTATCCTTTTCCATGAGGCGGTAGTAAGCCACCAAATCAGCAGGTGAATCGCTCAGGTCGGCCATCACAATCGCCACGCAATCGCCGCTGAAATCATCGAGCCCTTTGCGCACTGCATAGCCAAAACCATTATGCGGCGGATGATTGGTAACCCAACGAAGTGTGGAGATAGCAGACTGCAATTGTTGTAAAACATGCAGCGTATCATCGGCCGAATTGTCGTTAACTACCAACAGCTCATGATCGATATTTTCTTCAAAGAGTCTTGCGTAGAACGCCTGCAGTGTGACGGGCAGGTTTTTACTTTCGTTATAGGCGGGTATGATAACGCTGAGTTTCATTGGTTCAATTCGGATTCAGATTCAAATTCAGATTTGAAATTTAAGAGGAAGATAGGGTAATTAAAAGAGCCCCTGTTTTCAGGTGTGACATGCCATTATGTAAGTGTAGTTTTCAGCATCGGTTCATTTTCCTTTACCCATGCCAATGTATCGTTCACCACATCCTCCACCGACTTCTCTGGCCTCCAGCCTGTGGCGGCAGTCACCCGGCTGTTGTCGGTAATGTAAATGGGTATGTCGCCAGGGCGTTCCTCCGTGGATGCCGTCACATCAGTTCTCAGACCGAAGCTTGTATTGCAAAGCTGCGTCAGTTCCTTCAGGGAAACACTACCGGACAAGCCACCGCCTGCGTTGAATATGGAACCATTCAAGGAGGCGATATGATGCACCTGGTAATCTACCAGCCTGAAGAGATCGTGTATATGCAGCACATCACGCACCTGCTTGCCACTGCCTCCATAACCCAGGTATTGCAAGGGTTTTTGCCAATAGTGGTGCATCAGCCATAATGCAATGAAACCCTGGTCAACTTTACCCATCTGCCATGGTCCGGCAATAACACCACAACGGTTGATAATGGTTTGCAAACCGAAAACACTGTTGAATTCTTCCACCATCAGTTCGGATGCCAACTTGGTGGCACCGTACAGCGAACGGCTTCCCTTCAGCGAAAAATCTTCTGCAATACCCTGTATTCCCACACCTTGCATTTCCTGCCGTTCACTGAGCGCAAAACGTGTTTCAGTTTCATGCATGGCCAATGCCTTCAGTGCAGCAACGGGGTAAACACGACTAGTGCTCAGGAATACAAATCCGGCACGATGCTGCCTGGCAAGGTTGAGCAGGTTCACAGTTCCGTTGAAGTTGGTTTGCACCAGGTAGTCGAGGCCATCATGCACACCTGCCAGCACCGAAGGCTCAGCAGCTGCATCAATAATGATATCAATTGAATCATTGCATGCTATCTGTTCGGCAAAACGCGTATCTGCTTTCCTGAACCGGATACCTGCTTGTTGAAGCCTTGGTAAATTCAATGCAGAACCCTTGCGACTGAGGTTGTCGATACAGGAAATATCATAACCCGGGTAGGATTGTTTGAAATAAATGGCGAGGTTGGAACCAACAAACCCTGCGCCGCCTGCTATGAGAATTTTCATGGTGATGAGTAATGCAATATTAATTCAGAATAATGCTCATATGGCTCGTTGGCGTTGACGATAACGATAACGATAACGAGAATTTTCGGGGAATGAAGGTGGAAAGATATAGCACCTACAAGGTTTGCATTTGGTGCTGATGGAATTGGCTACAATTATGCCATCCCTCCGTGATTTTATTTCTGCCCAGGAGTCTTTGAAACAGCGTTTATTATCCAATTACTGCCGGGGCCAACGACAGAGGAAACAACAGCAAGGGATGAAATTCAATTACTTTGCCTGAAAACATCAAACACATGAACATCCAGGCGGGATTGCACCAATTATATGTGAGAACCATTGCACAGGTAATCTGGTTTAATGAGGCCATTTCATTTTACCCCAAACTGAAATCATTTTACAGATCGCAAGCCGGACAAATAGATCGGCCGCCCCTCATCCTGGATATTGGTGCCAACCGGGGTCAGAGCATTCACTTCTTCCGTCAGCTGTTTGCGGATGCAATCGTTCATTCATTTGAACCTAACATTCGCCTTTTCAAAAAGATGCAGCAGTGGTTTGAAAATGAGAAGGACATCTTTCTTTACAACAAGGGCGTGAGCAACAAGAATGGCCAACTGACTTTTTATGAAAATGTGCTGGACGAAACATCCAGCTTTGAACCCACAAACCCGGACAGCGATTATCTCAAAAAAAAGAGCCGGGTATTATTGGTAAAACCCGGCAATATCAACAAAGCAAAGTATGAAGTGGCTGTTACAACCCTGGATGAATTTGTGGCAGTGAACAACATTCAAACCATCGACATCCTGAAGGTGGATGTGGAAGGGCATGAATGGGAGGTATTGCAGGGGGCCAGTGAAACGCTTTCGGCAAAAAAAGTGCGGTTGCTGCAGTTAGAAGAACATGCCGATGACCAATATCAGAATGAAGGCAAAAACACCAGGAACCTGCTACGTCAACTTGGATACGTCGAGCTGCATAGGATAAAGCATGGATTCGGGAATTTTTTTGAAGTGATTTATAGTAGATGACAGTAACATCTCCCTCCATATTCCCATTTATTCATCCACCATTCCTCATTCATCATTCATTTTTCCTTATTCACCATTGCTCATTGGTCCTTCAACGGGTCAAATCTTTCGCAAATGCCTGTTGTGTCTATTCGATACACCATTTCACTGCGCTGTTTTTCATCGGTGAGTTGAAAATGCAAAACAGCTGGCCGGCGCGGCCAATCCTGTTTCCAAATTATCACATTGAACCGTTGCTCGCCGGGTTCATTTTTTTTCAGCGCCAGCCGCATCATCGCAAACCATGAAGGCTTGCCTGTGGAGTCATTCATCATCATCGCTACATAATGAATGGAATCGTTCTGCAACTTCGTAAACGAAGCCTGCACATGCCAGTAATTGGATTCCTGTTTACAGGTGACCAATCCCGGTTTCCAAATTGAAGAGGCAGCTTCAGGAATGGCCTGCATTATTTTTTCCTCATCGGCATAATATTTGAAAGGAAATAAACCAAGGCTATCATAGGTACGCAACCAGTCCTTTGCCGATTGTTTATTGTCGAAGTCCGATCCATAAGCGAAGTAGGAAAGGCGACCCTGTTGCACACGTTGTTTATCGACCACAAATTGCTGATGTACATGTTGGATGACAGGCAGCATCTGCACATACGAAAACACAAATCCCGCAATAGCCATGGCAAGCGCAACAATCTCCGATTTCTTTTTCCATTTTGCAGGCATCGCCAGCACAGCAAGCACCAACAGTAACGCACTGTACAAACCACTTACGGCTATGTACCTTAATGTAAATGCCTGCCCTGCACCCACCGCCGACCGGCCTGCGGTAGTCACTACAATGGTCAGCAACAGAAAGAGCAGCATGGCGGAAAGCTGTGCATAACGTTGCCAAACTTTTCGGTACACTACCCATGCGAACAGCAAGAGGCTGAACAGCCCCCAACCCAGCGCCAGGTTTTTGCCATGGTTAAACACATTGCCGGTAAACACCAGGAAATACCGCAAGGCCATAGTTGGCTGACTCAACAATACTCGGATTATGGGCTGCTGATGAGCAGGCCTTTGATAATTCCATAGGTAACAGGCTGCCACTAATAGAAATGCGGCCACCCACCAAAACCACTTTCGCGATTTCCATTCACCCCGCAGAAAGGCTATGACAGCCACGGCCGGAAAAACCAACATGCCATGGGCACCGCTAAAAGTGGCAATGGCAGCTGCAATGACAGCTGGCACCAGCCGGGTCTTCGGCTCACTGAAATACCATGTTATTGCTGCCAGGGAAAATAAATCGATGGTAAAAAAAAATAAGCCCGTGGTAGCCCAACTGCTCACTTCCCAATGATTGATGCTGAAGACAAAGCATGCTATTGTCAAAAGTAACCAGGGTGATAGTTGCCAGCGCTTGAACCCCAGCCATGCGAACCATGCAAACCATGTAAAATAAAAAAGGTTGGCAATGGCTACCAAACCCCTGAAGTTGACACTGCCGGTGGCAGCATACCAGGCCCATGCCACCAGCCTCGCTGTTGCAATGCGGTGTTCATAATGCTGCTCAAATAAAGCCGACCACCGTTGTGCCCATGATGGATTGGTTTTGGCGAGGGCTACAAAATCGAGTAGTGCGTAATAGTCATCCCAGAACGGGAAGTTTTCGGTATATAGAAACACCGTGCCGGCATAGAAGCATGCCATGGACAGGATTAGGAGGATAGAGGTTCGGGTCGAGTTCAAGGGTTTAGAGGTTCAAGAGTTCAAAGGTTCAAAGGTTCAAGAGTTCACAAGTTCCAGAGTTCACGAGTTAAGGTTCAGGTTCAGGTTGAGAGAAGGGCTTTATCTTTTAGATGTATTGATATTATTGGCCCTAGGCTATCCGCTCGAAGCCTGTAGCTCGCAGTTCAAAGCATTCCCCGTGCAGCGTGCAGCATGAGGCGAGAGGCCTAATAATACTATTCGTTCATGCGTTGATTGCCGCCAGTGCATCGCCAATCACTCTATAGCTGTATTGTTCCACCAACTCCAGGGAATGCTTTCCCATGAGTTGCCTTTGGTCCTCCGGCATATCCATCACCTGCTGCAAAGCATCTGCCAATGCCTGCACATTGCCAGCCGGAAACACGAAACCATTCCTGCCTTCCTGCACCAGGTCGGGGGCGCAGCCGGTTCGGTTGCTGACGACAAGCGGCAAAGAAAAATTCATGGCTTCGTTTACACTAAGCCCCCACGTCTCGCCATAATCACTGCACATCACAAAAACGTTGGCAGCCCTGTAGTATTTGTGTACCTGTGACTGGTTGACAAAACCGGTCAGCAACACCTGCGCCTGCAAGCCATGCGCATCCATGAATTGCTGCATTTCCATACGTAATTCACCCTCCCCCATCATCACCAGGAATTTGTTGGGAGAGGGCAGTTGAGCAAATGCTTTCAGCAAATCGAGTGGTCGTTTTTTAGGAATGTATTTACCAGAAAAAAGGATGACGAATTTGTCGCCGGGTATCGAGAGTTCTTGCCTTGCTTCTTGCTGCGAAATGCTTGCATACTCCTGCCGGAACCTGCCGTTGTCAACAGCATAAGGGGTGAACCGTATTTTACTTTCCGGTACTCCCAGGTACCGGTAAAAATCTGCACTTTGTTCCCCAATCGAAAGAAAATAGCTGACATCCTTCAGCACCCAACGGAGTATCCTTTTGCGCAGCCATTGCTGCCATACAGACCTTGCGGCTTCCATGGCAACATTCGTTTCGCCCCTGAAAGCTAATTGGTGACCGTATTTACGTGCATGCACTAATACATCAACATAGGCTTTGTAATTCCAGCCATGCACAACCACTACCGATGGTGGGGTGTTTTTTAAAGCATGAAGCAATGCCCGGTTGCTGTAAGCAAAAAAACCGCGTCTGCCGCCTGCCAGCTTTCCTTTATTCTTGGAGAAAAAGCGATAGTTGTAGCCTTCCAATAACGGAATGTCCCAATGCACCTGCCTTCCGAATCCTGCATCGTGGGCGCCACTAATAACGGCATCATCAAAATACCACACTTCCAGCGGCAAGCCACGCTCCGTTAGATAGCGGTACAACGGTGCGAAGTACTGTATGGGATGTGTATGCAGGAAGAGGAGGGGCTTCACTTTTGGGTTGGCAAGTTGATTGGTTGACTAGTTAATTAGTCAAGAATTACGGTGTTTCTGATGAAGGAGTAATCTTTCACTTGTGGCTCCATGCCTCCAATGGAGAGATCCCCCGCCTGACCAGGTCAGTCGGGCAGGCTCCCATCGTTGGGATGACGGTAGGGTGTAATCGGGACGGCGGAACAGTCAAAGGTCACTTGGAAATGATATCCTGCAATATCCCCTTCCACCTTTCGCCGTAGGCATCCCATGTCATATTTGCCACACGGTTAGCGGCGGCGATGCCCATGGCAGGAATGGATTCCGGATGTTCGGCAAAAAAACACAAGGCATTCAACAAGGTCTCATCCTGGCCTGGTTCGGTGACAAAGCCTTCTACACCATTGTCAATCACCTCGGGGCCCACCGTATGGGTGGTGGTAATCACCGGAAGGCCTGCCGCCATGGCCTCGATGACTACCTGTGCAAAGCCTTCAAAATAACTGGGGAATACAAATACATCGGCCTGGTGCAGGAAGCGCAAACGGTCGTTGGGTTCGATGAAACCCTGCCACTCCACACCATCAGGCAGTTGAAACCCAGGCGGAAAGGCACCATAGCCGCCCAACAACAAACGGGTGTTGGGATATGCCTGGTGAAACCGCTTCCACACTCGACAGAGCCAGGGGATGCCCTTACGGGCGGAGATAATACCGAGGAAAGCAAAAGAAAGCTGCATCCCCTCCCGTCCCCCTAAAGGGGGAAGCTGGTTAACCCATTTTGAAGTGAAAAAGGACAAATCAAGACCATAAGGATTGACGGATATTTTGGCGGGGTCGATGCCATTTTTGATGTATGTGTGGCGGGTAAAAGAGGTAGCAGCCACAATATGATCGGCATTCATCATTTCGGTTTGTTCGATGGCGATGAGTTGTGGTGGTTTTGGCTCCAGCTGTTCTGACCAGTCGGGGAATTCAATCCGCAATTCCCGGTAAATGGCTTCCTTTTCGAGGGGGTGGGCAATGCTGGCATCCAGGACAAAGGGCTTGCCCAGGGCATGCGCCTTTTCCATAAGTAGCCATGAAGAGGTATCGAAACCGATGATGACATCAGCGCTTTTCAACAGGGACCCGGTTATTTTTTTTTGAAACCAGGCATTGCGGCGCAGGAGGACATCCTGCGGAATGAAGCCTTGACGCATATGCAGAAGGGCATACAACTCGGGCCACCACTGGCGGTGAATGAGGCTATCGGGAATACCCTCTACCCGCCTGCGCTTTAGCCTGCCGGACAACCAGCCCCATGCATCTTGCCCAAAGGCAATGCCCGTGGCAAAACCATGCAGCAGGCCAAGGCGGTGCAACTGCTTCGCCAGTGCATAGCTGTACTGGGTGCCGGGATGGGTAAGGAGGATGTTCATACCCCAAAACCCCCTAAAGGGGGCTTTTTACTTTTCGTTTTGATGATGATGGAGGGGTTTGTGGAGTTGGGATGGTGTTAGTTTGAGAAGTTGACGAGTTGATAAGTTGATAAGTTGATAAGTTGATCAGGCTGGGTTAGTTGCTATTATCGGCAGGTTGTTTAAGACAGGGAATCTTCGATGTGTAATACTACAGTTCCGATGTTGAGATCCCTCCTGTCGTCGGGATGACGGATGGCTGCGGGTCCGATTTGTGAGATCCCCTGCCTGACCAGGTCAGTCGGGCAGGCCTACCAAGCCAGGCAGGCACGTTTTTGTAACCTCCTGCTGCCGGTTACTTTGCCCGGGATGACCGATGAGGAAAAAGGTTGGCCTTGCGAATGACAAAACTGTTGTTGGCTACTTTCAGCCTGAACCTTGACCTCTGCATTTTCCTCAGCCATAAATTCAACCTCAGCCTAAACCTCCACTTTTGCCTCCAACTCTCCCTCAACCTTTGCCGTATTCTCAACCCTAACCTTTGCC
>JBBIOQ010000040.1:11634-33030 GCA_037443285.1 Sphingobacteriales bacterium | reverse complement strand
CGCTCCTGACACTGTTGCTGTGCCATTCACGCATATCGTCTGGCTGCCTCCGGCAGTTGCTGTCGGCTGCGCGTCAACTGTTATGGAGGAAGTATTGTTTGAACTAATTGCATTTGAACATATTCCGTTGCTGCCGGAGGCCAGATTGGTAATGGTAACTGTTGTTGAGCCGCTATTTGCCAGTGCAAGGGTTGTAAACGACCCTGTTCCAGCTGTCGAAATAGTCATTGTTGTAGTGTTACCTGTAGCCAAATTAGGAGCACTCAAATTGTAAGTAACGGTATAAGTACCTACGGGCAATGAAACTGCACTGCCAGTAAGGGTTACTGTTGATGCTGTTCCAATACAAACTTGCGTGGCTGATGTTGATGAGAGATTGTATGTCGGGCAAGTATATGTGAGGATAACTTGACCTGCTGCACCATTGCCGCCGGATACATTGCCATTCTTGCTGTACGCCCCGCCGCCACCTCCGCCTGGAATATTTGCAGGAGCAGAAGCAGAACCACCATTAGTATTATTGTTGCCGGCATTGGCACCGTTGGCTCCTGAGCCTCCACCTAGTACTGTACCTCCAGTTGGCCCGCTACCATTGCTGCCTGACGAAGACGTTCCAGCGGAACTGCCACCACCCCCACCTTGCTGAGATGAATTATTTCCAGCTGCACCAGCCCCACCATTAAATGTCCCTGCCGTTCCACCAGCGCCACCAGTACCTCCACCACCAGTATTAGTACCTGCAGCCCCTCCCGTGCCTCCGTTTACAGAATAAGGCACTCCAAAATCAATTGAGCTTGCTGCGCCATTGCCGCCCGCCCCTATAGCCCCCATTCCCCCAGAACCAACAACAATTTTATTGCTATATAAGGTTCCCGGAACAACTGGGATAGACGTGATTTTTTTATAGGCTCCACCACCGCCGCCGCCAGCTGCAGTACCGTTGGTTGTTGATCCGCCTCCGGCCCCACCGCCACCCCATATTTCAATTGTGACATTGCTAACTCCTGCTGGACATGTCCAGGAATAAGTACCAGCAGAATTATAGGTGGCTTGGGCAAATAAACCTTTCCAACCCAAGAGCAACCAAAATGCAAAAACAGCAAAAAATTTAAGAATAGTACCCCCACTTATCCACAACATTTGTGATTTTGGGTTTACGTAGGTGTCAGGGTGAGGGAAAATGAAAATGACACCACCAGAGATGTTGTCAACAGCTCTCAAGGGTTGTAGGGTTAAGGGGTTCTAAACAAAGACAGAATCAATGTTTGACACTTAATAAGGTTTTGGAAACTTTCCACAAAATATTTCTTCCAACATCACTACCATAAGGGTTCGATGGGGAAGAATTCGCTGCACGTATTCATACAATCCTTTGAAACACTTGTGCATATTGGGCTTCCACACCATCTTCAACGTTTAACCGTGGAACTATTCCCTACCAGGGGTAATACTAAAATTTCGTACCCTTTTCAATAAGCCGCAATGACCCAGACACCTTTGCTTTATAATGCAATCCCAAAGAGAAGAAGATGGTCGAGTCTTCTCATATTATTGATTATCAGCCAATTATCTTCCCATAAACACCATCAGGATCTGTACATCGCTGGGGTTTACGCCGCTGATGCGGCTGGCCTGCCCAAGCGTTCGGGGCCTTATTCGGTGGAACTTCTGCCGGGCTTCGTTACTCAGTGCTGAGACTTTGGTATAGTCAAAAGTCTCAGGAATTTCCAGGTCTTCCAACTGCGCCATTTTAGCCACCAACTCCTTTTCCTTTTCTATATAGGCCTCGTATTTAAGCTGTATGGATGCCTGCTCAAGAGATTCATCATCAAAGCCTTGCAATGCATCAGCCAACCTGGGAACGGCGGAAAGCAGGTCGTTGAGTTCTACATTTGGCCTTAACAGCAGTTTGCCTGCTTTGTATTTTTCCAGGATGGTGGCCGACCCAATGTTTTCGAAATAGCCATTGATTTCAGCGGGTTCAACAGAGAATTCCCCCATAAGGGTTCGCAATTTGCCCACCTGCTCCTGCTTCCGGTCTACAAGGTTCATTCTTTCCTCAGATGCAAGGCCCAGCTTGTAACTTCTTTCTGTCAGCCTCAGGTCTGCATTGTCCTGCCTGAGCAGGGTACGAAACTCGGCCCTGCTTGTAAACATGCGGTAAGGTTCATCGGTTCCCTTATTAATAAGGTCATCAATGAGCACACCAATGTAGGCATCGCTCCTTTTCAGGATGAACGCCTCCAAACCCTTCGCCTTCTGATGAGCATTAATTCCAGCCACAATTCCCTGGCATGCGGCCTCTTCGTAGCCGGTGGTACCATTTATCTGGCCTGCAAAAAACAGGTGCTGTATCAGTTTGGTTTCCAACGTATAGGATAATTGTGTGGGTGGGAAATAGTCGTATTCAATGGCATAGCCCGGTCTGAACATGCGGCAGTTTTCGAACCCGGGCACCATGCGCAAGGCTTTCATTTGTACCTCTTCGGGCAGGCTGCTGCTGAAGCCATTTACATAGATCTCCACAGTATTCCAGCCCTCTGGTTCAACAAACAGCTGGTGGCGGTCCCTTTCGGCAAACCGATTTATCTTATCCTCTATACTTGGGCAATACCTTGGCCCCACCCCCTGGATGCGCCCCTGGTACATTGGGCTTTTGTCAAAACCCGTTCTCAGTATTTCGTGCACTTCGGTATTGGTGTAGGTAATCCAACAGCAGCGCTGCTGTGTGGCTGAAATCTTTGGAATGTTCAAGTAAGAAAACCCGCTGATTTCTGCATCCCCATCCTGCCTTTCCATCTTGGTATAATCAAGACTGCGACCATCAATGCGGGGTGGAGTGCCGGTTTTAAGGCGGTCCGCTTCAAAACCTAGTTCTACAAGTTGTTCTGTTATTCCTGTCGCAGCCTTTTCTGCTATTCTTCCACCACCTAACTGTTTCTCTCCAATATGAATGATGCCATTCAGAAATGTACCACTGGTGACCACCACTGATTTTGCATTGATATGGTGGCCAAGCCCGGTCACTACACCAGTACATGCATTCCCTTTAACGATTAGACCCTTGACCATGTCCTGGTAAAAGTCCACATTGGGTGTCTGCTCCAGCATTTCCCGCCAGGTTGCTGCGAACAACATTCGGTCGCTTTGGGCTCTTGGACTCCACATAGCAGGCCCCTTGCTCCTGTTAAGCATCCTAAACTGAATCATACTCCTGTCGGTAACAATGCCACTATTACCACCGAGCGCATCAATTTCCCGAACAATCTGGCCTTTGGCAATGCCCCCCATGGCAGGGTTGCAGCTCATTTGGGCAATAGTCTGCATATTCATGGTAATCAACAGCACTTTGCTGCCCAAATTGGCGGCAGCGGCAGCAGCTTCACATCCGGCATGACCAGCTCCAACAACAATCACATCATAATCTGGAAACATGCGGCAAAAATAACCGAACTGCCGCAACGCGGGTTTCGAAAGCCGGCAAGTTCCACGTGGAACAAACATTGGGAATGCCACCCACCTGTTTCACGTGGAACATTTAGCGCAGGGTCTCAAAAAAATTTATGTACAAATCTTCGGCACGCCTCATCTTCTTCCTTTTCGCGGCACTTTTGTCATCGTAGCCTATAAGGTGCAATAACCCGTGTATGACTACCCGGAGCAATTCCTCAGCAAATGGAACCTTTAGACTTTCGGCATTCTCATGAACCCGGTCGACAGAAATATAGATTTCACCTTCAATCGCCATTTGCCCGGGGTGCGACAAATCAAAAGTCACGATATCGGTATAATAATCGTGCTGCAGAAATCGCCGATTAATATCCAGCAAAAACTCATCGGAACAATAGACATAGTTCAGGTGCCCAACTTCGTGCCCCTCCAGCCTGGCAACCTCTAATAATAATTGCTTGATTTTGCGCTTGCCCCTTACATTCAGCGGCCTGTCAGCATATGAAAAGGAAATAGACATTTACGGTTTTAGAATATTGACTTGTTGATAATCAGATATTTTTGCCTTGCAAAGATTAAAATGATAAAGAAACTATCAGAACTGAATCCGGGGGAAAAGGCAATCGTTCATTCTTTCAGTTCCAATGAAATTTTTCTGAAGTTGATGGAAATGGGTTTTGTACCAGGGGAGAGTCTTCTGGTGGAAATGCGTGCTCCCCTCGGCGACCCTATTGCCGTTCTTGTGGCTGGCTACCATCTTAGCCTTCGCCTTAGCGAGGCAGACCATATACTTGTAGAAACCAAAGAGTCCATTTCAAAATCACAATAGGACATTATGAAAGTTGGCCTCTACTTCGGTTCCTTCAACCCAATTCATACCGGGCATCTTATCATCGCCAGCTATTGCAAACACACAACCGACCTCGACCAGGTATGGCTGGTTGTTTCCCCGCACAATCCTCTCAAACCCGCTGCTACATTGCTCAACGAATACCATCGCCTTCACCTCGTTCGGCTTGCTATTGATGATGACCCAAATCTCAGAGTTACCGACATTGAATTCCATCTGCCCCGTCCATCCTATACCATCAATACCCTTACTTATCTCTCAGAAAAATATCCCCAACACAAATTTGCCATAATAATGGGTAGTGATAGCTTTTCCAATATATCCCAATGGAAAAACTTTCAGCAACTAATAAAAAATTACCAACTCTATATTTACCACAGGCCCGGTTTCCCGATCACCAATGAACTGCAAGCTGTTATCCATCAGGTTGATGCTCCACTACTTTCCATTTCTTCTACACAAATCAGGTTATTGGTAAAACAAGGGATTCCTATTCGGTATTTGGTGCCAGATGCCGTAGCTACCGAAATAGAAAACAATCACTATTACAAGTGATTTATTACTTTTTATTTTAATTCAATCCTAAAGGCAACTTCAAAAGAGCCAGCCCAAAAAAAGGCAAATAGCAACAACAACGGGTGATGGTAATCGTGTAAAGGTGAGCAGCATAAACGTTCCGGCCATTACGCCCAAATTCAATGCCGAGACAACTTTTAGGGAAACAATCGAAATGTCCTTTAACACATACAACGAGGATGCTGCCATAATTCCAACCACCACCGCATTAATTCCCTCAAGTGACCGATAAACAACAGCGTACTTTTTGAGGTTATTCCATATATTGAAAAAAAACAATACCAAAAGAAGGCTGGGCAAAAAAATGAAAATCATCCCAGCTATGCATCCCAACAGTTGCCACCCCCCTCCCCACTTTCGCAAAGCCATGCCCCCGTGAAATGCGGCGACAGAAAAAACCGGTCCCGGAATGGCTCTTACCATTCCACTACCCGTAAGAAATTCTTCGCTGGTCATATATTGATTTTCAGGTTTTGGCCGTACAACAAACTGCTCATACATCATGGGAACAAGCACATCTCCTCCCCCGAAAACCAATGACCCGAAACGGTAGAAATTTTCAGAAATATTCCAGATACGATACTGCGGGGCCTGGTGACCCAAAGCAACCTGTTGGCGGCGCGACCACTCAGACATAAAACCTAAAACAGCAAAAGCCGCAAGGAACAACCATACGTTACCCCATTGAATCTTTCTGCGCCTTGTTTCAATTTCAGGAATCCTCCTTTTACTGAAATTGGTTACTATCCCGCCCAAAACAATCAATCCCGGAAACACCCATGGTATTTTGAAAAAAATGTAAGTGACCAACGCTGCAATAACAGCAATCAAAATAGTAATCGGATTTTTCAAACTAATTCTTCCCATGCGGTAGGTGGCAAAGGCAAGAAACCCAACAGCCATTGGCTGGATGAATTTGAATACATCCACCTCTAAAGAACGCTTGTCAATATAATTCAACAAATAGCTTAGTAGACTCATCAGGATACCCGCAGGCAAAATCCATATTAGCAGCGTCAGAACAGCTAACCAAAGTCCACCTCTCTTATAAGCAATCAGTGTAAGCGTTTGCGTGCTACTGGCGCCAGGTAACAACTGCACAAACGCGGTGTATTCCATGAGTTCATGTTCTGTCACATCATGACGATTATTAACGAACCGCTTCACCATCATTCCATAATGGCCTTGCGGACCACCGAATGCGGTAAGACTATGCCATAACACCGTTTTTAGAAAGGGGATGTGCCTGAGTAATTTCATCTGATGTGTCCTTTATTAACACCCTAGTATTACATTAGTAAATATAACTGCATCATGGCAACTACCGACCTCAAATCAAACGCCCAGGTTAGAAGAAAACGACTCTTTGCATCATTTGCGAGGCAAAAAACAAGAGCTGTCGTCAACCCGTTCCACAACACGAAAGAAAAAAAAATTACGGTAGCAAAACCCACCATTTTTGTTTTTGATTTCGGCGAAACAAAGCTGGAACAATACAAGCCAAAAAAAATTGAAGACTGCTTTCAATTTCACGCAACGCCAACCACCACCTGGATAAACATGGACGGTCTTGAACCTGTTGAAATGGAAGCAATCTGCAACCACTTTGGAATTCACAATCTCATACAGGAAGATATTGCTACTCACGGCCAAAGGCCAAAAATGGACACCATTGAAGATGTGCTATTTGTTGTTCTCAACATGCTCTTCTATAATGAAACGTACAATACAATAGAACAGGAACAAATAAGTATAGTACTTGTAAAAAATGTAGTACTGAGCTTCCAGGAAGATGCTGAAAGAGATGTATTCGACCCCGTGCGAAAACGTCTCCAGGTTGAAACAAGCAAAGAAAGAACCCGCGGCGCAGATTACCTGTTTTACTCACTCCTTGATGTAATAGCAGACAGTTATATTGACGTGATTGAAAAAATAGGTAGCCAGATTGAATTACTTGAAGAAACCATTCTAACAAAATCAACAGCCGGATCATTTGAACGAATATCCCAATTGCGCAAGGACATCATCCTGCTTAAAAGAAATGCGGCTCCGGTAAAAGATCTTATATCAAGCCTTGTTAGGTCGGATAGTCAATTACTACTCGATAATACAAGAAAATATTTCAAGGATGTAAATGACCATATCATGCAAGCCAACGATTTAATTGACAACTATCGTGATTTACTAATGGGCCTGCAAGACCTCTACGTAAACAACATTAACCTACGCATGAACGAAGTGATGAAAACCCTGGCCATTATGACTGCAGTAATGGCTCCTGCAACCGTTATTGGAGCAGTTTTCGGAATGAATTTCGAAATCATTCCTTATTCACACCAACAGTGGGGCTTTTATGCAACAGTAACCTGGATGGTCATAATTCCCATCGCCATGATTTGGTGGTTCAGAAAAAGAGGTTGGTTTGAAAAAGACTATCCAGCAAATGACAATTGATTTATTTCTCAACATTTCGGTTTTTAAAAATAGGAACCGTACTACATGGTTCACCATACATAATGCTCTTTGCCACTGAACGAAGCTTAAAAGTAATAGCGAGGTAAGCAGATTCACTAATGGGCAATTCACCACACCCTTTCACTACAACACGCTTCCCTGCAAACTCCTCAAAATTCAACCCTTCAATATTCCTAAGGAGTACTTTTTCTTTAATATCCTTTTCATTAGAAACAAAAACAGCCTTAGCAAAGGGCTGCAAATTTGAAGCGACCAACATATAAGCCCAAATAGGTATGACGGCATCGGCGGTGCAGGTAACAGCTACAAATTTTCCATTGTATTGCGTCCAATCATGCACCTTGAGTTGTTCCCTAAAATCCTTTTCTTTTAAAATAAGTTCCATGAAAAGAAAAGGTTTCAAATCAAAAACAACTGTGCTGCCTTCGGCAGGATAATAGGCCGCAAGATCCAAACTAACCAATCCGCTTTCTGATACCTTATTTACTATTATTTCCTCCATAACAAAAGGCTTGAACATCAAAGCTATTGCAGTAATTCAAAATGGCTGTAATAGCCGTGTTAGAAATTCCGCAAAACAAAAAACGCCTGCAGCAAGATGCAACAGGCGTTTCTGAATGACCTATTCTAAACTTACAAAAATTTCGACCTTTTGTCCGACACATCGGCTGCCTTACGCAAGGCGTCAAGGGCACTATAGGCAACAGTCCCCTTTTGCTGGTTGGCCAAATTTTTCTGCATCTCCACAGCATTTGAAAGTGGATCAGCCTTGGCGGATATAGCCTCGGGGCGTATTACATAAACACCGTTGCTTCCAGAAATAGGTGAACTTACTTTATTAAGACCTGCCTTGTTGAATGCAAATCCGCCCACCTTTAATTCATAGCCAGCTCCAGGTAGCAGTGGGCTAACAAAAGAAACACTGTCTGCTTTCTGTATTGCCTGACCGGTCTTCTGTGCAGCAACTTCAAGCGTGTTTGCTCCGGCAAATTTTTCTTTTAGTTGTTTTGCTTTCATTTCGTTGCGAACAATACTCTCAACCATTGGGCGAACCTTGGCAGCGGTCGGTAATCCTTTTTCATCTTCACCTGTAACAGCCACTACCACAAACTGGTCATTCATTTCAATAGGCTCGAGTACTTTACCGATGTCAGCCTTAAAAATATCACGAACTAATGAACGATTTACGCCCAGTGTAGGCACCATAAAATCATTTTCCTTTAAATCCTGTGCTACCAACTTATTGTAACCGTTCTTGGTAATGTTATCGTTATATGCCTTCAGGTCGCGGCTATTTCCTGCAAACAGGTTAGCCTTGTTCGAAGCATCGTTGATGGTACTCTGGCTTGCTTCAATTGGCTTAGCGAGATAAGCGATCTTGTAAGAAGGAGAAAAGTTCTTTTGGTCTTCTATCTGTATAAGATGATAACCGAATTGTGTTTTTACCACACCCATGTCACCCTTCTTTCCCTGGAAGCAAAAATCATTAAACTCCTTCACCATGGTTCCACCCGCAAAGTATCCGAGGTCACCTCCCTTTATTCTACTTCCTTCATCATCGCTCAACTTCATAGCAAGGCTATCAAAACTAACTCCACTCTTCACCAAAGCCTGTATGCTATCAATCTTCTTTTTAGCAGAGGCCTCATCCATAGTAGGCTTTTGCGTACGGGGGTCAAATGTTCCTACCAGTATATGGCGAGCCTTTACACTATCCGGCAAAACCTTGGTGTCTACTACGCGGCTCAGCACATAACTATTCACGTCAATATAAGGCCCGTAGACGCCGCCTACTCCTTTATTAATAATAGAGTCTTTATTGGGTATCTGAATTCTATCTTTCGAATAATACCCATCATAAAATGGTAATGTTGTCCCGCTTCTTGTTACAAAAGCACCAGGATCGTTTGTTGTCTTAAATTCTTCTTTCAACGCCAACAATTGTTTCAGAACCTCAGCGGTATCAGCACCTGTTGGTGTGAATGGAAAAGTAACATAGGCTATGTTCCTAGTCTTTTCTTCCTGCTGGTACTCGTCCTTGTGAGCCTTTACATAATCCATTATAGCCTCGTCAGTCACTTTAACCGTACTATCAGCAACTGAACTATAAGGCGCCATCACATAACTGAAACTCGAGATCAATCCATTGTCGGCAATCGTCTTTTCAGCTAACCATTTGGGTACGTATGCACTATTCTGTAGCAACGAAAAATATTTCGTCCGCATAGTAGACTCAATCAGCGGGTCGAGATAAAACTTGTTTACCAATTCACGGTTAGGGTTATTCTGATTCTTCTTCAATTGACTGATGGCTTGCTTGGCAGCCACTACATCATATTCACCGGTGTTGGGATTGGTGAACTGCTGCTTTAAAAATTCTGGCGGATTCTTTCCAAACAGCAAATCGTTGTATTCCTTGTCGGAAATCACAATACCCAATTTAGCATACTCCTGGTTCAACAACTCAGTTTCAATCATACTACGCCAGGTATCACTATAAATCTGCTGCCTGGTGTTTTCATCAACAGTTCTTCCGTTCATTTCATAAATCTGCTCAGTCGTTTTAATCTTGTCCATAAACGACTCGTAACTGATATTGGTGCCGTTTACCACACCAATAGCGTCTTTCGGGCTTGTATTTTTTCCCAAACCACTTCGACCGGCATCCATGAGTATGAAACCGATCAGGCTCACCGCAATTACAATAATTACCACCGGTGCTGCCTTATCCCTGATTGACTGAATGATAGACATAATTTTCCCTGTACAATTTTTTAAGGATGGCAAAAATAGGGGAATAGCTGCTATGAAAAAATTGTGGAAAAACCCCGCCAGAATAGGCTGAATGCGGCCTCAGCCTGTTAGAAACTAGCACCCAAGCAGGCGCCTATTCATCCTTTTCGTGTATTTGAATTTATTCAGGCGCTTTCTTTCTTTTTTGTGAAACCACCTTGTGAAACTGCTGTTAGAAATACCTGTTAATAATTCCTTAACACAGTGTATATGCACCTCTTTTTCTCCTCTTCCACCTTGACAAATGAAGAACAAAAATGACTTTGAAAATCGCATCAATTCACCACCTGCTATTACTAAGAAATCTTAGTTTTCTATATCCACAACTAATATCCAACAGCAACATTTCACAATTAGACTGTGGAATAGGTTATACCGTCATGGGGAAAAATCGAGAAAATCCTAATTACGCAAGAGTTTTGGTGTGCATGGAACAGGCAAATGATGTTGATGAAACGTTCCATGATACCTTTGCAGGCTCAGCGGGAAACAAGAATTACGCTATTCACACACATAATAGTAGTAGGTGATTTTATATAAAATAATTAATACAATATACTATGCCAGTTATTGACATGGAAATTGCAAGAGCCAATGTTACTCGCCGCGGGTTCCTGGATATAGCGTTGGACCCATCGCTTGACCTGTTTGCTGAACTCGCCAATCTCAAGAAAGAAAAGAATGCCATCATCCTTGCGCACTATTACCAGGAGCCTGATATCCAGGATGTGGCTGACTACATCGGCGACAGCCTGGGCCTTGCTCAAAAGGCAAAATCGACTGATGCGGATATCATCGTTTTTGCAGGGGTTCATTTCATGGCTGAAACCGCAAAAATTCTGAATCCTGGAAAAAAAGTGTTGCTGCCCGACTTAAAGGCAGGCTGCAGCCTGAGCGACAGTTGCCCTCCGGAAATGTTTTCAAAGTGGAAGGAGCGATACCCTGACCATTTGGTGGTTACCTACATCAACTGCAGTGCCGGCATGAAAGCCATCAGCGATATTATTTGCACCAGTAGCAATGCCAAAGCTATTGTTGACAGTCTTCCTGCAGAACAGCCTATCATTTTTGCACCCGACAAAAACCTGGGGGCCTATATAAACAAGGTTACCGGCAGGAATATGGTTTTGTGGAATGGCGCCTGCATGGTGCACGAAATTTTCAGCCTCGAAAAGATTATGAAGCTAAAAGTGCGGCATCCTGAGGCAAAGTTGATAGCGCATCCGGAATGCGAAGATGCTATTCTCAGGGTAGCTGATTATGTGGGAAGTACCACTCAATTACTCAATTACAGTAAGAAGGATAGTGCACAATCGTTTATTGTGGCCACAGAGACAGGCATTTTGCACCAAATGCAGCAGGATAACCCGGAAAAAACTTTCATACCTGCACCACCGAACAATTCCTGTGCCTGCAATGAATGCCCGCATATGAAGTTGAATACCCTTGAAAAACTATACTTGTGCCTGAAATATGAAACACCTGAACTGGCCATGCCAGAAAGTTTGAGGCTTGCTGCGCTGAAGCCCATTGACAGGATGCTTGAAATCAGCAAGGCTGCAGGATTGTTAGGATAGACTGCATTATTTGTTCATAGCTTTTGCGCCACCACCAAGCTCGTTTGGATTATTTTCATGCCATTGCTATTGGCTGAGGAAGCAATGGTTAATCAATGAAACATCATAAAAAAGAAGCAGGGTCTGCAATAAAACCATGGTGGTTCATGGCTGGAACTATGGCCATATTCCTACTTCCATTCATTGTATTCGGACAAGGGGTGGTGTTGCCCTGGCTCGATAATATGGATTCCTACATTGTATGGAATAAACTCGCAGCTACTTATACCCCGGGATTTTTTAGCAATAATTCATCGATTCCTCCTTTTATGGGTGGCCAGCCAAAATTTGCTGTTGCGGGTGGCTTTTCAATTTTCCTTTTCCTCAACCAGATACTTCCTTCATTCGCTGCTGTGGTGGTTGATTATTTCATGATACATATAACCGCCATGCTCGGAATGTACAGGTTGGTGGTTAGGTTTATTTCAAAAGGCAACCAATGGGTGGCAGCTTCAAGCGCAGTAGCTTTTTCTCTGCAAGGCTTCCTGCCGGCATGGGGTTTGGGAATTGCGGGTATGCCACTTGTGGCAACTATCTATCTGCACACAAGAACACAACCATTTAAATGGTGGTATGTCTTTTTGATTACCTATTATGCAATGGGCACCAATGTGCAAAGTGTAGGCATCTTTGTACTGCTGGTTTGGTTCGCAGCAGCTTTTGCGGAGACAATCATTTTGAAAAATAGGGTTTTGCCGCAAGTACTGTGGGGTACATTTCTTCTGGCTGTTCTTTTGTTGCTGCGCATTGATTTATTTGAACAGATTTTTTCCGGCAAGCAATTTATTTCGCACCGTACTGAATTTCAGCATTCACTTCCTGCTGATTATAGTTTTTCCTACAACTTGAATATTTTCTGGCAGGCATTAAAAAATCCATTGGGTGTTTTGCTGAATTCGGGAGTTTTTCCTCTTGTTATGATTGCAGGTTTATTTGCTGCAGTGGTTTCTTTAAGGAAAAGGCATTCAGAAAAGTATATACCCATTATTGCAGCCGCATCTATTCTTTTGATTGCAGTTTTTGTTTCACTTCTGCAAACAACTATTGCTGTTGGTATTCGCAACCAATACTCTTTTCTCAGGATGTACAGTTTTGAAAGGGTGATGGTATTGATTGATTTTTTTTGGTATGTGCTTTTCGCCTATGCACTGCATTTTTTTTTGCAGCTGAATATGAAACCGGTTTTTATAGCAGGCATTACTTTGCTGCAGGCTTCATTGCATTGTTACCATGTTTCCTGGTGGAGGGCTGTGTTTGGACTCACAGACAAGTATATGCCCATGTCGTACAAGGACTACTACAGCGAGGATCTTTTCAAAAAAATTGGTAATTCGTTAGGTATGCCTCAAAGCAAATACAGGGTTGCCGGCTTTGGCATACAACCTGCGGTGCTTCAACACAATGGCTTTTTTACTGTTGATGGGTATTGCAGTAATTATCCACTTTCCTACAAACAACATTTTAGCAAGGTGATTGCTCCAGAGTTGGATTCTATAAACATGGTGCAACCATATACGCAAAATAGTTTCGATAACTGGGGACATAAATTGTACCTGCAAACGAAAGAAACTTATTTGCTTGCCCAAACCGCACCACCGGTTACAAAAGTCAATCCCAAAATCATAGATTACCCCAAATGGAATATTCATGAACTCAAGAAGATAGGCTGCAGTTATATTCTCTCAACAGTGCAAATCAAAAGGCCTGAAATTTGCGGCTTAAAATTTGCGGGAGAATTTGAAAACAACACTTATCATATTTATGTTTTCGGTCTTGTTCAATAATTATCTGCTGACTATGTCAAAATTCATAAATTGAATCGCAAACCTTCTGTTTCCATGTTTGAGGCTAAGATTGTAAAATCACCCATACAGTACTATAACAATATCCAACTCGAATATTTCGGGAAAAGGATAAAGAAAACTATGGTACCGGTTTACAGCCCTTATGTAAGCAGGCATACAGATGCGGTGATTGAATATGGCGCAATCGAAAGAAAGCATCGGATTCTTGATGTGGGTTGTGGAATGGGTAAATACACCCTTGACATGCTGAAGAAAGGATACCATGTTGAAGGTCTGGACCTCTCTCCTTTCCTGCTGCAGCAAATGCTGGTGTATAATAACAACCGTTTTCCGCTGCAGTTGCATGCTGCAGATATTCTGGAAGCGCCGGAAGAACTCAATGCATCTTTCGACCGTGTTGTAGGTTTCATGGTACTGCATCACCTGCATGTGCTTGAAGCAAGCTTTCAGGCAGTATTCAGGTTGTTGAAACCTGGAGGAGAAGTGATTTTCCTGGAACCAAATCCTTACAATCCGCTTTTCCATTTTCAGATTTGGTTTTCGAAAGGAATGAGTTATGAAGGTGAAAAAGGATTGCTGGATATGAAACGCCGGAAAGTGTTTGATGCTATGCAATTTGCAGGATTTAAGGACCCTGCACTAAAACGAATTGGCTTGTTTCCGCCCATGTTATACAATACAAAAGGCGGAAGAAAAATAGACCATTTGTTTACCGACTATTTTCCTGTTGATGGAATTAAAGCGTTTCAATTATTCAAAGCAAGAAAACCAGACTAATTGGCGCCATCAACAGAAATAATATATTATCCTCCCGATGGAAACACATCCACATTTGCTGTGGAAGAAGACTCTTACTGGTATCGCCACCGCAACAACATGATTGTTGCTGCCTACCAAAAGTTTTGCAGGTCCAATCAGCTCTTTGCAGACATAGGTGGAGGCAATGGCGCAGTTGCTTTGGCGCTGCAGGATGCCGGAGTACTGGTACTGATGATTGAGCCTTATGCTGCAGGAGTAAACAATGCAAAAAAAAGAGGAGTGGAATTCACATTCAACGGGGCGTTGAGCGACCTGGATAGAAGCATGGGCTTTCACAACGCAGGCCTGTTTGACGTAGTGGAGCATTTACCGGATGACCGTGCAGCAATTAGGGATGTTTGGCAAAAAATTCCTGTTGGCGGAATGCTGTTTGTAACCGTTCCTGCTTTTCAAAGTTTATTTAGCGAAGCAGATGTTGAACTTGGCCACTTCAGACGCTATTCAAATAAACAATTGAAACTACTTCTGGAATCAGAAGGATTCAGTGTCTTGTACTGCACTTATTTTTTTTCCATTCTTTTTCTGCCTATGTTGATTTTCCGTAAAATGTTTGCACGAAGAAAACAGGAAGGCAGAAATCGAAGAAAGACAGAGCATGCACAAAATAGAAAATGGCTCAACAAATTGTTGTACCGGTTTTTAACTTATGAGAAACTTTTTATTCAAATAAACGCCGGGCTTCCTTTTGGGTCCAGCTGCCTTGCTGTGGCGGTCAAAAAAAACACAGCTTAAAAAACACCACTATGGAATTGTTCTTATTTACCATAAACCACACACTTGCCGCAGAAGCGCTGGAGGCTGGCATTAATGGGATAATTGTAGACCTGGAAAACCACAGCCAGAAAGATGTGAGACAGCTTGGTTTTCCAACGGAAATAAATCATTTCGTTATTAAAGACCTGGTGCATTTGCGAAAACAATTACACCAGGCATACATTATTACTCGTGTCAACAAATGGAATGATGCATACAGCGATGATGAATTTTCCAGGGTAATGGATGCCGGAACCAACGAGATTCTTCTGCCCATGGTGCAGCATCCGTCAGAAATTGAAAGGGCTCTTACGAAGGCTGACCGAAATGTGGAAGTGAGTCTGCTGCTCGAAACTGCTGAAATGATGCAGCATCTCCACCTCATTGATGCCTACCCGCTGAAGAGGGTGTATGTAGGCCTCAACGATTTGAGCATCAGCGAAGGCTATCCAAACCTCTTCCTGCCTTTGGTCAATGGCAGAATCGAAAAAATCTTCAGTCATTTAACCAAAATACCTTTTGGGGTGGCTGGCTTAACACATCCGCAGGGAGGCAATCCCATCCCTTGCCGGTTACTCATGAATGAAATGGTAAGGCAACGGGTTTCATTTACTTTTCTTCGCAGATCATTCCTGAAAGATATTCGCCAGTACGGCCTGGTTGAAACAGTACTTGCGATGAGGAGAGAAATACAGCAGATGCGGAAATCTGACGAAGCTCTTCAACAAAAATTATCGAACGACCTGAAAGAAGAAGTTTTGAAATGGCCACAATTCAAGGAACATTTTTCTGAACTTGCTGAAAAATGAATTCCATGAAGCGGCGGTTGCTTTTGCTATATCAGCCTTCAGATAGGCATTTGTCTTCACTCCAATCAATAGCACATGACTGGGAGGTGGTTTATGCCACGGATGAACAGGATGCTATTCAAAAAATCGATTCGGCCGAAATAGTGATGGGAAATCATTACCTGGCTGAAGCTCTCCAGTCAGCCAAACACACCAAATGGTTGCAGGTGGCATCCACTGGTATGGATTACATTCTAAGCAACATTCCGCTTCACCTGGGCGAAATGATCATAACGAATGCAAGAGGTGTGTATGAGCCCGAGATTGCGGAACATGCCATCGCACTTACACTTTTAATGCAACGCGAATTGCCTGCGATTCTCCACAACCAGCAAGACATGGTTTGGCAACGTCGCGAAAAACTGCATACGCTTGCAGGTAGTAAAGTTTTGTTACTTGGTTGGGGTAGTTTAGGAAAAGCCATTGCACAAAGGCTTGTTGCATTTGATTGTGCAATAGTGGCTGTGTCAAAAACCGACCCACCCGAAATGCCTGCACATGTGAAATGGTGTGCTCCTGAAAAATGGAAGGCGCAACTGAAGGACACTGATATATTGATGATTGCTCTTCCACAAACTCCCGAAACCACTGGATTTGTTGATGCCGAAGCGTTCTCCATGCTGCCCAAAAATGCTATTGTGGTGAATGTTGGAAGACCACAGGTTATGGACGAAGATGCACTGCTGAATTGTGTCGAACTGCAAAAAATTCGTGGCGCAGCCCTCGATGTTTGGAACAAAGAACCATTACCCATTGAACACAGGGCCTGGCAAATTCCAAATCTTGTGGTAAGTCCGCATACAGCACGAAGCAAAGAAGAGCCCCCCTTCAGGTATGAGCACCTGTTCGAAGAAAACTTCAAGCGATATGTAGCCGGCTTGCCATTACTAAATCTTATAAACAGGCAAACAGGGTACTAACATGCAGGGTATTAGCTTTGTCATTCCTGTTTATAACAACGCGGCCACCTTGCCGCAGCTCACAAAATTATTGCAGCAGGTGACTGCAACCCTTGGAGAAAAGCACGAAATTATTTTTGTGAATGATGCAAGTACCGACCATTCACTGCAAACCGCCATTCAACTGGCAACAGAAATGCGGAACATCAGGGTACTGAACCTTTCGAGAAATCAGGGACAAAGTGTTGCGCTGATTTGTGGTTTGAATGCCGCAAAATTTTCCGTGAGCATTTGTATGGATGCAGACCTGCAAGACCCGCCGTCTGCCATTCCTTTGCTATTGAAAAAAATGGAAACAAGCGCTGCCGACGTGGTTTTTGCCGGAAGGGCTGGCAAATATGAATCGGGTGGCCGTCATATTACGGCTCGTATTTTCAAGAATCTTTTCTCCCTATTCACCTTCAAAAATATTCCCGCCAGTGCGGGATTGTTTTTTGCAATAAGAACAACTGCCGCAAAGAAATTTTGGGCCTTTGGCGGAAGCAGTCCGTATGTGCTTGCGCTCATGCACCACCTCAGGTTGAAGTGTGCGGTTGTTAATGTGCAGCGCAACGGCAGGCCCGGGGGTGGGAGCGGTTATTCAACCTTGCGGCGTTGGAAAACAGGCTTGAGGGGATTATTATCAGTTTGGCAGTCAAAACCGGTTGCACTGCCAGCAGAATGCGTGGAGGAATACCATTTTTAGGTTAGCGTTATCGATGCTATAAGATAACGGAATTCCTGCATTTTTCATTTGTATTTGGTCATAAATGTGCCATGTAATTGGGCGTACCTTTTGACTGAAATAAATAGAAAGCCAATGTTTGCTTACCGGGATTTATATAAGCAGCTCGGAAATTTATTTTACGCTGTTGCTGCTACCGATGGCAGGGTGGGTATTCATGAAAAGGAGGCACTTAAGGACCTTGTTTTATTTGGCTGGAAGCACTTCACTAGTTTGCACGATGAATTTGGCGAAGACATGGCCAACATGATTTTTTACCAGTTCGATATAGACGAGGAACACCTGCGAAGCGCCGAAAGTGCCTTCAAGGCATTTGAAGATTTCTACGCCATTCACCAAGGTTCATTCGATGAATTTCTGAAGGAAAAAATAATCAGTAGCGCCAGAAGGATTGCTGAAAGTTCAAGAAGCATAAACAGCAAGGAAATGAAGTGTGTAATGCGACTGCGGCATTTGCTATTAAATAAATATCCTGCTAACGATTCTAAAATGTCAACAGCATGAAAAAACAAAATGGAATTTGGATTGATACCGAAAGAGCCTACATCGTAAACCTTGAGGATGATGAGCCCCAACTCACCAAAATGGAATCGGGCATTGAAACAAGGGAAAGATACCCCGGAGAAGAAAGAAATTTCGGGCAGTTTGGAGAGACCTTTATTGATTATGAAAAGAAAAAGGAACACAGGCTGGAAACCAATGTTCATCATTACCTCGAGGATGTGAAGGCCAGGGTGAAAGAAGCCGATGAACTCATCATTTTTGGGCCTGCACAAATGAAAAAGCATTTGGAAAAACTGCTGAAAGAAGACAAGAATTTCAAACCGCAGATTAAGGGTGTAGAAAATGCCGATAAAATGTCGGAGCATCAGTTAGTAGCCTGGGTGAAAAGCTATTTCACGAAAAACTAAGGCACTGTTGCAGGCCCAATGACAATATTAAAATCCTATGAAAATCAGGAAGGGACTTAGTGGGTCCCTTTCATTTTTAGTCGAACTGCCGATAGCCGCAATACCGGTTCGGTACTCAAAATTCCTTATTGAGATGTTAGAAAATTTCCAACCCGGAAGTTGGCACAATACTTGACTGGGTTTATATGTACCATTCTTCAATCCAACAATCAAGGTTTATGAAAATGAAAAGAATCTCAATGCTGGCGCTGGCTTTGCTTGCATTTTTTATTTGGGCCTGCCAAAAGGAACTGTCGGGAGATGTATCCAAACAGGCATCCAAACAACAACTCAACCTATTCCTCACAGACGACCCCGCCCTGTTTGACTCGGTGCTCATCGACATCCAGGCAGTGAGAGTAAGGGTTGACACCTGCAGTTCTTCTGGTCAGGATGATAATGGCGCTTCTGGTAATCTCGATGATGATGATTCATGCGAGATATGGCTCAATCTTACCATCAGGCCTGGCCTGTACAACCTGCTGCAATTACGCAACGGAATAGACACGCTGCTGGCAAGTGGGTCGGTGCCGGCCGGAAAGGTGGAAAAGGTGCGTATTCTTATTGGCAACAATAGTTACCTGGTAAAAGACAGTATTCGATACCCGCTGCACCTGCCTGTTGGCAACAAGGCCGAAATTGAACTGAAAATGAAAGGAGATGACTGGGACCACTTTGGCGGCAACAGCAGTAGGGTGTGGCTGGATTTTGATGTAGCCCGCTCCATTGTAAAGGTGCGCAACGGACAGTTTTACCTCATACCGGTAATTAGGCCGTTTGTAGTGAAAAAGACAGGCGTACTGGAAGGAAAGGTCCAACCAATGGCTGCTTTACCGGTTATCAGCGTGTACAACAGCAGTGATACCGCATATGCAATACCCGACAAGAACGGTTCCTTCAAAATCAGGGGATTGAAAGAGGGCAGCTATACCATGTTCGTAAACGCATCCAATGGCTATGCGGACACTACACTGAACAATCTGAGTGTATTGGCAGGAAGGGAAACAAAACTCAATACCATTAACCTGCACAAATAGTAATTAAAGAACAACAATAAAGGAGTGCTCATTAGGGCACTCCTTTTTTTGTATAAACATTAGTTTCTTCAGTCTTGCTTTCTGCCGAAATATTTTTTCAATGATTTGTTGATATAGTGAACCATGTCTTCTTCATCGGGATTCTTGCGCAGCCATTCCCAGCTAGGCCGGTAGGTTTGCATAAAATCGGTGAGGCTGTCGCCTTTTAATTTTGTGTATTTGTATACCAGCGAATCGTTCCAGCGATAGTCTATGTAGGCATCTTCTTCAGTAATATCAAACAGTTCACGTGCGGCTCGTTTGTGCTTTTCCCTTTTGCTGAAGCGGTCTATGTTAATGCCTACTCCAAAGCCCAAATCATTGGCCTTGCTCACCGTGGGAATCTTCACTTCGCCAACGGTGGCCAAAAAGTCTTTCCTTCTTTCAATGCTATCCACCTGGTACGAATTCAGATTGCCATACACCACCACATCGGGTAGTGTGGCCGGCAGTTGCCTCAATTTTATTTCGAGCACCGAAAGTTGAAGCACACTATCCGTTACTGTTAGTGTGTCGGTATAATATCCTTTTGCAGTAAAGGAGAGAATGTTTCCCTTGCTAGCGGCAAGCGAAAAGCGCCCATCGCGATGGCTGGTAGCTGTTTTGCCGGTGAGAATATTCCTTGCATTTCCCGATGCAATTTCTCGTCCTGTAGCACTATCTAATAATACACCCGAAATTGGTTTGGTTTGTGCATGAGATGAGAGCATGGTAATGGAGCCAATGAGGGCTAAACTTGCACAGGAAAGAAAACGAAGATTCATAATTTGGTGCTAATGAAATGTATGTTCGCAAAGTACAAAGGTAGTTGAATTGCTACTGCTTCATTTTATGCTAACACGAGTGGTAAATATTGAGTGTCATGGAGTCATGCTTCATAGCCTGGAACAGCAGGATGCCGCTTCTATTGCCAAACATGCCAACAACCGCAGAATATGGGACAACCTCCGTGACTATTTTCCATATCCATATACCGAGGCTTTGGCGAGAATGTTCATTAACGATTGCCAGAATATTCAGCCGCATCATAACCTCGGAATATTCTACAACAACGAATGCATTGGTGTAATTGGCATAGCGCCATTAAAAGATGTGTACCGCATGAGTGCCGATTTTGGGTATTGGATTGGAGAGTCTTTTTGGGGGAAGGGAATTATGTCTAAAGTGATTCCTCCGATGGTTGAATACGTTTTTCAAAACTTTCAATTCGTGAGGTTGCAATCAAGCGTATTTCAATATAACAAAGCTTCCATGAGGGTGCTCGAAAAATCGGGGTTCACCCTGGAGTGCGTTGCAAAAAAAGCGGTAATAAAAAACGGCGCCCTTGTGGATGAGCACCGCTACTATTTTCTAAAACCCGGCTTGAACTGATCCGGTTATTCTGCTATGGAGTCTTTTTCATTTTTCCACCAACGGAAACCTATATATCCGGCAATGGCAAACGGAAGAAACATGAGGTAAATGATTCCGCCATTGAGGCCCTGCGCACCTTCCTTGCCCAACTGCGATGCGGTTTTGGTACAAATGGAACATTGTGCCTGGCTGTTTACAAACAGCAACAAGGCAATACAAAAAGAAATGAAGTTTTTCATCGTCTTCATGCGGTCAAAATTAGGGCCGAGGATATTCGGAAGGAAAACAGCTGTGTTAATATTCTCATCCGGGGCTTCGCTGTGGATGTGGCTTTAACAATGCAGCCTTT
>JBBIOQ010000040.1:8412-11617 GCA_037443285.1 Sphingobacteriales bacterium | reverse complement strand
AGCCGGCAAAGCCAGCTTTCTGTTTTTGGTCATCGTGCTCCCGGCTTATTTTTTCAGGCCAATTTCACGTAGGCGCTCATCTAAATATTCACCTGCGGTGGCATCGGCATAAACTTTTGGGTGGTCAGTATCCACGCAGTTTTCGAGGCAGGCAAGGCTCATGTTGCTTTTTGGATGCAGGAAAAACGGGATACTGAAACGGCTGGTACCCCAATGCTCACGGGGCGGGTTCACTACCCGGTGCGTGGTACTTCTCAGCCTGTTGTTGGTGAGCCGTTGAAGCATATCTCCCACATTCACCACAATCTGTCCGGGCAGGGCCGTAACGGCCACCCACTCACCTTGTTTGGTAAGTATTTGCAGCCCTTCGGCACTTGCGCCAACCAATAGCGTAATCAGGTTGATGTCTTCATGCTGCTCAGCCCGAATGGCACTTGCGGGCTCCTGTGTAATGGGTGGGTAATGAATGGCCCGGAGAATGCTGTTTCCGTTCACCACATGGGGTTCAAAAAAATTTTCATCCAAGCCGAGGTATAAGGAAATGGCCTTCAGTAGGGCCCTACCACTTTTTTCAAATTGCCGATAAGCTCTGAACAGGGTTGGCGTGAACTGTGGCACTTCGTTTACCGAAACATTGTTCGGATATTCTGCAGCCACAGGGTCACCATTTTCTACGGTTTGGCCATATTGGTAAAACTCTTTGAGATCGGGCGCTGTGCTGCCCTTGGCATGCTCCTTGCCAAAACTTGTGTAGCCTCGCTGACCAGCCAGTTCTGGTTTTTCATATGTCCGCTTGATTTCAAGTGGTAACGAAAAGAATCCTTTTACATACCGATACAACTCGTCAATCAATTCTTCGGGGATGCCATGATTCTTCACAGCCACAAAGCCTACGTCTTCATATGCGCGGCCCAGTTCGTAAACAAAAGATGTTCTTTCGGCATCGGTGCCCTGTGTAAACTGGGCAAGGTCAACTACCGGTATACTCATAGCAAGCAAAATTTATACAGCAACGTGCAAACGAAAATGATTCTATCGGGGAAAATACAAACTATTTTTAGTTTGCAGCAAGGCAGGCTGCGTTCGCACTCAGCAAAATGAAAACTAGTTTCCGGATAGTGTCAATGTTCGCAGTTATGCTGGCGCTGCATTCGTGCAGCGGCTCGAAGTATAATGCCGATGATTATGCTCCACCACAAACAGCTACTGCACAGCCGGATTATTGTAATCTATATTACTGGGCCGCTCATCCAGGCAAACACAATGCCTCCGACAGTACACCTGAACCCTTTCGCAACTTTGTAAAGGATACCAGTGTGGATGTGTTTTTTATTCATCCAACCACCTATACTGATGAAGCTGCGGTTAAGAACAAGCCTTTGACCATGCAGTATTGGAATGCAGGCATCAATGATGCTGAGTTGAATGCGAAAACCGATTACTACCCAATCCTCAACCAGGCATCGGTTTTTAATAAATACCGTGTATTTGCTCCGAGGTATAGGCAGGCACACATTAAAGCCTTTGGCCTGGCCGACAGCACATCACGCCCGTTTTTCGATACAGCGTATGCAGATATAAAAACTGCATTTACTTACTACCTGCAACACTACAACAACGGCAGGCCGTTCATCCTTGCCGCACATAGCCAGGGCACAAAACATGCCGCGCTTCTCATTGCCGAGATGATTGAAAACACCGACCTGCAAAACAGAATGGTGATTGCCTACATTATTGGCCTGCCCGTGCCTGCAGACTATTTTGCAAAATGCAAACCCTGCACCGAACCCAACCAGACAGGCTGCTTTGTTAGCTGGCGAACTTTCAAAACCGGGTATATTCCGGACTATGTACAGAAGGAAAAGTTTGCTGCATTCAACATTAACCCGCTCACCTTCAGCATCAAACAACCTAAGGCCGACCGCAGCCAAAACAAAGGCGCCGTGTTGTACAAATTCAACAAACCAAAAATGCAAAATGTGGCCACGGAAGTGCATGGCAATGTGTTGTGGAGTACCAAGCCCCGCTTCTTCGGCAATATCTTCATGACCTACAAGAACTATCACATCGGCGACATCAATCTTTTCTGGAAAAACATTCGTGACGATGCGGATGAACGGGTGAAGGCGTTCATGAAGAAATAGTTTCGAACTCCGCAGAAATTATTCTTTTGAAACCAGCAGTGTGCATACATCATGCTTCATTGGCGTCGCACTCTTCAACTATTTGCAAGCCCGAAATTTTCCGTTGAAACCGCAATCATTTGTTTTAGTTCTGCTGCATAGTTTTCTATGTACAACTGTTGTTCCTGAAAGCTCCAGCCGAAATTTTCTTTCAGGTAATTACCTACAACAGGAATCAACTGAAGTGTTTGCTGCCAGTCGGTGAGTTGTATGCCCCACCTGCGGGCCAATACATCTTTCACTGTAAACGCCCATTCATTTTCAACCACATACTTCAGTTCGGCGAAGGTGAATGGGAGACCAGGCAAAATCCTTTGTAATAGCGGACTATCGTTCAATACGAGTTCGCCAAGGGCCAAGCATTTATCCCCGTATTTGCTTACAAGGTGTTGCACGATATCGGCCTCCCAATGGTTTTTTTGCTGCAATGCCTGTGCAGTTTTATTGCTGAAGTTTCGGCTACCGGTTAGTACAATCGAATTGGTAATGCATTCTTTCTTTTTGCCGATGACTATTTCCACTGCATCAATCGTGTCTTTTGCCATCAGCCTGTATGTGGTCCATTTTCCACCCAAAATGCTGATGAGGCCCGATTGGGCATCAAACTCAACCACATGGTCGCGAATCAGCTTGCTTGATTCTTTCTCCTCCGTTTTGAGCAAAGGCCGCAACCCACCAAAGCCGGAAGTTATATCGCTGGCCTTAGCATGTGTATCTAGGTAATCGTTTACATACTGCAACAGGTATTTTATTTCATCGGCGACAGGTCCAAATTCATTTTCCGAAAGTGCTGTTTCATCATCAGTAGTTCCAACAAGCACATGTTGTTTGTATGGAATGGCAAACATGAGTCTGCCATCGCTTGTTTTAGGAATAAGCAGGGCCGCATTCGAAGGCATCATGTTGTATGGCAGCACGAGGTGTACCCCCTTGCTCACACAAATGCGTGGCAGCAACTCATTGTTGGCCATGGTTCTGATTGTGTCGGCAAATGGTCCGGCAGCATTGATAAAGCACTTTGA
>JBBIOQ010000040.1:6266-8312 GCA_037443285.1 Sphingobacteriales bacterium | reverse complement strand
CCGCTCAGCCAATCGTATAGTTTGAGGCCAGTGTAGTAATAAAGCATTTCTATCATGTTGCGGCAAGGTGTCACCAGTTGCAAAGGCTGCGCTACATGTGGTGCAAGCTTTAGAAGGGTTGCCCTTTCGTGCAGTGCTTTTTTCACCATGCGGTATTGCCCACTGCTTAGCTTTTTTATTGCCTGTTCCAGGTAGCGTACACCACCATGCAACAGCTTGGTGCTTTTCGAAGAAGTGCCTGCGCCAAAATCTTCTTTTTCAATCAACAATACTTTGTACCCGCGGCTTGCTGCATCCAGTGCACAGCCAGCACCAGTGGCGCCGCCACCAATGATGCAGAGATCGTAATTGCTGGTACTTAAAGAATCAAGTATGGCAGTGCGGCTAATGGACATAAAAAAACCACCCGTTTTATCGGATGGTTTTAAAGTTAGGTTATTACGAAACCGGTTATTGCTTTACAAAGCGAACCGTTTGTTGTTCGCCATGTTCTGGCAGAACGGTAAGCTGGTAAGCGCCTGCGGTAAGTTTGTCAAAAGCCAATGAAATCTGGCTGGAGCCCGCTTGCACACTGTATTTTCCAAGCACAGTTTTCTGACCGCTGATGTTTGTTACAAATACATTTAAATTCTGAGCCTGGTTAACGGCAATGTTCAGTCTTGCACCAGAAGTTACCATATTAGGTTGCAGGCTGATGGCTACAGAGCCAATTTTGTTTGCAGCAACCAGCACTTTGCTGTTAGAGGTGATACCGTTTTTGTCAACCATCTGAAGGCGGTAGAAGTTCTTTGCGCCCGGGGCCACATCGCTGAAATTGTAATCAGCAGCACCACTACCAACGATTTTTCCAATTGTGGTGAAATCCTTGCCATTAGCGCTGCGCTGAATATTGTAGTGGCTGAAATTGCTTTCAGATGCTACTTTCCACGACAGGTTGTTTTGTGTACCACCTGGCTTCAGATCGAAAGCAAGAAGCTTCACGGGAAGCAGGCTACCGAAGCCGTTGAAACCAATGTTCATAATACTTAGGTTGCCTGTGCCATTGCCCGCATTGT
Source organism: Sphingobacteriales bacterium (assembly GCA_037443285.1). Classification (GTDB taxonomy): domain Bacteria; phylum Bacteroidota; class Bacteroidia; order Chitinophagales; family Chitinophagaceae; genus Phnomibacter. The sequence goes on along the minus strand of JBBIOQ010000040.1, from coordinate 7,257 downwards.
AAAAATAAATGCGAATTGTAATGGTATCGGATGTGTAAATGTTCAAAGGCATCAGGTTGGAAGTACACGCACTACCTGAAATATCATCAGCTGAACTGCTCGGGTTACTGCTTGATACAGCAGTAGTGAAGTTATCATCACTGGTGAATACTGCCCAATCAACCGGCCTGGTACCATTTCCCCTGCAAAAGAAATCGAGGTTAGAAAGGTTTATGAATGAACCTGGTGTTGGTTTTAAGCCTATTTCGATGTATTCATTATTGGCTTGGTTGAGGGTAGCACCAGTAATGAAGTCGTCGACCACATATCCCCCACCATTACAACCGTTTCCGCCTACAGAGTTGGTCCAGCCCAAACCATTGCCGGAAGTACGGATACCCGAGCCAAAAACCAATGTAGGGGTACCGGTTAATGCTGAAGGAACAGATGATGCAGCAAGGGGGGTTGTAGAATTTTCAATGTCAAAAACCAGGTATGTTCCTGTTTGAGCTTTTGAGTTGTAGGAAAAAATCAGGAAAGCTACAAAAAGGGCTAGGTAAATTTTTCTCATTTTACAGTGGGTTTAAGTATCCGTTAAGTGAATAGGTTAGTTAAAACAAAATTATTCTATGCTTACATGCAGGCATAAAAAAAAAATGATTAATTCATGCTTTTGTGGATTTGTTGATAATTAGTCGTCCTTGTGATGCCCCGGTATCGTAATGTGGAAAACTATGAATCATGGGCGAATGCCACTAGTTAGGTTTGAGGCATTTTGGAGTTCCGGATCATTTTGCTCCACTCAATAAGTGAAAGTAACAATAAACAACCTGTTGCTTTATTGTTTAATAAATCGCAATGTGGCAGACAGGCCATCAGCTGTGCGAATGCTCATGTAATAAATTCCTGCCGCCAGCGATACAACATTTACATTGAGTTGGTTGCTGCCCTGTACCAGGGTTGTAGATGTATTGGTAATGGTTCTTCCCGACTGGTCTATGATGCTGGCTTC
>JBBIOQ010000040.1:0-6166 GCA_037443285.1 Sphingobacteriales bacterium | reverse complement strand
ACCTGTATTCGGGCAGACTAATTGGAGTGCTTGAAAATTTTCCTGTAGTTGAAGTGAAATTCCATTGACCATCGCCGCTGGTGGCGCTTCTTTTTACGACTGCTACGTTGCAGTTACTGCAAGGGTCAATACCAGTGGTGCCATTGGGACCACGCCAATTTCCCGAACCTGGATTTTTGTAGTCGAGAATGATTTTTCCGTTTATGTCACCAAAGGTCTTGTCAAACTGCCAATATTCGGTCTTTACTATGCCTTGCAAGGATGAGCCAAAATCATCAGTTACTCCAGATGAAATGTGCGGTGGAGCATAATAGAAATATTCACCTTTCATGGTGCCTGATGCACTATTAGTTTTAGAAAACCAGAAAGGCCTGTTAGGAGTGGGAGCCCCATATTTTCCCACCGGGAAAATGAATTCACTGGATGTACTTGTACCAAACTGTTTTGCGATTTGTCCATTTATATAGCAAGAACTTGAGGTGGCCCCAGTAACGAATGTGTTGCTTTCCAATGTGAGTAATCCGTAGCCATTACCCGGTGGTGCAGCTGAGGCACCAGGTGGTGTACCCACTGTCGTATTTACGACGCCACCAATTAGCTGCAACTCACTTTCGATGTACAAGTTGGGCACGGATAATGTTACATCACCTGAACCAGTTTTGTCCATCACCATTTTGTGAAACTTCTGCACTTCGTTGGCCGGGTTTGTATTGTCAATAACATCAATGATTTGGTTGGCGCTGCCTTTAAAATAAGTAGACCTTCCACGATTGCCAATGTAGGCTTCATTGTCAAAATAGTTGACATCCTTGTAACGGGTAAAATTTCCATACAGCCAAAGGTCACCACCGCTTGTAGCAGAAAGCCTGAGGTGGTTCTGCGAAGTGCTTTGATCTCCAATAAGAAGGTTTCCTCCTATTTCAAGTGGCAATGTCAAATTGCCCATATCAACATCGTTGGCGTTACTGGTGTTACCAATAATAAGATCACCACTAATAGCAAGCCTACTTGGGGTATATGTTCCCAACAACAAAGTAGTTCCGTTTTGCACCTTCACATGCCATGGATATCCTTGTTGCCCTTGAATTAGCTGTCCCCATTCTTCATTCCTGTTAAACGAGCCCCCATTGTTATAAACCAATGTACTTCCTGATTCGTAGTAGGGGGCATCCTGATTACAATAACCCCCTGAATTAATTTGCAATTGATTTAATATGCGGGCACTATTTGTATTTGGGGTTCCATTAAAATCAACTCCCCCGTTTAAAATCACAGAATATAATCTTGGATTACCACCAGTGCTATTGCCATTAGTGTACCCATTGCCTAAGAAGGTGATGGTGCCTGATGAAGGATCGTTCAGCTGTACTCCACCATTTCCGTTGATTGTTCCACCATTGGCAATGTTCAGGTTTTGATTAGTGCCACACTTGAAAAAGCCGTTGTTAAGATTAAGTGTATTTGTCGTATGATTGTTATTGCTGAGTGTTACCGTGTTTGGATTATTGATGGTGAGTGTACCTACTATGTTACCCATTAGAGTGCCGGTGGTTTGATCAACTGTGCCATTGAAAATGTAATTGGCGCCAGCATTGAAACTCTTTGTGCCTGACACAGTAATACTTCCATCCACGCCACTTGCATGGGCGGATTGTAACGTTCCATTAGCTTCCTGTGTGAATAATCCACTACCGGTTAACGAATAGGTTTGTGCCACCAATATGGCTCCTGCGCCCACTGTGAAAGTTCCGACACCTCCAGTAGCGTTAATCGGCTTATTGCTGATGAGGGTGCAGGTTCCGCTGGAAAGGCGAAGGCCATTGGTATTAAGTGCAAGGTTACCTGTCCCTCCTAGTTGGGAAGTCGTTCCGTTAATAATAAAAGATCCACAAGAAGATGACTGGGTAACAGTTCCAGTTCCGGTTATTCCATTTCGAAATGTTTTGGTTCCATTGTTTTGCCAGGTCACGTTCGCGTTTGCATCAAACAACCCATTAATGATAGTTGGATTATTGGCGCCCACTGGAAGGCTAATACTGTTTGCCAGGCGAAAAATGGGTATGGTGGAGGCGTCTGCGTTTTGGAAATACGTCAGGCCTGATGAGCTGAGAGAACTAGCTGAGTTCCAAACAAAAACAGATGCATTTTCCCAAACCATTGAAGTTGCAAATTGTGCATTTTCATTGCTTGCATAATAATCGCCTTGTGAGCCCGGTGTATTAGTATTCACTTCCAACGAGGCACCGGTTTTAATGCGCCATACTACACCTGATGCAATAGTCGGGGCACTGAGATTAGCTGTATGCGTGTATTTGCCACCAGATTCAATGGTTATATCATCTCCTGTGCCATTTTCAACTGAAATTGTACCGCCGTTGTAGTTGAGCACACCACCTGATTGAATAACAGTCTGATCGATTGAAATGTTAGCCGTTGATGTAGATACTGTGTGTCCGGATTGAATGGTTATGCCCATTGAGTTGGAAGAACTTGGGGCATTGGAAGGAACAAATGGACTGGTAAGTGTTGATGTTGTAGTGGCAAGCCAACTTGAAGCATCGTTCCAATTCATGGCAGCAGCATTGGTCCAATAATAAACAGGATTTGCGACAGCCATTACGAAATACCCAAGCGTCCCCCCTGTTATACCATTGCTGATTGTATTGCCAACAGCACTTCCACCAATTGAACTGTATTGGCCATTGTAGGCGGTTGTGCTTCGACCAATTGCAGCAAAAGAGCCTAAGGCCGATTGCCTCGTAAGGCTGACACTTGATGTACTTAGTGTGCCTGATGAAACTGATGCCGACCAATATTCGGTGTTGCTTATCGAACTCAATGAGCCATCATAAGTGCCACCAGCATTTGCACTAAATGCCTGAACTTTAACCACCGGGCTACTGCCAGTTATGCTTGTGAAACCCATTGGAAGATATGTTGCCGCGCCAACCGGGTAAGTATATGAAGAACCCGTAGTTAGAGCCCATTCCAAAGGACCGTTAACATAAGAGTTTGTGCTTGCACCTGAAACGGTAGCTGTGCTGGTGAGTGACAAAAGCGATGTGCCGGAAGTTGTAAGCAGGCCTGAGTTAAGTGTAAGCGTTCCTGATAGGTTTCGTGCTGCATGAAGGATTACCCCTGCGCTGTTGGCGATAGTCAGATTTGTTGAGCCGTTTGAAGAAGGGAATTCATAGCTGCTGGTAGTAATGCTTGTTGTTCCGTTGTAAACAAGTGTTCCATTGGTTCCATATGAAATGCTGCCTGCTCCGCTAAATGCACCAGTGGTTCTCGTTACGGAGCAACCAGCAGGAACAGTTGCGGTTCCGGTTAATGTGAAGCCAGCGGAATTATTGAACACGTAATTGACGTTGCCTGAAATGGTACCGGAGAAATTGAGAGATTGAGTAGAAGTTCCATTGAAAGTCAGTGAACACAATGTTGAACTGCCTGTGGATTTTATTGTGCCGCTGCTTTGCAAGAATGTTCCAGAAACATTCAATGTGCTAGTTGCTGTTCCGTCCGTCAGGTTCAGGACTCCCCCAGAATGAGTATAATTTACTGTTGTTATCGACCTTGACCCGGTAGATGCCATTCTAATTTCGGATGTACCAGTTGATTGGATAGTCAGTGTTCCTCCCACTGTTAGGTCTGCGCTCATAATAGCAGATGTCGACATAGAGGGAGTATTCCAGATGAAATTGGAAAAATTCTGGCCACTTGTATTTGTTGGCCAAGAACCACTATTTGGATTAGTCAATCCTGTAACAGTGCAAGTTGAACTTGATTGCCATGTAGCTAATGGAATGGGGCCAATAGTAGTTCCAGCACGTGTGGCATTGTGATTGAAGATTCCGGAACCGGCAAAAATGAGGCTCGGAACAGAGGTTGTGGCTGTATTCAAACCAGTTGAACCGGTGCTGAGAATGGTACCGTATACAGTTGTTGTCCCATTGGTTGTTGTAAGTGAGGTTGCATCGGAAAAAGTCACAGTAACTCCAGCTGCAATTTCGGTTTTTGAACCACTTCCATTGAAATTGGCCTGACCGCTGGCAGCAATGGTAATGCTTGAATTGAAGTAAACAATTCCTGTTCCATTTGAGTTCTTTAAAAAATTAATCGACTCGTTGGCATTGCTCGAGTAGGTTTGGCTGGCAGTTCCGTTTAAATTCACCTGTCTACCGTTACAATTAAATGTGCCACCAGTTTTTGTAAAATCGCCTGCCAGATCAAGGTCTCCTCCTGAGGCAAGACCCAAGGATAAGTTTCCTGAAATAATAAGTGAACCCTTTACGGTTAGCTTTGCACTGTTTGTTCCCCCACCCCAATCGGCATATAACGCAGAACCTGCATCAATTGTCAGGTTACCACAAGTGGTTCCACTAGCACCACCCTCATTGAACCTGAGAATCGTACTATTCGAAACCTGCACATTTCCAGGATATCCAGAACCAGATGATGCTGTTGTCCATTCAGAGCCTCTTATTCGTTGGCCCCCCATGTTATATTGAAGCAAGGAGTTGCAAGCATAGTTTGGCGAAGCACTAACAGCTCCATTAAGATTTAATAAAAGTGTTCCGGCTATGGTTGGGACGGTTGAAAGAGTAACTGTTCCATTAAGAGTGAGGTTATTAAATGTGATAACTGTGCTTCCGTTCACAGTTCCGGCGCCAGTAAAATTGACAGTACCTGTAGCTCCTGCAAAGGCAGATGAATTTGAACCATTGTTTGTAATGGTTCCTGAAGCCGTCACCGTTAGTGACTGACTACCGTTATTGAAAACGCCTCCAGGATTGATGGTGAGTGATGATATATTCGCTGCAACATCCAATGTTACAGTTGTGCTGCCCGCAATGGTCACTCCACTGCCCGATGTGGGCACACTATTTCCAAGCCAGCTGCCCGTTGTATTCCAGTTGCCACCACTGCCGGAAGTTATATAACCAAGATTTGTAAATGATTCTGTGCTGGTTGAACTATTAGTGCCATCACTTACATAAATATTTCCGCCGGATGTGGCATCAGGAACAGTGAATGTAATTACAGTAGCAGAAATGGAAGCTCCGGTTATTACAGTACCTGAAACACCACCTAATTTTATAATTGCAACACTTCCTAGATTTGATCCATTCACTGTTATGGTAGCACCCTTGTAAGTTTGATTAGGAGAACTTACAGGAAGCGAGGAATTTGAAGAAGTAATATTTGGTAAGCCTATCCATTGAGCATACAATGTAATATTTGCAGAAAGTGTAATATTATCTAGGTTAACATAAGTTGTACCTGAACCATCTGCGGCAGTATTCCAACTGTTGAAAATATAACCGGTTCTGGTAAAGGAATTTGCACTTAATGGTGTAGCTGTATTGTAGGTAACTCTCTGGTCGGCCATTATTCCGGTACCACCATTTGCATTGAATGTTACAGCTGGATTAACGGTGAAGGTGGCGGAAACTGCAGAATTGGTTTGCGGATTCCAAGAGCCACAATTATACCTCATTTCACCATATGAGTAAATCTTGAAGTTGTAAGTTCCGGGTGGAAGACCACTAAGAAGATTGACTGATTGATTGTCGAGTATTGATACCCTGTTATTTCCACTGTTACAATTTTGGTCTTGCGAACCACAAGCTGATCCATATCCTCCTACGTTGAATGAACCAGTAGCACTTCCAGGCTCCGAACTACTAGTTGACCAAATTTTGTATTGAATTTGACCTGCTACCCAATCGGTATTGTCCGACCAGCCAACAATAGCCATGCCGTTAAGAACTAATGTATTTACATTGCCTAAACTAATTCCACTAAAATTTGAAGCTGCGGCAGTGTTATATCCATTGCAGCTCATACTCCAATTACTAAAGACTTTGTACATAGTTTTGGTGCCTCCATTAATCTGGAGTATGACACCAACATCTCCATTTGCAGCACCATTAGCTAAAAGTTGCTGAGAGAAAGCCATGGACAAGACGATAAGGGCTGCTTTCCTGAGCAAAGAGGAAAATAGCAAAGCGGTTGATTCCCATTTCCCCATTCCCCGGCAATACAGAATTGAAAACATTAAGGCAATATCTCTCTTATCCCTGTTGATGAAACAGGAGTAAGGTAAATGAAATTCATACCTATGTGTCAGTTGTCTACCCATTGTGGCAGCAATTCTTGGTGGTTT
>JBBIOQ010000039.1:0-33248 GCA_037443285.1 Sphingobacteriales bacterium | reverse complement strand
CAGCACCCGCAACCTGTGCGAATACCGTTTCTCCGATTCAACATAGATGCCCTGGTGATCAAGCTTGTCAATCCGGACTTTCCCCGAAGCATGGATGATTTGCATGTCTTTGAGAATGATGCCCACATGTATGATCTTCCCCTCTTCATTATCAAAAAAGGCCAGGTCGCCGGGCAGGGCCTCCTCCGGAAAACTCAGGATCTCACCTGCGGCGGCCTGTTGCCAGGCATCCCGTGGAATAAACATGCCTGCCATTTTGAAACTCATTTGAACCAACCCACTGCAGTCAATTCCCCAAAAACTTTTGCCACCCCATAAATAAGGAGTTCCCAAAAACTTCATGGCATGAGCTATTACTTCAGCGGCTGAAACTACTGTAGTCATTTTCACAGGGCCGCAATGGGTATAAGAAATTTTGTGAGGCCCGGCCACACAGGTTTCATAATTCACATTATTCCTGCTGGTGGCTTCAAAATACAAATCGCTGCCGGGTGATAGTACCAACGGCACACCATTCAGCTGAACTATGCCTTCGGAAATTATGTTGCAAACCTGGGTTTCATCAAAGCTATTGGTTACAATTTCCGCCACTTGCGATAGTTGCACCCAGCCTTCATACCCGTCATAATTGCAGCGAATGCGGACAAAGTCCCCCGATGCTTCCAATTGTTCACACAATTCGCCAAACAGCAACTGGCTAACCATTTCACTCCTGTGTGAAGCAGATGCCCTGAGAGGAGCCACTGTTACAATGGTTATAAGCATCATAGCTAAACAATTTTGGCGCAATGCTACACCATTATTCAAATCCATCAATCTGTGAAAAACTGCGTATTTGAATCTGTGGATTTTTTCTTTCCTTGCATCATACAAGAAACACATTCGGGTGCAGGACAGGAACAATCACTTAACCGACCAACAGTTGTTGGCACTGTGCAAGGACACAGACAACAACCAGTACCTTGGTATTTTGCTGCAGCGCTACACACTCTTGCTTCTGGGTGTATGCATGAAGTATCTCAAGAATGAAGAAGAAGCCAGAGATGCCGTACAGCAGGTGTTCATCAAGGTAATTAAAGAGGTGAAGAAATATGAGATCACTTTTTTTAAGAGTTGGGTGTACATGGTGGCCAAGAATCATTGCCTGATGGAATTGCGCAAACGCCACCGCACTGTGCCTGATGATTTTGCCGGCGGACTTCCTGCTGATGAACAAGACCCCATTGATCAAAGGCATGAAAGAGATGGTAAAGAACAACTGATGGGGCTGGTGGAGCAAGGGCTAAGCCAATTGCAGGAACCGCAAAAACAATGCGTAACACTTTTTTACCTTGAGAAGAAAAGCTACCAGGAGATAGCCGAACAAACCGGCGTTTCACTCATGCAGGTAAAAAGCGCCATTCAAAATGGCAAACGGAATATCAAGATTTGGGTAGAAAAACAACAGAACCAACATGCATCCTGATTTACTGAACATATTATCCAACCAGGAATTGCCCATTGAAAATGAGCGCTTGATTGCTTATCTCACAGGCAAGTTGTCCGCGGCTGAAAACCAAGAAATTGAACAGCAATTGGCCTCTTCCAATTTGAGCCACGAAGCGCTGGAAGGCCTTCAGATGTTTCACAACAAGCAAACCATTTCACATTATCAGCATAGCCTCGATGATTTTCTTCAGAAGGAACTAGGCAAGACCAACCAGCGCCGCAGGAAACAATTATCAATGCAATGGCCATTGATGTGGATTATTCTTGCCATGCTGCTTGGGCTGTCCGTTTTAGTTTGGTACCTGGTATATTACCTGCACAAATAAGCACCCCAATTCCTGTTGTTTTCAGTAAAAGAAAAACCCCTCAGAAAATTCCGAGGGGCCAATGTCGTTTTCCGTGTAACCGGAATCCGTACATATTATCCCAAAACTTTAATTCAATTGAATGTTTGGGACAAACGGATGGGCGCTTATCCCAAATAAGCTTTCAAAGCGTTGCTGTACCTGGCTTTTTGCAGGCGCTTGATGGCTCTTTCCTTTATCTGGCGAATACGCTCCTTAGTAAGGTCGTACTTCTGACCAATTTGTTCAATGGTCACACCATTTTCACCATCAAGCCCAAAATAGGCCGATACAATTTCAGCTTCGCGGGGGCTGAGCGATTTCAGCACCCTTCTAATTTCTTCACGAAGTGAATCTTTCATCACATCGTCGTCTGTGTCATCGCTACCTTCCAGCAGGTCGCCCATAGCTACATCTTCAGCTTCGTGCACCGGGGCATCCAGGCTGCTGTGGCGGGTGTTGCTTTGGAAAATGTTGTTGATCTCAGTTTCGCTCATTTCCAGGATATCAGCGAGTTCTTCAGTGGAAGGTTCACGCTCATGTTCCTGTTCAAAAGCCATGTAAGCCTTGTTGGCTTTGTTGTAGGTGCCAATTTTGTTTTGAGGCAAGCGGACTAATCTGCCCTGCTCTGCCAACGCTTGTAAAATGGACTGGCGAATCCACCATACAGCGTAAGAAATGAATTTGAAACCCTTGGTTTCATCAAAACGCTGGGCTGCTTTAATCAACCCAAGATTACCCTCGTTAATGAGGTCACTCAGGGACAAGCCCTGGTGCTGGTACTGTTTGGCCACCGATACCACAAAACGCAGGTTGGCAGTAGTAAGACGTTCAAGGGCCTTCTGGTCGCCCATTTTGATGCGCTGCGCCAAAATGGTTTCTTCCTCCGGCGTAATCATTCCAATTTTGGAAATTTCCTGTAAGTACTTTTCGACTGCCTGCGAATCACGGTTGGTGATCTGGGTAGCAATTTTTAATTGCCTCATATTAAACGGTTCTCCTTTTTACTATTGCGAAAGATAGTTGCTGTGCGGGTGAAGTGTGTGGCACCTTAACGCTCTGTTTTACACAATGTTAATAAAGCAGATTGAAAAGGGCTGCAAAGGTACGTTGCGAAAAATTTATTTCATAGCCATTTACTAACGTTTCCACCCTTTTCTATCAACTTTATACTCTATAGACGTTTTTGTACCCCAATTTGAGTATGAATATTAAAAAATACCCTGCATTCAGAGGTATTCTTAACTATTTGGAAAGGTTTGCAGTGAATAAAATGTCCAGCCCTCTTCAATTCATTACTGATTACTAACCAAAATTCAGTTCATGCAGCGCCTGCCAATAATGAACTAACTTCGACGCCGAAAAGACAAGCGACAAGATTTATGGCTATTGAACTGCGGTCCGATACGTTTACCCGCCCTACTCCCGGGATGCTGAAGGCCATGATGGATGCACCTGTTGGGGATGATGTATTTGGCGAAGACCCTACAGTAAATGAATTGGAAAGGAAAGTTGCCATCCTGTTTGGCATTGAGGCCGCAGTATTTTGCCCGAGCGGAACAATGACAAACCAGATTGCCATAAAGGTTCACACCCAACCCGGCGATGATGTGATTTGTGATGAACTAAGCCATGTGTACCAATATGAAGGAGGCGGTATTGCATTCAACTCGGGCGCATCAGTGAGGTTGCTGCATGGCAACCGAGGAAGAATTACTGCATTGCAGGTGCAGGAAGCCATTAATCCAGATGACCTGCACAAGCCACATTCCAGCCTTGTCGTTCTGGAAAACACGAGCAACCGCGGTGGTGGGTCCTGTTACAACTTTTCGGATATCATGGAAATCAGATCTGTTTGTTCAGCTAACAACCTTGCCCTCCATCTTGATGGGGCAAGACTCTGGAATGCTATGATTGAAAAGAATGAAACACCCGGGCAATATGGACAGGTGTTCGACAGTATTTCAGTATGTTTGAGCAAGGGAATGGGCGCACCAATCGGCAGCTTATTAATTGGTAATCATAATTTTATAAAGAAAGCCCGTAGGGTTCGAAAGGTATTGGGTGGCGGAATGCGGCAGGCCGGCTACCTAGCAGCGGCGGGCATTTACGCCATTGACAACCACTATGAACGGCTGTTGCAGGACCATGAGCATGCCCGTGAAACTGCTGAATCTCTTGCAAAAAAAAGCTGGGTGCAGGAAATATTTCCTGTTGAAACCAATATCCTGATATTTAAAACAACCCAAGATATGCCCGCAACAACGCTTGCCGCCAAATTTGAAGAAAACGGAGTCAGGTGCATTGCCATTAGCCCCCAAAACATCAGGATGGTATTTCACCTGGATATAAGTGAGGCGCAAACCGCTGAACTCCAAAAGATAATTGCACGTCTTTAAATGCAATCATCTAGCCTTCACTCACAAAGCCAAGTTTTTTAAAATCAAATAGAGCCATTTTTCAAATCCACAATTACCAACAATCATGCTGACTAAAATAAATCCCACCACTACACATACCTGGCAAAAACTTTCGGCCCATGCCGCAACAATGAGGCAGGTACCTATGAAAGAATTGTTTGCGGCAGACGTTAGCCGTTTCAATAAGTTTTCATTGAAAACTGAAGACCTGGTATTTGATTTTTCAAAAAACATTATTACCGAAGAAACTATTGATTTGCTTGTCCAATTGGCTGATGAATGCAAACTGAGAACAGGCATTGAGGCCATGTTTGGCGGAGAAGCCATCAATGAAACCGAGAACCGAAGTGTGTTGCATGTAGCCTTGAGAGCCGCTGCTAATGAAACCTATATTGCACAGGGTGAAAATGTTGTTCCCAAAGTTTTTTCTGTGCTTGAACAAATGGAAAAATTCTGTAACACTATTCACAGTGGTGAATGGAAAGGTTATACAGGAAAGCGCATTAAATACATTGTGAACATTGGCATTGGTGGCAGCGACCTTGGACCTGTGATGGTAACGGAGGCGCTACGTCCCTACTGGAAACCCGGCATTCAAACATTTTTTGTCAGCAATATCGATGGTACTCATATTGCCGAAACGCTTAAACGCGTAACACCCGATGAAACATTATTCCTGATTGCCAGCAAAACTTTTACAACACAGGAAACCATGACCAATGCCCACACGGCACGCAGTTGGTTCCTGCAGCACGCCGGCTATGAAAGCCATGTTGCAAAACACTTTGCTGCACTCAGCACCAATGAAAGCGAGGTAACAAAATTTGGCATTGATGTAAACAACATGTTTGCATTCTGGGATTGGGTAGGCGGCCGCTACAGTTTGTGGAGTGCTATTGGTTTGTCAATTGCCTTGACAATTGGTTTTGAGAATTTCAATAAACTGCTAAATGGTGCTCGTTCAATGGACCATCACTTTCGAAATGCCGATTTCAAAAAAAACATTCCTGTCCTGATGGCATTGATTGGGATTTGGTATACCAATTTCTTTGGAGCTTCCAGCGAGGCCATTTTACCATACGACCAATACCTTCATCGCTTTGCTGCTTATTTTCAACAAGGCAACATGGAGAGCAATGGTAAATCGGTTGACCGCAACGGCCAACGGGTTGACTATGCAACAGGTCCAGTTATTTGGGGTGAGCCAGGCACAAATGGCCAGCATGCATTTTACCAACTTATTCACCAAGGCACACTCCTCATACCCTGCGATTTCATTGCGCCTGCAAAAAGCCATAACCCCATTGGCGATCATCACCAGAAACTAATGAGCAATTTCTTTGCGCAAACTGAAGCGCTCATGAACGGCAAAACAGCTGAATCGTGCATAGCAGAAGGCGTTCCTGAAAATCTCATTCCTTTCAAGGTATTCGAAGGCAACAGACCCACCAACTCAATTTTGGTAAACCAGATCACACCATTTGCATTGGGCGAATTGATTGCCATGTATGAACACAAAATTTTTGTACAGGGCGTTATCTGGAATATCTACAGTTTTGACCAGTGGGGTGTAGAATTAGGTAAGCAACTGGCCAATAAAATTTTACCTGAATTGAAAAGCAATGAACAGGTAAGCGGGCACGATAGCAGCACCAATGCACTTATCAACCAGTTCAAACAATGGTCAGCGTAGTTGTTCCAAACCAACAGGCAATTTAGAATTCATAGGATTCGATTTCAGTAAAAATCTGGCAAAACCTTTTGCACCATTCATCGTAAGTGAGGAAGGGAGGCTCTCTCCTTTCCTTCTGTTGTTCTAGAAATGAAGGCAACATCTCAATAGCCTGCTGAAAGGCAATTACCCATTCCTCTTTCATGTTTGGCCTGTGTACAGGAATGCCAAACAATCCGGGTTTGAAATATTCAGCCACACCGCCTGCCACAGAAGCGATGCAAAGCAATCCACAACTGATTTGCTCAGCCAGCGTCAATCCGAAACCCTCCGTCCACAGTGCCGAAAAAACGCCAATATCTGCTGCTTTGAGATACTTGTGTACGTTATAACTGGGTATTCTTCCATGAAAAACCACACCAGGAATTTTGTCCGTTCTATTGGCTCCCACCACATGCAGGGTTGCATGCAGATGCGGGTGATAAAATTTTTGCCATGCCTGCAGAACAACCTCCAACCCTTTCTTTGGGCGATCCTGCGATGCCCAAATCAGTTGAAGACCATTGTCCATTTGCAGCTCATTCCGCAGCGCTTTCTTCTCTATTGGATTTGGAATATAAAATCTGTTGTGGTCTATGGGGTTGTGCAGCACGTAAGCAGTAAACGGAAGTGAAGGGTTATGTTCCAATTCAAACTGGTAGGCGTTTTCTGTGAGGTAAATGAAATGTCCTACACCTTCTGTTAAACGCTCATATTGGTCGGCTGTGAGGTAGGTAGAATAGCCACATTGATAATAAACCAACCTAGTCCTGCCAATAATTCCCAGGTCGTTGATGTATTGCCAGACTGCATGCTTCAGACGCTTTGAGTCAACAATACAGATGAGAAGCTGGTCGTGTTTTTTGCTTATTTCTTTCAACGCCTTTTTGTAATGCCTGAAGCGCCAATGGGCAACAAGTTTGTTCATCAACCTGCCGGTGTGCTGGTCACAGTTATATCGTTTGGTTTTTGTTGAATGAAATTCAGCCTGCGATTCAGAACAGATCACATAATCAAAAACATTTTCGTCATACTGTGTGAGCAGGTAATCAACACGCTGCGTCCACGAACCATATCCGGGAGATGGAATGGGCGAATCAGCTATCAGGATTTTAGCTACAGACATAGAATTTGGCTAAACAGTACGGTACAATGTTAAGCCGAAAAAACGGTTAAGGCTGAACACCGGCTTTTTCGGCAATGGCTTCCAGCACCAGGAATACAGCAGGGCAGAAAGTGGCATTCTTGATGGTGATATTGCGGCGATGCAGCAACACATCTTCATTGGTATACGGAAAACGCTGGCAATCGGAGGGCCGCTTTTCGTAAATAGAACAATAGTTATCCGCATCAAGAAACGGACAGGGCGTTTGTTTGGCTACGTAATCCCCATCTTCATCCAGCCTGAGGTAGGTTTCGATAAATTCAGATTCCTTCATTCTGAGATGCTTGCTGATGCGTTTGATATCCGGCGTTTTGAAACGGGGAGAATAGTTTTTGCAGCAGGCAGCGCATTGCAGGCAATCAATTTTTGTGAAAGCTTCTTCATGCAGCGCAGGCAGGTCTTTTACCACTTTACGGACTTCCACCTTTTGCAGTAGATTCTTGTATTTCTTCTTGTTTTCTGTCGCTTTCTTTTGCCAGTTATGTGGCAGTTCTGTCATCATGTTAAACGTTATTCAAATTTATCAACAGTCTTTTCCCGCAATCCTTTCGTTGTGGCTCTCATGTTACCTTTGCACCACAATTTTCAACACATTTCTGCTGCATCTGCCATGGAATTTGAATACCAGGAAAGCAAACAAGCAGAATGGATTTTTCAGTAAACCTAACAGTCAAAAATAACAGGTATGAATTTGTTTCAGCAACAATCGAACGAATTTCAGGCACGCCATATCGGCACACTGGGCAGCGAAAATGAAATGTGGAAGGTGATAGGTGTTGATACGCTTGACGCACTGATTTCGAAAACCGTTCCACAGAACATTCGCAACCAGCAACCACTTTCCATTCCGGAAGCATTGAGCGAAGCCGGATTGCTGAAACATGTGAAAGACCTTTCGCTGAAAAATACCATCTGCCGAAATTTCCTTGGCCAGGGCTACTACGATACCATCACTCCAAGTGTCATTCTTCGAAATGTTTTTGAAAACCCGGGATGGTATACCCAATACACGCCATACCAGGCCGAAATAAGCCAGGGCCGTCTTGAAAGTCTTCTGAATTTTCAGACCATGGTAGCCGACCTTACCGGCCTTCCCATCACCAATGCCAGTTTGCTGGATGAAGCCACTGCTGCGGCCGAGGCAATGAATTTGTTCTTTCACCTGGTAAACAAATCGGACGTAATCAATTCGCCAAGGTTCTTTGTTGATGCGAATACATTTCAGCAAACAATTGACGTAGTCATCACAAGGGCAACCCCCTTGGGAATTGAAGTAGTGGTTGGCGATTATGCGACAACAACACTTGACAATACCTTTTTCGGAGCACTTGTGCAATATCCCAATAGCACTGGCAGCATTGAAGACTACCGCAGTTTCATTGCCGGCATTCATGCTGTGGGCGGATATGTAGCCATGGCTACTGATTTGCTTGCTCTCACCCTGCTCACAAGTCCCGGTGAACTGAATGCTGATGTGGCATTTGGGTCGGCGCAGCGCTTTGGAGTACCCCTTGGTTTTGGCGGACCACATGCCGCTTTTTTTGCTGCAAAAGATGATTTCAAGCGTTCGATGCCCGGCAGGATTATTGGTGTGAGTATTGATGCCAGCGGCAACCGTGCATTGCGCATGGCATTGCAGACACGTGAGCAACACATTAAACGTGAAAAAGCCACATCAAACATCTGCACCGCACAGGCACTGCTGGCAAATATGGCTGCCATGTATGCTGTATATCACGGCCCGGTAGGATTGAAGAATATCGCAAAGCGTGTGTCATTGCTGGCTTCTGTTCTTGCCGATTCGCTAAAAGGTCTCGGTTACACGGTGGCAAATGATTCATTCTTCGACACCCTGTATGTGAAAACTGAACATGCACAAACTATCAGGGAAATTGCTGAAAGCGAAAAAATAAACTTCAGTTACATTGGAAAGGACGGAATAGGAATTTCCATTGACGAAACGACCAGCCAGAACGATGTATTGGATATTGCCCACGTTTTTGCAGTTGCTGTTGGTCAATCGGCCTCCATTGTTTTTGACGATGAGGCTTCACTGTCCAATATTCCAACGCATGCTGTAAGGACCTCACATTACCTCACCCATCCGGTTTTCAATAGTTACCGCAGCGAGAGCCAGATGATGCGCTATATCAAATCGCTGGAGAACAAAGACCTGAGCCTGAACACCAGCATGATTAGCCTGGGCAGTTGCACCATGAAGCTGAATGCAGCTACCGAAATGATGCCGCTGAGTTGGAACCACTGGAGCAAAATGCATCCATTTGCTCCCGCCGATCAGGTAGCTGGCTATCATGAAATGCTGAAGGAACTGAATGATAGTCTGTGTGCTATTACCGGGTTCGATCATTGCTGGCTGCAGCCCAACAGTGGTGCGCAGGGTGAATATGCAGGCCTGCTTACCATACGGAATTATCATCTCAGAAATAACAACCCACAACGGAATATCATTCTCATCCCCATTAGTGCGCATGGCACCAATCCTGCCAGTGCTGTGATGGCAGGCATGAAAGTGGTGGTGGTTAAAGCCCTTGAAAACGGGTACATTAACGTGGAAGATTTCAGGGCAAAGGCTACGCAATACAGTGAGAACCTTGCCGGTACAATGATTACCTACCCCAGCACCTACGGCATTTTTGAAGAATCGGTAAAGGAGATTTGTGAAATTGTACATGCACACGGTGGCCAGGTGTATATGGATGGAGCCAACATGAATGCACAGGTTGGCCTCACCTCACCGGCCGCTATTGGTGCCGATGTGTGCCACCTGAACCTGCACAAAACATTTGCCATTCCTCATGGCGGCGGCGGTCCAGGCATGGGCCCCATCTGTTTCAGGAATCATTTGTTCGACAGTTTTGTTACACTTCCATTTCATGACAAGCAACTGGCCGATGACGCCAAACTGAGGGCCGTTAGCGCCGCTCCTTTTGGTTCAGCTTCCATTTTGCTAATCAGCTATGCTTACATCCGCATGCTGGGTGCCGAAGGGTTGAAGAAATCAACAGAATATGCCATACTGAACGCCAACTACATGCGGGCAAGGTTGCAGGAGTATTTCCCTATCCTTTACACAGGAAGTAATGGCACTTGTGCGCATGAATTCATTGTTGACCTGAGGCCTTTCAAAAACACAGCAGGCGTAGAAGCCGAAGATGTGGCGAAACGACTGATGGATTACGGCTTCCACGCTCCTACCATGAGTTTCCCGGTACCTGGCACCATCATGATTGAGCCAACTGAAAGTGAAGACTTGGCTGAACTCGACAGGTTCTGTGATGCATTGATAGCTATTCGCAATGAAATAAAAGATATTGAAGAAGGCATCACAGACAAAGCAAATAACCCCCTCAAAAATGCACCGCACACACAGGCCGTGGTGATGTGCGATGATTGGAACAAACCTTATACAAGGCAGCAGGCTGCATTCCCATTGCCTTATGTTGCACACAACAAATTCTGGCCTTCGGTGAGCAGGATAAACAACACCTATGGCGACCGCAACCTGATTTGCACTTGCGAGCCGGTTGAATCCTACATAACGGAGCCTGCGTGACCTGATTTTCAAATTACTTTTCATAGCAAAACACCTGCCGGCAGGTGTTTTGTTTTTGGACCTTACCTGATGTAAATCATAGAATGAAGGCGGACACTTGCAATAGTTTTGTGCATCAACTCCTGTACCATGAAAAAACACCTCATTGCGGCTGCGGTTTCGAGTGTGGCGCTTCTCGTATTTGCTTACGTGGGTTTGCTACTGTTGCCCAAATTGCCACCGGCTATGATCGAAGATTATTTTTCAGAAACATTCACCCCTGAAAAGTCGAGGAATATATTCTTCTATGTGCAACCTATTGTGCTTGCATTTAGCCTTGCATGGTTCTGGAACAGGTTTAAGACATCATTCCGCGGCAACTGGATTCTGAAAGGTTTGGAGTTGGCTTTTGTTTACTCTCTTATTGCAACCTTGCCCGCCATGATTTTGTCGTACAGCGCTATTAACGTTACGCTGCCAACAATCAGTACATGGTTTGCATATTGTTTCTTTCAGTCATTTATTGTCGGAGAAATTTCTGCAAGAATTGACCCTTGATTTTCCTTTTCTGTTAGCCTGAATCTTTAGTATATCCCCTGGAGCAAGCCTTGCGCAACCTTCAGGGGTTTCTTTTTACATTGCATGTATTCACCAAACGCTTTCCCCTGTGCAATCGACCGGTTATGCCAGTATCAACGGAGAATTAATTCCCTCTATGCAGGCAAGCATCGGCATCAGCGACCTTGCCCTGAGCCGGGGCTACGGTGTTTTTGATTTCTTCAGAACAAGAAACAAGAAGCCGCTTTTTCTGCTGCAACACCTCATCCGCTTTTTTCATTCTGCAAAAGCTATGCACCTGAATTTACCATTCACTGAGGGTGAACTTGAAAAATGTATTCATGAAGTGATAGTTGCGAATGATCATCTGATCGATTCCGGCATTAAGGTTTTGGCAACGGGTGGCTACTCCGATTCCGGCTACCAATTAGGCGAATCCAACATCATCATTACCTGCCATGAATTGCCACCAACAATTCCTTCCCAATACGAAAAAGGCATTTCAATAATCACACACGAATACAAGCGTGATATGCCCCATGTAAAGTCGACCAATTATGCAAGTGGAATATGGCTGCTTCCAGCCATAAAGGCCGCCGGTGCTGAGGATGTTCTGTATCATTCGCACGGTTTGGTATTTGAAACGCCACGCAGCAATTTATTTATTGTAAATGCACACGGGGAAGTAATTACGCCGGTCACAGATATTCTGTTTGGCATAACAAGGAATAATTTATTGACCATTGCCAAAAATCATTTCACTACGCAAGAAAGAAATGTTTCCTTAGAAGAACTGGAGAATGCATCGGAAGTTTTTATTACTTCCACTACCAAACGCATTTTACCCGTAACACGCATTGATGGCTACACCGTTGGAAGCGGCAAACCGGGCCCTGTTACCTTGCAATTATCAACTGCACTTTTGGAATTTGAGGAAGAATACCTCCGTTCCATTTCATAGTCATTATGAAAAGCATGCAATGAGATACAACAGACCTTTCAGTTACTTAATTACCGCTCCCCGCTGCGTCCACCAGGGATGAATTTCATAATCCAGTCTTCCTGCTTTGATAGCTGGATCATTCTGCAGCAGGGCTATAACTTCCTCTTTGTTTGGGGCATCAAAAATGAAGATGCCGCGCCAGTAGCCATCATCACCAAAAGGCCCGGCCACCATTAGTTTACCCTGTTCGGCCATCGCACGAATGTTGGCCATGTGGCCATCCTGTAGTTTATTGAGCACAGCTGTATCCGTAATCTTGTCGCGGTCTTTTCCCTTCACCAGCATTACGAACCAGTATTGCTTCATTTCAGGTTTATCCTGCTGAGTGTGTTTGGCATTTGCAGTGTCTTTTTGAGCAAAGCAGTTACCCACGATGAAACTGAAACAAAGGAGTGCAATGATTTTTTTCAGGTTCATTTTTTTCAGGTTTTGAGTACTGGTTGATTAAAAATCCCCGGCATTAATCCGGGGATTCAATTTTGATTTTGCTTCTGACTATCCACTCGTGCCTGCTATACTTACCTTTTTCTTCGGACCAGTGTAAATATTTTCTTTTTCAAAGGCACTCATAAGCGGTTTCTGATATTCATTGAAAATGGCCTTTGTACTTTCATCCTCCTTTTTCAATTCCTCTTTGAGCAAATCTATACGCTGTACCTGCATGTTACTGGGTGCGGCTTCATTGCCGGCGACAGAACTGTACAACTCACTGATTTGTTCTTTCAACCTTTTTTCATCTGCAAAAATGCTCTTGTTTTTTGTAGCCATCAGTTTGCCTCTTTCCTCCTCCAGTTTATTGTAATAATCCTGCGCCATCTTCTTGCTTTTTTTATTCTGCAGTTTTTCCATATTCTCTTTCAGCAAAGTCTGTATGTTGTGGATGGAATCTACAATTACGGCCAGGTCTTCCTGCATTTTGTACAACTTCATGGAAGCATCAAATTGTGCCTTACGTTCCTGCAAGGTCATGTCACCTTTGGCATCGTGCACCACTTTCAATGGTTGAGTGTATTCTTTGTCTCCTACTTTCAGCTTGATTATATAATCACCCGGCAACACCATAGGGGCTGTAAACCCTGCCATATCCAACTTTACACCACCTTCAGCTACTTTGGGAGGTGTCATGCGCAGGTTCCAGGTTACCATATTCACACCCTTTCGTTTGGAACCGGGAATAGTCTGCACCACTTTGCCATCCTTGTCTAAGATTTCCACTTTTGCATCCCCTGTCATCAGCCTTTCTTTCAGGTAGTATTTAATGGGTGGGATGCTTGGCGGGTTGCCCCCGTTCCAACCACCGTTTCCGGGGAAGCCCCCACCACCAAACTGCCCATCGCGGAGCACTATGCTATCTGTTTTAAAGAGAACTACATCTTTCACCGCTGTTTCATTGGTCATGCTGCGGATGGGGCTGATATCATCTACTACAATGATACCCCGACCATGTGTTGCCACCAGCAAATCATTGGTTTTGGGATGAATAGTGATGTCCCGCACCATGGCATACCAGGGAATATTGTTTTTCATCCTAAACCACTCCTTGCCGCCATTGAGGCTTGCATACAAGCCATGCTCTGTGCCAAGAAACAATAGTTCCTTATTGACAAGGTCTTCCTTTATTTTATGTGCATACCCTTCTATTTCTTCCCCACCTTTTAATATTGTCCACGTATTTCCCATATCAGCACTTTTGCCAACATAGGTTTTGTGGTCTCCATACATATGATTGTCAAAGGTGGCGTAGACCACATTTTTGTCAAACCTGCTGAGATCAATGCTGCTTATCCATGTATGGGCAGGAATGCCTGCAGCGGCATAGTTGGCGGCAATATTTGTCCAATTCTTGCCACCGTTTATGGTGTATTGAAGGTTGCCATCATCAGTTCCGGCCCAAATGATGTTTTCATCGAGTGGGCTTTCGGCGATAGTGAAAATGGTGCAATGATTTTCTGCTGAAGTATTGTCGGCACTCAGGCCACCACTTTCTTCCTGCTTCTGTTTGGCTTTGTCGTTGGTGGTCAGGTCAGGCGAAATACGTGTCCAGTTTCTGCCCTGGTCGTTGCTTTTGTAAAGATATTGAGCCCCGGCAAACAAAGCTTTGGACGAAGGGCCTACATACAATGGCGTGTTCCAGTTCCAACGCAGGTCTTCATCGCCGGGACCTTTCTGTGGTTGTATAGCAACGGCTTTCCCATTTGAAAGGTTTACCCTGCCCATATTTCCACCCTGGTATTCAGCATAGCAAATGTTTTGGTCTTTGCCATCCGGCACTACCCAAAAACCATCGCCACCATAAATATCCTGCCATACAGCATTGCTAACTCCTCCGGGCGAAGCACTTGGCGCCACCCAACTGCCGTTATCCTGGAGGCCACCATAAATCCGGTATGGATAGGCATTATCAACCGCTACATGGTAAAACTGCCCCACAGGCAAATTGCCTTTGAAATTCCAGGTGGCGCCCCGGTCAAGGCTCATGTACACGCCACCATCTGTACCCAACCATAGTTCGTTGGTAGCGTTGGGATTCACCCAAAGTGCATGGTGATCGCTGTGCACCCACCCCCCTTCATTGCTGGCTTCAGCAAAGCTGTATCCACCATCGTTGCTGTAACTGAAAGCAAAACCAGGGCGATATACCCTTTTGGGATCTTTTGGGTCGACAACAAGGCAAGAAAAATAAAATGGCCGACTCACTACATTGAGCGAAGCGCTTTGGGCCTTCCAGTTTTCGCCACCGTCTTCACTGATGTAAAGTCCGGTTTTGTCGTGCTCAAGTTCAGCAATAGCCAACAGGTTGTTGGAAGCAGAGGGTGCAAGCGCAAGCGCCACACGTCCGATCATTCCTTGTGGCAAACCACTTTGAATGCGACGCCAATTTTTGCCGCCATCCAAACTTTTCCAAATACCGCTGCCTGCGCCGCCACTATTGAACGAATAAGGCTTGCGCCTGAACTCCCAGGTGGTAGCGTACACGGTATTGGGATTTGCCGGATCCACGGAAACATCGGCAGCGCCGGCTTTTTCATTTACATACAACACCAGTTTCCAGGTTTTGCCACCATCTTCCGACTTATACAAGCCCCGGTGTTTGCTATCGCTCCACAGAGGCCCGGGTGCTGCTACAAATATTTCATTGCTGTTCTTTGGGTTGATGGCAATTTTTGCAATGTGTTCAGTGCTATCGAGGCCTACCCTGGTCCAGTTATCACCGCCATCGGTAGACCTGTACAAACCATTACCAATGGAAACCGTATTGCGCATATTACTTTCGCCGGTGCCAACAAGAATTACTGAAGGATTTTGTTGGTCAACCGCGATAGCACCAATACTCTGACAGTATTTGTCGAAAATGGGTTTGAAGGAAGCACCAGAATTGGTTGTTTTCCAAACGCCGCCACCTGCCGTGCCGATGTAAATGGTTTTGGGTTCTTTGTCAACACCTTGAATGGCAGTAATGCGACCACTCATTGTTCCGGGGCCCAGCCAACGTGCCTCCATCATTCCAAAAGTGGCGCTGTTGATCCTGGGTTGTGCAAACAGATTGGCAACGGCAAAGCATGCCAATACAAAGAAGGAATTTCTCATAGCAAAAGATGATGTATGAAGGGAGATGTAATGATGCAGGAAAGCGATAATCAATTAGCAGAAGGCGGCGCAAACAACTTTTCATCCACAGGTTCATTCACCTTTACCGATTTGAAAACTACAGTACCGAAAGGTTGTGTAATAGAATAAGGAACTTTTATGCCACTCACTTCCCGGTAATCAGAAAGGTCAACTTTTATTTCCATTTCCTGGCCCATGGCCTTGCGCTTGCTCACCACACGAATCATAAGGTATGAATCCGGGTCGATGAAAACCGTTTGTTCGCCGCTGTTCTTCCTCGCCAGTTTTAGCTTGTAGCATTCCGTTCCTTCAACATCTTCTTTACCAATGTACTCAACCGTGTGCCCCTTTTCTTTGTAATCAATCAGGTTTCCCTGCAGGTCAAGGTCATCAAGCGTTTCCTTCACATCATCTGGTGTCATAGGCTCAGGCTTTGTTTGGCCCTGGAAGGGCATAAAGGACCAACCATAAGTTGGCGTCACAAGTTGATAACCCGTCATGCCGGCAACGGTAATGTCCTGGCGGGTTCCTTTCATGTTTACCTGAGAAATTTTCACATCTACATCGCGGCTCATTACACTCACTGTGCCTTCCTCAATCATGGTGTTCACTTTCTTCCAGTTCTCTTTTCCACCAATGGCTGCAATATGCTTTTCAATAATTTCATCGGCGGTCTGGGCAAAAGATGCCAGTGCGGCGCATCCCGTAACTACTAATAGGAATAGTTTCTTCATGATGATCGATTTAGTTGGCGTAAATGTATTTAACGATGCCAATGAAAATAAACCGCCCATAAAAACATGAGGTGATTTATCAAAGAAATTGTCTGGGACGTTTAAAGTAATTCATTTCTTCCGATTGAAACGCTCAACAGGCAGAACTCATCAACAACACCTTCTTTTTGAGTATTCGCTTTTCCGGGGCTTCCTGTCAATTCGTTAGGTTTGCATGCAGAATTAATTGGTATATGCCCGAAAAGGAATGGTTTCACGATTGGTTCGACACGCCTTACTATCACCAGCTTTATTTTCAACGTGACCTGCAGGAAGCCTCGGCATTCATTGAAAAATTATTGGAGCATTTGCGGCCACCCGCCGGGTCCACCATGCTCGATGTAGCTTGTGGCAGAGGCAGGCACAGCAGGATACTTGCCAGCAAAGGATATGATGTTACAGGCATTGATTTGGCTGCTGGTTCTATAGCAGATGCAAGGCAGTCGGAACATGACAACCTGCATTTTTATGTTCATGATATCAGGCAACCATTCCGGGTCGGCTATTATGATTATGCATTCAATTTCTTTACCAGTTTTGGATATTTCCGCACAGAACGAGAACAATATGCTGCACTGAGAACCATAGCCAATGCACTCAAGATGAATGGCATGCTCGTGATTGATTACCTCAACGTGCATTACGCCGAAGACCACTTTCAACATCAATACAATATCCAGGTGAATGGCACTAATTTCCACATTACCAAATGGATGAGCGATCTGCATTTTTTTAAAAAAATAGAAGTGGAAAATGAGGCCCTTACTGAACCACATGTATACACCGAAAGAGTCAGTAAGTTTTCACTGGGCGATTTTGCCGAGATGCTTTCCTTCAATGGAATGCTGATTGAAAATGTGTATGGCGATTACAACCTTGGACCCTATCATGTGCGCAACACGCCCCGCATGATTATAATAGCAAAAAAAATACGCCACTAAAAATGTTTGCCAGTTCCACACAGATAAGAATTCACTATGCACTAACCGACCAGATGGGTGTAGTGTACTATGGCAATTATGCGCAGTTTTTTGAAATAGCCCGTACGGAAGCCATTCGAAATCTTGGATTTACTTACCGGGAACTTGAAGCCATGGGCATTATGATGCCCGTTAGCGACATGCACATTCACTACAGGCGCCCGTTGTTGTATGATGAATTGATAACAGTGAAAGTAATCGTGAAAGAATGGCCCATTGGAAGAAAGATTACTTTCCGGGGTGAAATTTATAATGAACAGGAAGAACTCTGCACTACAAGCGATATCACACTCTATTTCGTGGATGCAAAAACGATGAAGCCTGTTCCCATGCCCGGGCCTTTAGAGAAAGTACTTCTACCTTTTTTTGAAGGAAAAGAAAACGAACAGCAATAATCAGCCGGGGTATTCTGCATTCATGTCTGCTGCCTGCACAATGTCGAACACAATAGAGGCTGCAAGCCTTGCAGTGCGGCTGTCAATATCGAATTTCGGGTTGAGTTCTGCAATATCAACGGAGGCCACCTTGCTGCTGAATACAATATGACGCAGCAGCCGTTTAAACATACTATTGGGCGCAAGGCCATTAAAGGCAAGTGCACTTACTCCCGGTGCGTGGCAGGCTGCAAATACATCTAAGTCAATGCTAAGTTGCACCACATCGGCATTTGCCAGGATGCCATTGATAGCCGTTATAATTTGCTCCAACTGGTCATTGGTAAATTGCTCAGCCAGGAAATACTTCGCTCCAATATCATCTGCAGTTTCAAACAATCGCCTGGTGTTAGCGTATTGCTGAATGCCCACAGCGAGGTATTGAAAAGGATGCTGGTGAATGCGGCACCATTCATGCATTTGCCAAAACCCGGTACCCGATGTAGATCCGATACTATTGTCAACTGCACGCAGGTCGAAATGGGCGTCAAAATTAATGGCGCCAAAGGCCATGCCCTTGTGCACCGGCCTCACTCCGCAGAAATTGCCATAGGCCACTTCGTGCCCCCCACCAAAAACAATGGGCAGATAACCGGCCTCTTGAATTTTTGCCACCATGTTGCCCAGCAACTGTTGCGCTTCTTCCAGGTTTTGGTTATTGCAAACCACATCGCCTGCATCAGCAAGTATAAGATGTGCACCTGACAACGGAAAATTCCTGCAGGCTTCACGAAGAAACCTTGGTCCAAGCGCTGCGCCTGTTCGGCCCAAATTGCGACGCACCCCTTCATCACAGCAAAATCCAATAAGTGCCACACCCTGGTGGTGCGGGCCCAGCACCGGCAGGTTGCCGGTTTCAAGGTCGGGGTAATGCATCACCTGATGCCACCGAAGTTGGTCCGGTTCGTGGCCATCAATACGGCCCGACCAAACAGATGCATCAGCGTGCTGATAAAAAGGCATGAAACATGTTTAGTATCTAAAGTTACGAACTGTCAGGCCCAAACCTTGCAAGGTTTCATAGTTCCCTGGTAGTATAAAATATCGCGGTAATCATGGGTTGGGAATGCCTGCATATGCGCCCTGAAACCCGGAACAATTACACCACGTTCGTGCAGGCCCAACGCATGAGCCGCCCTGCAGGTAATGCCGGCAAAAGTTTCTGCTGTGGTAAGCTTTTCCGAAGCCCCCATCACCGCTGCCTGCATGAGCAAATCGCCCATAGGTGCTGAGCCGGGATTCCAGTCGGTGCTAATGGCAACGCAAGCTCCCAGGTCGAGCAACTTCCTGGCTTTTGCAAATGGCATTCCTAAGCCCATGGAAGCTCCGGGAAGCACAACAGCTACTGTGTTTGAGTTGGCTATCATTTGCAATTCCTTTTCGGTGCTGGCTTCAAGATGGTCGGCAGAAAGGGCATTTACCTCAACAGCCACTTTGCTGCCGCCGGTTGTGAACTGGTCAGCATGAACCGTAACGTGGAACCCCATATCGCGGCAAACGTTCAGGTATTGTAAGGCGGCCGCAGGTTGAAAAGCCGATTCTTCAATAAAAATATCCACCCGTTTTGCCAGGCCTTGCAATCTTACCACAGGCAACAAATCCTGGATAATGAAATGCAGGTATGCCTGGTGATTTCCCGGGAAGTCCTTTGGCAAAGTATGTGCTGCAAGACAGGAAGGAACAAGTGAGGAATGGGTTTGCAAAGAAGCCTGTTGAATAGCCCGAAGCATTTTTAGTTCATCTTCCACATTCAAACCATACCCGCTCTTGATTTCAGTGGTTGTAACGCCATTGTGAAGGTGCTGTTCAACACGTTGCAATAATGAGCTCGTCAAATACTGCTCCGTTGCCTGTCGTGTTTGGTCAACACTATTCCAGATGCCTCCCCCGGCCTTGGCAATATCTAAGTACGACTTGCCGGCAATACGTGATGCATAGTCAGCATTTCGGTTGCCGGCAAAACAGATGTGTGTATGGCAATCTACAAAGCCGGGGAGCAGCACAGAAGGATTGGTTATCACTTCACTTTCAGCACCCCGGAATTTCTCAACCAGGTCGGCATACTTACCAACTTCCTTAATAGTAGTGTCATTAATACAAACACCTCCCTCTTCAATAATGTGCAATCGATCATCCACCAAAGCACCTTTTAGTGCAAGGTTTTGCATGGTGACTATTTGCGAAAATGGGCCGATGATTTTCATTTCTTCTTATGCTTCTTTTTGAAGTCTTTTGGTATGGGGGCTTTTGATGAAACGGGCTTAGCTTTCTTTTTTGTTTTCACAGCCCAAAGGGCAGCTTCAACTGCTGTGTCTGTGTTTACAGCCGCCTTCGCATATACCCATTCAAAATCAAGTTGTCGCTTTTCAAGGTTGGCGGCCACTACTTTTATGCGAACAGGATCACCCATCCTGAACTTACGGCCACTGCGCAATCCAACAAGGCTGTAGTCAGTTTCCACCAACCTGAAATCGTCGTAGTAGTTCAGGTCACGTACACTCACAAGGCCTTCGCATTTGTGGTCAACAGTTTCAGCCCAAAAACCAAAAGTGGCCACGCCACTGATTACCGCATCAAACTCTTCGCCCAGGTGTTCCGATAAAAATTCAACCTGCTTGTATTTGTTGGCAGCTCTTTCACTATCCATTGCAGCACGTTCACGTTCGCTGCAGTGTTTACATTTTTCTTCCAGTTTTTTGTCAATCACCATTTTCTGGTCGAGTACCTGCTGCAGTAAGCGATGCACCATTACATCGGGGTAGCGGCGGATGGGTGAAGTGAAATGGCAGTAGTCGTTGAAACCAAGTCCATAGTGACCTATGTTGGTAGTAGTGTACACCGCCTTGGCCATAGTACGAATTCCCAATTGCTCCAGTACATGCTGCTGTGGCGTGCCTTGTGCATCGCTCAGTAGTTGATTGAATGAGGCAGCAATGGCATCGGGGGTACGTGTATCAAAACTGTGTCCAAACTTTCGGGCAAATGCTATAAACGGCAGTAGTTTTTCTTCGTCTGGCTGGTCGTGCACACGGTAGGGAAACGGAAGCGGCTTGTCGAAGACCTTCACCTTCGAAACAGTTTCGGCTACAGTGCGGTTTGCCAACAGCATAAACTCTTCAATCAATTGATGAGCTTCCTTGCTTTCCTTTACCACAACGCCCACTGGCTTACCTTTTTCATCAAGTTGAAAACGAACTTCCTGTGAACTGAAATTGATAGCTCCTTTTCTGAATCTTTCCTTGCGCAGATTCTGGGCAATTTTGTTCAGCAAATGCACTTCCTCATGATAAGTTCCTTCACCTGATTCAATTATCAGTTGCACATCTTCATAAGTAAAGCGATGATCAGAATGGATGACAGTCCTGCCAATCCACGTGTCTTTCACTTCTCCTTTTGCATTCATCTGAAAAACTGCAGAAAATGTAAACTTGTCTTCATTGGGTCGCAAAGAACAAAGTTCATTGCTGATGCGCTCCGGTAACATGGGGTTCACCCTGTCGGGCAAATACACACTGGTAGCCCTGGCATATGCTTCGGCATCCAGCACAGTGCCTTCTTGCACAAAATGACTTACATCAGCAATGTGTACGCCTATTTCGAACAACCCTTTGTCGAGCATCTTAATGCTTAGCGCATCATCAAAATCTTTTGCATCCACCGGGTCAATGGTGAATGTGAGTGTATTGCGAAAATCCTTTCGGAGTTTGAGTTCTGAAGCAGGAACATGGTCATTCATCCGTGCGGCGTCTTCTAATGCATCGTCGGAAAACTCAAGCGGGAAGCCATTTTCCATCAGGATGTCCTTCATCGCAATGTCGTTCATGTCATCCATTTCCACCACCTGCAGCAATTCGGCAATAGGCCGCCTGTCGCCTTTTTCCCAGCGCACAAATTTCACAATCACTTTGCCCTCTTCATCTACTTCATGCGTTGGTGCCTGCTCCAGTTCAAAATGGGGCATTGGCTTCTCGGTATCCGGCAAAAAGAACCAGCGGCCTGCATGAAAACGAAGAGTTCCCATGTATTGCAGTTGTTTACGCTGCAACACTTCTGATATTTTCCCTTCCCGTTTACGACTACCAAATCCATCACGGGTGACTACAACCTGCACTTTGTCGCCATGAAAAGCTTTGTTGAAATCAGCTGGCCGTACCAGCACATCGCCACTGCCATCCGCAACAATGACATAACCCAGTCCTGATTTAGTTATATCCAGTGTACCGGTTAACTCCTCCACACTGGTTAAATGCTTTTTTCTCTTGTCTTTATTCTTTGCCATTAGTTATTTTCTCTTCCAAAATTTTTTACAAAACCGGTGATCATTCTTTTGAATTCCTCCTCTTCATTAAACAACACTGCATGTTTCACCGGTTGCACATACAGTGGCAGGTTGTTCAACTCATTTCCAAATTTCACCAGGCGAACTGCATCCTTCTCTGTTGTCAGAATGATTTTGGATGCCGATTCAAGTTCGGCAAATTTTTGCCTGATGTTGCGCAAATCATCTATCGAAAAAATATGATGATCGCTGTAATTCATTTGTTCATAAAGGCCGGCTTGCTCTTCGAGATACATTTTCAGCGGCGCAGGATTGGCAATGCCACAAACCAACAGCACTTCGCATTGCTGGTGTAGCAGGTATGCTGCATGTGTTTGTATATGATAAGGAACCCCGTATTGAAGTGTTGTGAAGAACACATGCTGATTCGCCAGTGGATTTATTTTCTTCAGCACATTTTGCCTTTCCTCTTCTTCTATGTTAGCAGGGCATTTGGTTACCACAATAATATCTGCCCGCTGCGCACTTACCCTTTCATCACGCAAATCTCCTGTAGGTAAAAACCAATCATCCCAATATGGATTGTTGTAGTCAGTGAGAATAATATTCAAACCCGCTTTGATGGCGCGGTGTTGAAATGCATCATCGAGAATTACTACCTGGGTTTCGGGCCTGTCGTGCAGCAACTGTGGAATGGCAAGAATACGTTCCTCTCCTACTGACACCGCCACCTCCGGATATTTGAGATGAAACTGCATAGGCTCATCCCCAATTTCAAGTGCAGTTGTTTGGTCGCCTGCAAGCAGGTAACCTTTCGTTTTTCGTTTGTACCCGCGGCTTAGTGTGGCTAGCTTATAATCATCAATCAACCAATCTATCAGCATTTCTGTCATGGGGCTTTTGCCGGTGCCACCAACGCTCAGGTTGCCAACACATATTAAGGGCAAATTGAAAGATGTGCTTTGCAACCATTTCCAATTGTACAACCTGTTGCGAACCATGACTGCCAACGCCATAAGCAATGAAAAAGGGAAAAGCAACAATCGCAGGCTCTTGAGCAAATAGAAATTAAAAGGCATACAGATGTTCTGGCGTAATGCAATATTTTAAAGGTACATCTTTGGTATTGATATCGGCAATGTAGGGCACAGGCCCAAACCAACTAACGCCGACCGTTACCAAATCAGGGCTGCAGCGTTTGAGAAATCGATCGTAATATCCCTTTCCATAACCAACCCTGAAACCCTTCTCATCAAATGCTACAAGCGGAACCAAGGCAAATGCAATATTTTCTGGTGGCACTATTTTCCCGGTCTGTGGTTCGTTGATGCCAAAGGCAGCCTTTGCCCAGGTGGTTTCTTCATCATCTACAATCGCATCCATTGATGCGTCTCCGGGATTTGTTTTTGGAAAACACCACGAAATATCTGGCTTCAGCACATCGATTCGCTCCTGGAAAAAATGTACGGGCACCTCATGGAATTTGGCAAGCGACTGGAAGCTCATGAAAATATTTCCTTCGGGCAATGGGATGTCATCAATTCTTTCAATCATGATTGTCAGCATTTCATGCATCTGCGGCAATTGTAACTGGCGCCTCTTGTCGTGATATTCTTTCCTTAAAAATGCTTTGGTGAGCGCCATAAAATCTGAACATCTACAGTTGATTGGAATCGACTCTCTGGAAAAATGAAAAGATGGTGGTACCGTAATTACGCTGTTTCACAAAACCTGGATAGTTTTCGTAATGGTTGCGTGGCGTATGTTCCAGCACAAAAATACCATCGGGTGCAATCAGGTTTCTGCCAACAACCATTTTAGGCAGTTCGTCTATTGTGGTGAGTGCATAAGGCGGCCCGGCAAAAATGAAGTCGAATTGTTCGTCACAGGTTTCGAGGTACTTAAATACATCGAGCCGGTACATGTGAACATTTTCGGCGCAAAGTTTTTTAAGATTATCAGAAATGAACCGATACATCTGCGCATCCTTTTCCACCACTGTACTTTCCGTTGCTCCCCTGCTTTGCAGTTCATAGGTAATAGCTCCGGTGCCGCCAAAAAGGTCAAGCGTTTTTAAGCCTTCAAAATCAACCTGGTTCTGTAAGATATTGAACAGCCCTTCCTTAGCAATATCAGTAGTAGGCCGGGTGTATGGCATTTTGGTAGGCGGCTGAATTTTCCTGCCACCCCATTTGCCGCCAATAATCCTCATGATAGAATTTCAAATAGGTGAGCAAAATAGTGGGCATTTACACCATCGGTTAAACCATGGGCTGTTTGCCGCAATTCAAGGTTCTTCAAATACTTTTCGAGGCCTTTGTACAGTGCAGCATCGGTTTCGATCATGCCACCTGCACGCCATAGCAGTTCATGATTTTCCAAACCACTTGATTTAACCATGCTCAGTAAACGATAAGCAAGGTCGTCGGCATTGTTTAACGGAAAGGCAGCTGCCTGCAACAACTTCCCATTGGCAAGCAGCAAGGCCCAGGTGGCACTTTCATCAATGATGAAATCACAGGCAGGTTCATCTCCATTTCTTTCGATGGATAATAATGCACCAACACTATGGCGAAAAGTAACGGATGAAAAATGTTCTTCCAGCCAGGAGGCCACAGCCTGTGGCATTTGCCAAAACCAAATCATGTTCTGGTTGCTGACGGTGTCGCCAAACGAACGCAGCCACATGGCTTCACCTAGCAACAGGTTGAGTTCGCGGGTGGCTGTTGCTTCATCATACAGGGCAGCAGGCACCGGCATGGCCCTGCCCGATGCACAATAAGCCAGCAATGGCATATCATTGTAATGAAGCAACCGCGACTGGTTCATTACCGATTGCCATTCGTATTCATCGGCAATATTTCCAGCGAAAGATTCAACTGATTCGGGTTTGTTAAGTTGAAGGTTCCAAAGCACTACGTGCAAATGCGAGGGCGTCCATTCCAGCACCAATTTTCGGGTGGCCGGGTCAAATGGCAGCAAACTACTGGTACCGTGATCTATTGATTTTACAACCATTGCAGCAAACCTAAATGATTTTTGCCTTCATCGGTAGGTGAAGTGTTTAAAGAGCAATTATTGAAAACCCCCATCTTTGAAACCATGAAGTGGAAATGGCAACAACAGGCCGAACCAAAAAACAAGGTATTATACAGGCAGCTTTCCGCAGCCGGCATCATTGCCTACATGCTTGGTCTGCTTGCCCCATTGTTTCCGGCAGAAGAATTGGTAATGGAGGGGCAAACCTATCACATGTCGCTGATAGGACAGTACAGCGGACAGGCTGTTTGGGTAATACTATTCCTGTTTGGGATACTACAGGCATGGGGTTGGTTTGGGAAAAAGAAATGGTGGCTTTGGACAGGGCTGCTTGCTGGATTGCATACTGCAGCTTTTGCAATAATACGCATGATGCACCTGTGGTGGCAACAAGGCACCGATACTGCCAACAATCTTTCAACAAATGCGCATGTAAGTACCCGCCCACTGTTTGGCCTCTACCTGGTGCTCATGGCAGGAATAGCCCTTTGCGCCATCACCCTTGCACAAGGATGGAATACACTGGCCAGCAATTCAGGTAGTGATTGATTTCTATGCCTGCAGGACAGGGTTCTGCACAATAAATCCCCACATGGTGGGTTTTTTCATTTGGCGCACAGCTATGCGCCCCGTTTATCTTTGATTGTACATGGTACGAAAAGGAACAAAAAGTAAAGAAACCGAGGCTGCTGCTTTCAAACAGGAAAAGGAACAGACGGTATCGGTGAAGGATATTGTAAAGGATGAAAGGACGCACAAAATCAGCGGATTCTCCCTGTTGATTTTCAGCATCCTGCTTTTCATTGCACTTACCTCCTATTGCTTCACCTGGAAACAGGATCAAGACAAAGTATTTTCTGCCGGGGCCGATTTTCTTTTTGCCGAAAATCTGAAAGTCGACAATATGTTAGGCCGCCTTGGAGCTTGGGCCGGGCACCAACTGATTTACAAAGGATTCGGACTGGCTTCCTTTCTTCTTTGCACCCTTCCTTTTGTGTTGGGTGTCAACCTGATTTTTGGCAAGAAAATCTTCTCATTATGGCGCAACCTGAAATACGTTGTTACGGGTGTTGTGTTCTTTAGTGTTGGCCTGGCATTTGCTACCAATGGCAGCGCATTCAGTTACGGAGGTGCCCTTGGCGAAATGTGCAGCAATTACCTCGGCAACATGATTGGCAAAACCGGAACATCGCTCCTCTTGCTGGTGGCCGGGCTCAGCTGGTTTATCTGGCGTTTCAACCCTGTGTTCAGGTTGCCTAAAAAACAGGAAAAGCCCCTTGTCCCAAATCAGGATGAAACTGCTGGTGAAAGTACCATCGCTGAGCCAATATCGACGCCCGAACCAGAAAGTAAATGGGCACCGGTTGCCGCCACCGGTGGAAAAACCATCAACGATTTGTATGCCGAAGGTCATCCTGTTGTTTTGCAGCAAAACCTTGCGCCTGAAGAGGCTAACCCGCTGCAGCAGCAATCAGTTGGTGTGCAAGGAAATACATTGGAAGGCGATAGCAGCATAGCAGTGGTAATGCCATCAAATAAGAAAGGCAACGACGACCCGATAAACAAGCTGGATATTATTGAAACCAATAAGTCGCCTGAAAACCTGATAGCTGTAAGTATGCCCAATCCGCCTGCACCCGTAGGCGAAGCAGACGAGTTAGATGATGATGAGCCCGAGGCTGCACAACCTGTTCCGAAAAAAATTACACCAATTGCAGTTCGGGAAATATTGCCGTCCGGCCTTGCACTGGAAATAAATCCTCCGCATGCCGATGAAAGCCAGGCAAAAACTGAAAGCCCTGTATCCGGTTCAATACCTCAACTCACTCATGAAATGGAGCCTTACGATCCCTCGCTGGAATTAAAGGGTTATAAGTTTCCCGGGCTTGATTTGCTCGATACGCATGGCAGCGAAAAAGTAGTGGCCGACCAACAGGAATTGGAGCAACACAAAGACCAGATTATTGGCACACTTAAAAACTATGACATTTCCATACAGCGCATATCCGCCACCGTTGGGCCAACTGTTACGCTGTATGAAATTGTGCCTGCTCCGGGTGTACGCATCAGCCGAATAAAAAATCTTGAAGATGATATTGCGCTAAGCCTTGCAGCGCTTGGCATACGCATCATTGCACCCATTCCGGGAAAAGGCACTATTGGTATTGAAGTGCCCAACAAAAGCAAATCGGTTGTGAGCATGCGCAGCCTGCTGAGCAGCGACAAATTTGTCAACAGCAAATCGAGCCTGCCTATTGCCATTGGCAAAACCATAGCCAATGAACATTTTGTAGTGGACCTTTCTGGTATGCCGCACTTACTGATGGCTGGTGCCACAGGGCAAGGCAAATCAGTTGGTATCAATGCGGTGCTGGTGAGCCTGTTGTACAAAAAACATCCATCGCAATTGAAACTGGTTTTGGTGGACCCCAAGAAAGTAGAACTGAGTTTGTACCGGGTAATTGAAAAACATTTCCTGGCCAAACTTCCGGGTGAAGAAGAAGCCATCATTACCGACACCAAGAAAGTAGTGAATACTTTGAATGCGCTGTGCATTGAAATGGACAACCGTTACGACCTGTTGAAAGAAGCCCATGTACGCAACATAAAAGAGTACAACGACAAATTTATTAAGCGCAAACTGAACCCGCAGAAAGGCCACCAATTCCTGCCGTTTATTGTGCTGGTGATTGATGAATTTGCCGACCTGATTATGACTGCTGGCAAAGAAATTGAAATGCCTATTGCAAGGCTTGCCCAGTTGGCCCGTGCCGTAGGCATTCACCTCATCATTGCCACACAGCGGCCATCGGTAAATATTATTACAGGAACAATTAAGGCCAACTTCCCAAGCCGCGTGGCTTTTAAAGTGAGCAGCAAAATAGATAGCCGCACCATTCTTGATGCCGGCGGTGCCGAGCAATTAATTGGTAAAGGCGACATGCTCATCAGCCATCATGGCGAGCTGATAAGATTGCAGTGCGCCTTTGTGGAT
Organism: Sphingobacteriales bacterium; assembly: GCA_037443285.1. Lineage (GTDB taxonomy): Bacteria > Bacteroidota > Bacteroidia > Chitinophagales > Chitinophagaceae > Phnomibacter. The sequence continues at coordinate 4,897 of JBBIOQ010000039.1, read as the reverse complement.
ACTCCTGAAGTTGAAAGGGTTTGCGATTTCATAGGTGCACAGCGAGGATACCCCGATGCATTCCTGCTACCTGAATACGTTGATGAAAAAGAAGCCGAAAGCCGCGACTTCGACCTCAACGACCGCGACTCATTGTTTGAAGATGCAGCACGCCTGATTGTAGCCAACCAAATGGGAAGCACCAGTTTGATACAGCGCCGTATGAAGCTGGGTTATAACCGTGCCGGCCGACTGATGGACCAGTTAGAAGCAGCAGGTATTGTGGGACCTAACCAGGGCAGCAAAGCCAGGGATGTACTTGTGAAAACAGAATTAGAACTCGACCAATTACTTGGGCAGTGGTGATATCACCTTTCCGCTTACATTTAAAAAATTCCACTCAAAATCAACGCAGCCTGTATGATAAAAAGAATTGCCTGCATTGCAATAATATTCACAGCTATCCAAACGGTAGCCCAACCCCGCCCTGCCTACCAACTCTTTACAGCAGAAGGCAAACCCGCGGATTACGGAGCCATGCTCGGCGCCATGCAACTGAAAGACGTCATCCTTTTTGGCGAACTGCACAACAATGCCATTGCTCACTGGCTGCAGCTCGAGCTCACCCGCGACCTTGGCAACTCCAAGCAGATAATGCTCGGTGCTGAAATGTTTGAGGCGGATAATCAACAACAGCTGAATGATTTTCTTGCCGGAAAACTGTCGGACAAAGGCCTGGATTCAAGTGCAAGACTCTGGAAAAACTACAAGACCGATTATGCACCATTGGTAAATTATGCAAAGGAGAAAAACTACGCTTTTATTGCTACCAACATTCCCCGCAGGTATGCTTCCATGGTGGCGAAGGGCGGCTTTGAAGTACTGGATACACTGACAGCGCAGGAAAAAAGCTGGATGATGCCTTTGCCGGTTGATTATGACTCCACTCTACCCTGCTATAAAAACATGGCTGTAGCCATGGGTGGTCATGGTGGACCAAATTTGCCAAAGGCGCAAGCAGTGAAAGATGCTACGATGGCTTATTTTATTTTAAAGAGTATTCAACAAGGCGTGCCATTCATCCACTACAACGGCTCCTACCATTCCGATAATTATGAAAGCATCAACTGGTACCTGAAGAAACAAAACCCTGCTTTAAAAATCGGAACCATCAGCACCGTTTCACAAAAAGACATTTCCCAATTGGAGAAGGAATACCTCAACAGGGCCGATTTCATCATTGTGGTGGATGAAGACATGACAAACACATACTAGGAAATTTCTGATTCTCGACTATTCGCCAGGTCTAAGAAATGTCATCAAATTTCTTAGACCTCACTCTCCATTCCTTATTTCATATTCATCATTCCTAATCCTCCATCCACTCGCAACCAATAGGTGCTCCCGGTGGAATTTCTTTGTGTATGGTAGGCTTTGCATCTGATGGATGCTTGATGCGTTCCAATGCAAGCAGGTAATGCGCTTTGTCTGTTCCGGTTGATGTTTTTGCTTTTGCAGAAATCCAGGATTTCAAATCTTCCAGTGCATTGGTCATCACCGCTTTCACTTCGTATCCATTCTCATCATTGATGGATGCACTCAGCAGGTATGTGAGCAATACCTGTTCCGTTTGCTGCTGAATTTGTTTTTCAAAGCCTGTTTTCCTGGGAGATTTCCAAGTCTGATTAATCAATGCTGCTGCCATGTCATCGGCACCAAAGCCTACCGTATTCTTTTGTTGCACCAGCCTGTTCAACCGCTCAGGATGAAACAAAAATGATAGCGGCAAGTCGACGGCCGTTTCTGCAGGTGTGAGCCTATCGAACGCAAGCCCTGTTCGCTTTTTGAATAATTCACGGTTGAAATCGTAGCCTGCAGGACGCGGAGGAATCAGGCTGGCAATCTGCTCTGGTATATTCAGCAGCTCCGGCTTCATGCAACCAATTACTGCATCCAATGCGGCCCTTTGTTGCTGCTTGTTCAGTGGTTGAAAAACCTGTTGACCATCACCCCGCAACGCATAAGTATAATTGGCGCCGCCAATCATTTTAGTAACGGCTTCCAATTGGTAGCGATGATAGAAATATACGGGCACCAATGCATCTTCAAGAAAAGCCATGGGTGTTCCTTTGGGTATGTTGTTTTCGCCAAACTGCTGCATGGCTTTGCTGCGAACCTTCATCACATTGGCCAGTTCTTCCACGGCATTTTTTCCATTATCCCAGAGGTGTGCCTGCGCATGTAACCCGCCCGGAGCACGTGCATCGCGGTCGCTGATGAATTGCAAACCTTTGCTGATGGCGTCATTCAGGATAACCTTCAACGCAGCATTTTCATGAGTGTTGGCATCAAACTCGCGGTAGCCCCAGTTGATAGCAACTTTGTCCCATTCGCCAATACCTGTTTCATACACTTTTGAAAAATCCATGTTTCCGTTTGCATCAAGTGTTACCAGTGGATGCGGGTAATCCATTACTGAAGCACGATTGTTTACACTGCTTGCGTAGTTGTGCATGAGGCCTAGTGTATGCCCCACTTCGTGTGCAGCCAGTTGTTTCAGGCGCCACAACGCTGCTTTCATCATAGGATCGTTTGCAGGCATGCCGTTTTCAAACGGAGCCAGCAGCCCGGTGAAAATGAGGTAGTCCTGGCGTACACGAAGCGAACCAAGCGTTACATTGCCTTTAATAATTTCACCGGTGCGTGGGTCTACAACAGCCGAACCATAACTCCAGCCACGTGTACTGCGATGCACCCAATTGATCATGTTATACCTGATGTCCATGGGGTCTGCGCTGTCTGGCAAAATTTTTACCTGGAAAGCATTTTTATACCCAGCCGCTTCGAATGCCTGGTTCCACCAGCCCGCACCTTCCAGCAAGGCACTGCGTATAGGTTCAGGTGTACCATTGTCGAGATAATATACTATGGGGTTTACAGCTTCACTCATGGCCGCATTTTTATCTTTCTTCTGCAGCCTGTGCCTGATGATGTAATGTTTTTCAATGGGCTCACTCACGGGAGTGGCATAATCAAAAAAAGAGGTGGAAATGAAACTGCTGCGAGGGTCAAACACTCTTGGCTTGTACCCATCATCGGGCAACTGAACAAAAGAATGATGCATGCGTAGTGTAACGGCATCATCGCTGGCAGCAACTGAGCGAACATAATTGCCGGTGTTGCCGTCACTGTTGGTAAAAGTAACCGTTGCCTCAATCTCCGTATTCAATGGAAAATTTCGGGTATTGGGCAAATACAACAGCGACCTGTTTTTATCAAATGTATAAGTGCCCTGGTTCATTCGCCGCAGTTGGCTGCTTACTTTGATGGCATCTCTTAGAATAAAATCCGTAGCGTCAACCAGCACACGTTCACCGCTTATTGCTTCTGCAGTAAATGCCCATACCACGCTTTGTGCAAACGACTGCTCCACTGCTCTTTTTTCCGCTGCATCATTCGACACAGCCCTGTAGCCGTAATTGGGTTGAATCATCACCACCTTGCGGCCCTGCTTCTCAAAACGCACTACTTTTTCATCACCCAGTTTGCCACGGTCTAGCCCCACATCGTTGCTTCCCAGGCCGGCAGGCAGGGAGGTGGCATAAAGCAGTTCTTTGTTCCATTTGTTTATTTCCAGAAAAATCTTTCCCGCATCATCATCGATGAACATAGGGAAATACCCATCCTTCGAGACCATTCCTTTGGTTTTGTCCTCAATGGAGGGTAGTTTTTGCGCAGCAATTTGCACGGAAAAAAACAGGGCCAGGAAAAGAAGCCTTTGCATAAGCTGATAGATTTGAGGTTTGAAAACTACAGATTAGAATCTTTTTCACGCCAAATACGGCGGTGTCATTTCCACAAAACTTTAACCCGATACCGGCTTCAGTCTTAAAATAGCGGTAAAACGCTGGCATTCAGGCAACTCAACATGCCCAAATGAGTCGAATGGTTACTTTTGCACCGCATTAAAAATCATCAATGAAAAAACTCCTACTCGTGGCGCTGGCTTTTTTGAGCTTGCAATCATTTGCACAAAATGACCCTGCCGCCAAAGCCCTACTCGACAAAGTGAGCGCCAAATTCAAAAGCCTGACTACCGTGCAGGCCAACTACAGCCTCAGTGTAACCAACCGTTCCGGCAAACCTGCAGGCAAAAAAACCGGCCAGATTTTCCTGAAAGGACAGAAATACAAAATCACAGAAGTCAGCCTGCAATTGTACAGCGATGGCAAAACACAATGGAAATACGAACCGGCTGCCAATGAAGTAACCGTTAGCGCTGTGGACAACAGTGGCCAGGTCATTACCCCGCAAAAACTATTCACCAATTTCTACGACAAGGATTTTCTCTACAAACTCAACGGCCCTGTCACTATAGGTGGCAAGAAGTTGCAGGAAATTGAAATGACGCCCACCGATAAGCGCAAAACATTTTTCAAAGTGTATGTGTACATCGATGAAACGCAGAACATGATTGTAAATAGCAAGATTTACGAAAACAGCGGAAACATTTATAACTACAGCCTTAGCAACCTGAAGACCAACGCACCCCTTGCCGACAACCTCTTTGTTTTTGACAAAACAAAATTCCCGGGTGTTGAAGTGATTGAACAATAACCAACTGAACTATACAATACAAAAGAGCCTTCCGCGTGGAAGGCTCTTTTGATTTTGTCCTGTTTTTTTCTGGCAATGCAGTATGCAGTGGCACATGAAAAAGGAAACAGCGTTGATGAAAAGTGATCCGGATTGGATTCGAACCAATGACCTACTGCTTAGAAGGCAGTTGCTCTATCCAACTGAGCTACCGGACCAAATATTTCAACTTATTCTTCAATGACCTTCCCGACTTAAAGTCGGGATGCTCTATCCAACTGAGCTACCTGACCAAATATTTCAACATATTCTTCAATGACCT
>JBBIOQ010000038.1:0-33675 GCA_037443285.1 Sphingobacteriales bacterium | reverse complement strand
CTCATCTGGCTCAAATGCCTCGGCCATCCTGGCCATCGTTTTCCTGAGTATTTGCTGGCTCCCGTTGGCCGTCTATACGTTGCTGAATGGCACATTTTGGTCAGGCAATATTCACAACTCTTTCATCACCCATTTTGATACGCAAGCAAGATTGCTGATAGCACTACCCCTGCTCATTATCTCTGAAAAGAAAGTAAATGCACAACTAAGTAAAATACTGGGCCAGTTTACAGAATCGGAAATTATCGCAAAAACTGAAGAGGATGGCTTTCAAAGGATTTTGGATAGTAACGTCAGGTTTATTAAATCACCTTGGGTGGATGCAAGCATACTGTTGCTGTGTTACCTGCAAGTTTTTCTAGTAATAAGTTATGAATCCGATTATACCTCATTGTTTTCCTGGGAATCACTCGAAAAAAATGGTTTACTCGTTTTCAATTTTGCCGGGAAATGGAATGCATTTGTCAGCAGACCGCTCATGCTGTTCATTCTTTATCGATGGCTACTTCGCATTTTGATTTGGGGCAATATCCTTCGTAAAATTTCAAAGCTCAGCCTGAACCTCTACGCCTTGCACCCCGACCAACTTGGTGGCCTGGGCTTCCTGGGTTTTGCCTTGCGATTCTTTTCCCCGGTTGCTTTCGCTATTTCAGTGTTATTAGCTGGCCACTTCGCCGATTTTATGCTGCTGGCTAATAAACATTTAGCCGATTTTAAAATCATTTTTGTTGTCTATCTCATTATTATTACCCTCTTGTTTTCCCTGCCGCTTATTGCATTCACCAAAGCGCTTACCAAAGCCCGCGAAGACGCCATTTTTAACTACTATGATCTTGCCAGCGGTATGAACCGGGAACTAGGAAAAAGAATCGCCGCCAATAATTTCAAAATTGTTCAAAATGACCTTGACACCTCACAATATTCAACTGTCTGTGATTTCAATGGGCTGATGGGGAACGCACTACAGATGAAATCTTTTCCATTTACTCTTAAAGACCTGATACCGCTTTGGGTAGCTACCATCATTCCGTTTGTGCCGGTCATACTTATTGAAATTCCTGTAGTTGAGGTTTTAAAAACGCTATCCGGACTATTGTTGTAAAAGTGCAACGCTCAACCATGCGATTGTCCATATTGGCAAAGACAGATCGGAAAGCTTCATTTGGTGGTTGTTTTTTTATTCTCTGTTCTGATTTTAATGGTCGTTGAACACCATCCTTTTTGCGTAAAAAATATTCGGAATTTGCTGGTAAACATGCCAACAAACCAAAAAATAAAATGAACAGTTACACAGCTTAAAAAGATGATTATTGCCATGTTTCAGGAGGAAGGAAGAAACGATATTTGAATGCAACATCAAACATTGTGCAGTAATGGATTCAAAGGAGCAATTGCTGAGAAATGAGGCGGAACATGCTGCTGACCCACGGGTTGACCTTGCAGTGGAACGAACTGAGCTAGCACTGGAAAGAACGCAGTTGGCATGGATTAGGACAAACATCGCCCTTTTGGCGAGTGGCGTTGCAATAGACAAGGGAATTGAAGCATTGCATCAAGCACGAATCGAAAGCGGTACGGCGATTATCCGGAACGCACACATGATCGGACTATACCTTGCAATATGCGGCACCTTGTTGATGACCATCAATACCTGGATATACATAAATCGTTCACGCAGCCTTGCCAGAATGAATGGGCTCAGGCCATTAAGAATAGCACCAGGAGCGTTAGCATCCATCATAATGATAATTCTGGGCATCGCTATAAGCCTTCTGTTATGGACGTCCTAATCACCATGCTGCGTTGACTGCTTTGTAGGCATGCAGCATACTAATGTGTTGAGAATTGACCAGGTTGATCTCGATCTTGCTTTTTGTTTTGTCAGCCAATGTTGTATTGGCGCAGGCAGGTTCCGATTCTTTGCACAATGCAAAACTTGGTGCCGCGGCAGACGATCCCACTCAGTTTTTGACAAGATTGGAGGTGTTCAATAATCTGCAATATTTCGATAATAATTCTTCCTTTAATCAGAGCGTGGTAAGGTTCAATGCAAAATTGGGCAAGCGATTTACCACAAGGATTGATTTGCCATACGTTTACAATTCGACAGGCAACGGGAAATCAGGACTGGGTGATATTTCTGTGCGATTGCTTGGCTATAAGATTATTGAATCGCCGCTACAAGGATTAGCTGCCTCCATCGAATTAAGCATGAATACTGCCGCTTTTTCTTCTCTGGGTACCGGCAAAAATATTCTTGTACCCCTGTTATCATACAGCCGTGTATTTCCTGCAAAAAGAATGACCTTGTCTGCAGTTTTTGAGCAGGCTAATTCGGTGGGTGGGGATACGGCAAGGAAGAAAATCAGTTATTCAAAATTACAGATAGTGATGATCAAGCGTTGGTCACCAAAAATGTGGACAACAGCAGCTCCGGAGTTTTTTTTGGATTATGTAGGCGGTAATTTTTCAGGAAATTTTGAGTTGAGAACTGCCTATGCTCCAGCGCAGAGGTTCAACCTTTGGTTGCAGGGAGGCCTGGGAATGTTCGGAGATTTTATTGCCAGGTATCAATGGAGTGTGGAAATTGGGACGCGGTATTTTTTCCTGAGAAAGCCTGCAGCCCATCACAAGTAAATGCAAACAATGTCTCGCAGCCTGGCTGAGTTTTTATACGTAACAGGCAACGTTCATTGGGTAAATGAATTCCAAAAGAACTGAGCAAGGCATTAAAGTATCAAGCAAGTATAAAAATATGTTTCGCACTTCAGCATACATATTACCCTGCCAAAAGAGCTCCTGATATTTACAATGAAACCCGGGCGCAGCGGTTAGCTTTCGTCATTTGATCAGACCCATTGATACCATGCAAAGAAGACGATGAAAGCAGAAAAAGCGACCGGGCCGCACAACTTTGATCAGTTGGCACCTCAACTTGGATAAGGAATAAAATTGGCTATTGCAAGGCCCGATACGAACCCCGCAATAGCCAATATCACTTATATCACAAAGAACAATTGCCTAATATCTTTCATGTCCCTGAAGTAGCAGGTTTCATGCCTATTTCCTTCAGGTTGCCAGCCATTGCCGCAATACATGAGTCCTGGCGATCTTATGGCAAGTCCTAGTTTTTAAGCACTTCCAGGAAATTCCCCTTGCTGTCAAACAGCAGCCAAACTATTTCTTCACCCTTTACCATCTTCACCGTATATACAGGGTCGTAGCTAACAGCCGTAGCAAGGGCAAAGCCTTCATAATTCTTTTTGATGTACTTGGTTATTGACTTGTCCACATCATCTGCCGACATGGTGGTTTTGGTTTGCAGTTTAACTTTCTCTTCAAAATCATCTGGCTTTATTGATTGGAAATCACCATCTTGATTAAAAACAAGCCGGATGCTTGAGTCACCCTTTTGCACTCTCATCAGGTAAACAGTATTATACTTGTATGCCTCTGCTGTTTGGTGCGTTTCGTAGTGGTTCTTGATGTATTTCTGAATGGTTTTATTCAAATCTTTAACCGCCAGTGAGGTTTTGAGTTGTGCCTGTGCTAACACTGTGAGTGCTATGATGCATACAGATAAGAGAACGATTTTTTTCATTTTAATTGATTTTTTTGATTATTGAAAATTTAGTTCCATTAGACTAAAACAATTGCTGCAAAGTGCCAATTCAAATTGTGGCATCCACTTGCTTTGCTATTTTTTATGTTAGTTTCAATTTTGCATTAAAAGTTAAGTAATAATCAACCTGTCAATCGTTGCCTTTCAACCGTTTCATTCCTTCAACCAACTCATGCCATCCGAATATGAGGGTCATACGAAAACCATCCATTTTAAGGTCTTCCGGATTTTTGTCATTTACCGTAGAACAGTAAGAAAGGTTCATCTGCATGTTATCATTGATCTGGTATCCCAGGGTTCCTCCTACGCCAAGATTATTTAAACTGCTTCCTTCCTTTCCATTAATGGTAGCTTTACCGCCGCTCATTGAAATGACATCAATGGATCCCCAAAGCTTTTCCATGAAGTCGCGGGTAAGATGCCCCTCCAGTTGAAACATTGGCTCGGTCGACATAGTCTTCCCGGTAAAATCTGTGTTATCACCAAATAACCAGACTGCCGGAAGAAATTCAAGTGTGGTACGCTTGCCGGGAATCCATTGCCCAATCTGCCAAACAACCGGTGCACCTATGCGCCCGTACCATCTGTTTTGACCAATATTGATAGGGCTTGTATTGTCGTAACTTCCAATGGGAATGGCAAGGCTACCAACCACATCAACAGAGAACTTTGGTTTGTAACGCAGCATGTCGGGGATATTCATGATGGCTTTGGGTCCCACAATGTTTACTGAGGCTTGCAGCATTGGATCTCCAAATCCTCTGGCTGTTTTACTATAATTTATCCCATTCACTGAAGCCGTTCCAGTAATGTTGCCCATAGGCACAATAAGCGATACCATGCCAGCACGTTTGCCTATCGGCAGCATTTTGGCATAGCCAGCCATGGCCATGGTTGCTCTAAAATCAGACCCCGGAATAACTGTATGGGATGGATCAACCGGGTTGGCATTTCCGCCCATATTATTTGCAATTACCGGAAAGGCATTAGTGCCCATCAGCGTTTTCCAATAAAATCTCGGACCATCGCCCTGGGCCATCGTGGAAATGGATACACAAAGCATGACGATAAATAGTGCTATCGAATAATTACCTGCACGCATGCTGATAAACTTTATTGAGTTGTTCATGATTAGTTCTTCTTTATTTCTTTAGGATCGGCCATCATGTTTTTAGGCGGAACAAATTGCCTGATATTAATAAGCGGAGGGTAGCCTTCCTGCACAGGGAACCTTGCAGGTAATTGATCTTCCAGTGTTTCAAAAACAGTACGATTTGGTAGTATTACATTGTTTTCCTTCGCATACTTGTCCCAAAGTGTCAGCATTTCTTTTAGCTTATCAGGGTTTTGGGTCGCCAGGTCATTTCGTTCGGCTGGGTCTTGAGCGATGTTGAACAATTCCCAATCCGACTTACCCACCGGTTTTATCTCCCAGCGTATTTTCCAGTCGCCTTGCCTTACTGCACGGTTACCGAAAACCTCCCAACCTATGTAATCCTTATCTGTTCGTGGAGAAGCCGCTTGTCCATTCAGTACAGGAAGCCAGGATTTACCCGCTAATTTGGGTTGCGCCTTTCCATTAAAGTTGTCGGGATATTTTGTGCCGGCTACTTCAAGCAAGGTCGGCATAATGTCGGCCACGAACATGGTGCCATTGTTGATGCTGCCCTTCGGCAGTTTGTTGATTGGGCCACTTACTACCAATGCATTCCTTATGCCACCTTCAGCTATCCAGCCTTTGTACTGACTGAAAGGAGTCATTGAAACCTGTGCCCAGCCAGGACCATAGCCCACGTAAGAGTGTGGTTCTCCCCATGCATTGGGATTGTTGTTCGACCATTTTGCTGCGAAATACAGGTAATTGAGTGTGCCGGGTGTGCCACCTATCATAGCGCCCAGGTCGGTGCCTTCCGCTCCGTTGTCACCAAATACGATAAAGATGGTGTTTTCATACTCTCCGATGTCTTTCAGGTGGTCAATTAACCTTCCAATATGATAATCCAGGTTTTCAACTAACCCGGCATAGAGCTCCATCTTCTTCCCAATCAAGGCACGGGCTGCAGGTGCCAGAATGGAGTAATCAGGGACGTACCACATTCGCTCGGCGAGTTCGGTATTTTCAGGAATTATGCCGAGCTCCTTTTGCTTCTTCATTCGTTCTTTTCTGACCATGTCCCAGCCTTTGTCATACTCACCCACATGGCGGTTTCTCCAGTCTTTGGGCAGGTGGTAAGGATCGTGGGGCGCCTGATGAGACACGTAAGCGAAGAAGGGTTTCCCATCTTTTCTTCCCTCATCGATGAAATTGATCATCTTATCGGTATAAGTTTCCGTGGCATAATAGTTTTTAGGAAGTTTGGTCAGGTATTTTCCATCTTCTGTAAACACTGAAGTATGATTGAGTGCTGTCATATTGGTCATGTCCCAATAGCTTCCCATTCCGTCCAGCAAAGTGAAATCTCTTTCAAAACCACGGGCGGCAGGAATCTTGTCAGGTGCTTTACCTAAATGCCACTTGCCAACCATATAGGTGTGATACCCTGCATCTTTCAACAACTGGGGCAAGGTTACCAGGTTGGTGCTCAGATGCCCTTCGTACCCTTCTTTCCCCATCTGGTTGGGGGCGGTCCACTCATCCATCGCACCCAAACCATTGAGGTGCGTATCCTGCCCCGACAGTAACATAGACCTTGTGGGTGAGCAACTTGCATGGGTATAAAAGTTGTTGAAACGTACTCCATTTGACGCTAGTGCATCCATATTTGGCGTTTTTATCTCACTGCCAAACATGCCCATATCGGAAAATCCCATATCATCCGCAAGAATGACAACGATGTTTGGTCGCTTGGCTGCAGCCTGGGAACCTGATGTTTGACTATACCCGACTTGTACCATCAAAAACGACAAAGCCGCAATGGAAAAAATCTTTTTCATAGATACGCTTGTGTATATAAATCTAAAAAGGTCTGTTTGTTTTAATTGAATGCAACTGTTTAATGGATAAGAACAATTCCGTGGAGTTTGGTCAGGGGTATCTTCCACTTCTTTCTTATTCTCTGCACTTTAGTTGAAAACGCAAAGTCGTGCATGCATTTTCAAAAAACAATGAGTATTGTCATCAAGGGCATCGGCTTGACAGGCCATTTCGATAAAAAGTATATAAGGACTGTATGAATAAGATAATGTGGTAATTGTTGCTATTCGGGAATGACGCAGAAGATGTGCAGCAAATGAAATGGCAGGTTAATCTTCTATGTTAGGAATCTAAGCCCTTGCCTCGCTGTTCCTGTTTTTAAAGAATAAATTCCTGAATTTTTCCCAACCAATCACCCGTGCCAATTCCTTTAAAGCAAAGAATGGAAGGAACGAAAGGCTTACAAAAAGTAATCCGCCCAGCCACATATTGTTGAAATGCTCATGAGCCAGATAATCCAATGTGACATCCAGGCTTTTGTTTCTATGATACCCCGAATGAAGCCTTCCACCGCATCAAACAAAATGACCCACAAAACAAACAGTACAGCTTTGGCATGAGTTTTTTGGGAGAATATGAGGCAGCAGATGCCTTGATGGTGAAGGCCATTCCGCTAAATCCCTTGCTTTATTGGTGGTTTAACTTACCGCCCATTTTTAAGGCACTCAAGGCCAATCAATTTCAAGCGAATGATTTTGCAGGCTGGTCATTCAATCTGCTTCTTACTTATGCCGCCGGGATTTTTCCATCAATGTGCTCGGTGTTTTATCATGTCATTTTTGTTGCTATCACAATCATCAGTTTGCAGTCAGTAACTGTAACAAACTGGTCGGCTCAACAGATTTCTTTACTTCGGTCGGCTCCGGCCTATTTATTTTAGTCATGCTGAACACATGATAATGCCATGCCGGCAAATCGAGGAAAAGCCCGGAGGTTTGCAAGTCATTTCCATTACGGTCGTATACGGCCTGGCTCATCAAATCCTGTAAACGCCACTCATTTCCGGCGAGGCCCGGGAAGGGGATTGGCAGGTAGCACTGGCTGGCATGCGGAGAATAGTTTACCACCACTATCAAGTTGCCGTCATTGTGTTGCCAAACATGTGCAACAAAGTCATTCCAGGTACCATTGCCATCCCAAGCCGCTCTGCCTTCCATCCACTGCCATTCGCCTGTTTTCATCACCGGGATGCGCAGCACCTCCAGCAATTGCCGGTAAAACATTTTCAAATCTTCATCAACAGGTTCATGCGGACCACGTACCAGGTGCGGAGAAATTCGTTTTTTCCATCCTTCAAACTGCCCATTGTGAAAGAAACGAAGGCCGGGAACAGTGAACGTAATCATGGCCGCTGCTTTGTGTGCATCCGGCTCAAAAGTAGCGGCAGCACGGGGTTCATCGTGGTTTTCTAGGAAACGGGCCAGCTTTTGCTGGTAACCTACATCTGCATGCAGGTGTTCCCTTACTGGACGGGCATGGCCTTCCACCAACCTATGATAAAGACGTTTGTCGTAGGCATAATCAAATCCTTCCTGTTGCATGGTCCACTCCATATCCCAGTAAACTTCGGCCATGAACAAAAAGCCGGGTGATTTTGCACGTACGGCATTAATTGCATTGGCCCAAAACGGCTGTGCTTTTCTGCCCCAGGTTCTTTCAAAAATATCCGGCAAAACCAGCATGGCCATATCGCATCGCACCCCATCGCATTGATTGGAAATACGAAGCAGTTCCTGCGTCATGGCTTCCACCGTATCAGGATTACTGTAATCCAGCTGCACCGTGTCGGGCCAGCCATCAAAATAGGGATCGCGACCATAGGCCATGATGCGATCCCCGTTGTTGATTTTTACCTTTTTGAAATTTTGCGGATGATGTTCCAGTTCGGCTTCAGTTCCTGCAACAAAATAATCTGGATGCTCTGCTACCCAGGGATGGTCGGGCCCCATGTGATTGGGCACAAAATCAAGCATCAGTTTCAGCCCCAGTGACTGCATTCTTGTGCGCAGCCGTTGCAGGGCCTCATCGCCGCCAAGTTGTGGATGCACGTGATAGTCGCAAACGGCAAATCCCGAGCCTCCGATATCATCCTCCTTCAGGTCGGGCAGGGTCTTTTCAAAATCTGCCCGCCATCCGGGATGTTCACGGGAAATCCTGCGGGCGGTTTCTCCTGTCGTCCATACACTCAGCAACCAAATCCAGTCAAAACCCATGGCCGCCAGCCGCTCAAGTACAGCATCCGGAATGTCATCAAGCGTGGCAGGCCTGCCCAGTTCAACTGACAATTTAGACAGCCAGACCCTGGTATTAATTTGATAAAGCGAGGGATAATTTTGCTGGTTCATTTTTTACAAGATTACCGGTGTTTGGAATAAATGCTGCCTGTTTGCCACCCTCAAGTGCTTTCTGAGCATCCATCAATCCAAAAAGCTGGATGATTTTTGCTACTACTCCTGTCCATCCTGTTTGGTGACTTGCACCAAGCCCCGCGCCGTTGTCGCCATGGAAGTATTCATAGAAGAGAATATAGTCACGCCAGTTTGGATCGGTCTGGAACTTCTCGTTGCCTCCAAATACAGGCCTGCGGCCATGTTCATCGAGTGTAAAGGTGGAAGTAAGGCGGTTTGCAATTTCTTTGCTTACCTCAAACAAATTCATCATTTTGCCTGAACCTGTCGGGCATTCAATCTTGAAATTATCGCCGTAATAGAGGTAGAAATTCAGCAGAGCCCGGATAATCATCACGTTCACCGGCATCCATACCGGACCGCGCCAGTTGGAGTTGCCGCCAAACATGCCAGTATTCGATTCTGCCGGCAGGTAATCAACCCTGAATTCCTGTCCATTTACGTAAAAAACAAAGGGATGCTGCTTGTGGAATTTTGAAAGAGCCCGAATGCCATGCGGACCCAGGAATTCATTCTCGTCGAGCATTTTAGAGAGAATTCTGCGTAACCGATCCGAATTTACCAATGCAAGGATGCCACGCTCTTTCACTCCCAAATTGCCAGGGCCTGTAGGATGTATGGTCTCTTTCAGTTCGGGTAGCCGACGCATCTGTTCCTGAATGAATGCCATCGCTTTGGGAATTCGCTGCCTTTGCCAGTCTTCAGTCACTGTAGTGGCACAGATAGGCAGCAGGCCAACCATTGAACGCACTTTGAGGCGTTGAGCATTGCCATCGGGCAGCCGGAGCAGATCGTAGTAGAAACCGTCTTCTTCGTCCCACATACCGTCATTTCCGGGTTGGTTCATGGCAGAAGCGATAAAACAGAAGTGTTCAACAAACTTTATAACCATCTCTTCATACCTCGGGTCGCGGGCTGCTATTTCTACAGCGAGTTCCATCATATTTTGGCTGAAAAGCGCCATCCATGCGGTTCCATCTGCCTGTTCGAGATTACCGCCTGTAGGCAGTGGAGCGCTCCGGTCGAATACACCAATATTGTCGAGTCCCAGGAAGCCGCCTTCGAAAACATTCTTGCCAAAACGGTCTTTTCTATTTACCCACCAGGTAAAATTCAGCAGCAGTTTGTTGAAAGCCGACAGGAGAAAGTCCATATCCATTTCATCCTTCAGGGCTTGCTCAGTGCGGTGCAGGAACAAGGTTGCCCAGGCATGTACCGGTGGATTCACATCACTGAAATTCCATTCATACGCAGGCAACTGCCCGTTAGGATGCAGGTATGAATTTCTTAGCAACAAGGTCATTTGATCCTTGGCAAAATCGGGATCCACAATGGAAAGTGGCAGGGTATGAAATGCAAGGTCCCAGGCTGCATACCAGGGGTATTCCCACTTGTCGGGCATGGAAATAATATCCTCATTGAGCATGTGGTACCATTCAGAGTTACGTGCATTTTTATAGCCTTTGTGCAGTGGATTGGAATGGTGTTCGTCGAGCCAGTTGTCGCCATCAAAAAAGAAGAATTGTTTGCTCCACAGCATTCCCGCCAGTGCCTGCCGCATTACCCTGGCCTCATCTTCACTCACCGCAGGAGGTGTGACCGATGCATAGAATTCATCGGCTTCACGGAGTCTGTCTGCAAACACCTGGTCAAAGCCCTTTCCAAAGGGATCGGCTGATGTTTGATTTGTCAGCCGTAGCCGGACATTAGCGGACTGGCCGGGGCCAATATTGAGTTGATACTGCGCTGAAGCTTTTGTTCCCCAGTTATCGGGATTCAAGGCGCCTTGTTTGCCCTGTATCACAAAATCATTGATACCGTCTTTGACGTAGGGGCTTTCATTACTGAACCCTTCAAACAGTTTCTCATGATTTGTTTCATTTTCCGTAAAAAGCAGTTGCACATTTCCATCGCAGTAGAAATTGAATTCACCCAACAACGGATGCGAGGCAATGAGCGAACTCGTGCCGTTCTGCGCATCAGTTTTTTGGAGGCTTGGTTTCACAGCGGCCCTGTTGGATTCAGCAATCCACTTCGACCAGTCGTTGCGGAACCAAAGGGTAGGTAACAACTGCAAGTACGCATCCTCGGGGCCACGGTTCACTGCGGTAATCTTCACCAGGATGTCTTCCGGACCGGCTTTGGCATATTCTACAAAAATATCAAAATACCTGTCCTCATGGAATACTCCCGTGTCCAGCAATTCATACTCCATCTCTTCCCGCGAACGTCTCCGATTTTCATTTATCAGTTCTGCATAGGGATAGGCAGCCTGTGGATACTTGTAGAGATACTTCATGTACGAGTGGGTAGGCGTACTATCGAGGTAGAAATAATACTCTTTCACATCCTCGCCGTGATTGCCCTCACTGTTAGTAAGCCCGAATAATCTTTCTTTGAGGATAGGGTCTTTTCCATTCCACATAGCCAGCGCAAAACAGAGTCGTTGTTTGTCGTCTGAAATGCCTGCGATTCCGTCCTCGCCCCAGCGGTATGCACGTGAACGTGCATGGTCGTGTGTGAAAAAATTCCAGGCATCGCCGCCCGGACTATAATCCTCACGTACGGTCCCCCATTGACGTTCACTCAGGTAAGGTCCCCACTTTTTCCATGGAGCCTTATTTTCACGGGATTCCTGCAATCTTCTCTTTTCCATTTTGAGGGTTTTAAGGTGGTAGGTTTTGTTTAACAGCGCATCATCCTGCCAATGATTCGTAGTGAAGACCAAAATCGGATTTTTGCATCCGGACGCTATTATTGGCAGCCTTTTAAATTTACTTAATTAAAGCCTTCGGGGATATGACAAGAATCATTAATGCGGCAATTGGAAATAATGAAACCATCGATGTTTTGCATTCGAGCAAACAGACAGTATGCGCAGATACATGAGTATCAGCAAAAGATGAATTTCCCCGTCATGCTGTGCGGTAACAAATGAGACAACTCCGCTGAATGGATAGCGAATGCCTTGAATCCTAATCAGTCCTTTTTCACCAACAGTTTGTAGAACTTTTCAAGTTCAGAAATCTCCTGGGGCGACAAGGGTGCGTTGGTGTCGTACTTGGCTTTGAAAAAAAGTACACGCTTGTGTTCGGGATATTTTTCCAGTATGGATGCTATCACAATGCGAACAGGAATATTCTTTTCATAAATCGGAGCTTCTTGCGGTTTTTCGGATTTAAACCTGTTAGGCATTTTGTCAATAATGGCTTGCAGTGTAGCCAGTTTACCCGGCGGCAAATTGTACACTTTCGATGCCTTATGCATCAGTCCTTCCAACTGCTTTTTTGTAAGAAACCCGCGGTCCTGGTATTGCTGCAGCAGGCTGGCTGCAAATGGTGAATGCGGAAAGGTTTGAACGGTTATTTTCAACACATCGAGTATCACATCAACACCGGGTTTGCGCCTTTCCATAATTGCTAATGTAAAGCGACTGTATCAATCAGCCAGAAACCTGTTGTCTGCCGGAATAATGTCACCACCTGATCAATGCACTTGCCCAGGTAAACCCGCTGCCGAAGGATGCAAGGCATACGAGGTCTCCCTTCCCGATTCGTCCTTCCTTCCATGCTTCGAATAGGGCAATGGGAATACTGGCTGCGGTGGTGTTGCCATAACGCATGATATTGTTGTACACCTGGTCATCGCGTAGTCGGAGTTTGTGCTGAACAAACTGGCTGATGCGCAGGTTTGCCTGGTGTGGTATCAGCATCTTCAAATCCTGGGGTGTCAGTCCGTTGGCGGTGAGTGCTTCAACTATTACTTCCGGAAATTTCACCACCGCTGTTTTAAACACTGCAGGGCCATCCATGTACGGAAAAATTTGCCCCTTATCAATCATTGTGTGGTTGAAAAACATCTGGCCAATTTCAGCATCATCAAAATCGGCATATTTTTCTTCCTTCCAGTGGTTGGCATGAGTGCCGGGATTGTACTGAGCCAGAATTTCGGCATGCTCCCCATCGCTGTGCAGGTGGGTGCTCAATATGCCACGTCCTTCTTCGGATGTCGGCTGCAACACTACGGCTCCGGCACCATCACCAAATATCACCGTTACGTTTCTGCCACGTGTAGTAAAATCAAGGCCAAAAGAGTGCTTTTCACTACCTACCACCAATACATTTTTGTACATGCCGCTCTTTACGAATTGGTCGGCAACAGAAAGTCCATATAAAAAACCGCTGCACTGGTTGCGTACGTCCAATGCACCCACCTGCTTCATACCCATAGCCCGCTGAAGCAAAACGCCACAGCCGGGAAAAAAGTAATCAGGACAAAGCGTGGCAAAAATGATGAAGTCAACGTCCTGTGGGGTAATGCCCGCATTTTCAATGGCCATTTTTGCAGCTTCCACAGCCATGGTGGTAGTGGTTTCTTCGGTGCGGTGTGCATACCGTCTTTCCTGGATGCCGGTGCGTTCCTGAATCCACTCATCGGTTGTATCCATGTATTTCGTCAAGTCGCTGTTGGTTACCACCCGTGATGGCACATACATGCCTACTCCTGCAATAATTGAATGTGGCATAGCAATCGATTTTTTTATTCTCTAGCAATGTAACAAATCTGCAGTTAATTCAACTGACTGTTATTGAATGGAAGATGCATAAAATAACAGGAGTTACCCAACTGAATAACAAAAAAACCGGCCCAGGAATGGGCCGGAAATCTAAACTAACAACATAGAGAAAAACAGGTTGAATTATTTCAGCACTGATTTTGACACTTCCCTGAGATGGCCGTTTGCATAGCCGCGATAAACTTTCTTACCATCAGTGCTATTCACTGCTACGTAGTATGCATTTTCGTCAGGGGCATCTACATGAAAAAGTTCGTCAATAGTCATACCGTTGAGTTCCTTTTCCAAAGCCTGGCGAAGGCGCATAGGCAACTGGCTTTTTTCAAGCGAAACAGTGGTGGCAATCAGTTCTCCATCGGCATTGAAAAAGGCAGTCACTTCTTCATCATCCATTTTGAAGATTGCCTTTACTACCTGCGTTGCGTGGTCTTTGCATGGTTGCCAGGTTACATCTTTCACCTGGCCAAATTGTTCGGTGAAAGTGGCTTTTGCCTTTGGATAAAAGTTGAAAGATTTTCCATTTGGCATTGCCTGAGTGGCAAGCCCTGCGAGGCCGATAACGGCTACAATCATGAGTCGTTTCATAGTGTTTTGATTTTGGTGTGAGTAAAATGAATTGCAGGTCAAAATTGAAAATCATTTTGCCGCCTGCACAGCCATTATTGACCATCGGAAGAAAATGAGTGATGAAATGCGGCTTTTGATATTTGAAGTGATGAACGGTAAAAGAAAAGGCAGGCTGTTACTGCCTGCCTTCATTGAATAATAGTTTACTTCTTTCCTACGCATTCAGGGAAATGAACTGTGGCCAATTCTTTTGATTCTGAACAAATAATTCATTCTTCCTTCCCACCTTTTTCTCCCACAAACCAATCTTCCTTATCCCTGAACAGCACATTGAAAGTGGTGAGTGAACCATAAATGCGGGTTATGTATTGCTGCAGGTTAAGTTTGTCTTCATCAGAAAGTAATTTGTGGCTGTTGATGTTTTGCTCCAGCACTCTGAGTCGGTCTCGAAGCATCACTATTTTGTGAAAGAACATTTCCACGGGTACTTCTTTCGGCTTCATGCTTTTGTCGGCAGGTTGCAGCAGCATGGTGCCGCCTTTCCAGCGGTCGCCCAGCGGTACTACCTCTCCCATTCCATTCCAGTAACGCAGAATTTTCAGAAGTCGCTGCTCCGTTTCATCGGCAGTTTCTGCAGATGAGCCTGCATGAATATTTTCGGGAATAATTTCATCAAGGGCGGTATCGGTTTTGTCTATTTCTTTTATACCGTGAGAATGAAAGCAATGAGCCAACTTGCATAACGCACTTCCACAATAACCCCCGGCCCGAATTTGGTATGCTGCAACCTTGAACCCACTCCTGTTTCCATATCATGTTGTTTTACTTTTCAATGATAATTATTTCAATGCAAAAGAAAGAACTTCTAAATTGAACCGTTTGTAACAGTTTCTCATCAAGTATTCAACATGCATGCAGGGCATTTAAAAAAAATGTTGTTGATAGTCAGCATGACCGCTATTGTCTCTCCTGCGTGGTGCTGGGGATTTTACGGTCATCGCAAAATCAACTTCATGGCTGTGTTTTTGCTGCCGCCCGAAATGATGGTGCTGTACAAAGCCAATATCGATTTCATCAGCGAGCATGGCGTAGACCCCGACAAGCGACGATACTCTATTCCAGAAGAAGCTCCACGACATTATATCGACATTGACTATTACGGAAAATATCCCTACAAAGAATTGCCGCATAGCTGGAAAGATGCAGTAGAAAAATTTGGTGAAGACACACTGCAGGCAAATGGTATTGTGCCCTGGTGGGTGATGATTATGCAAAGACGCCTCACCGAAGCTTTCAAGGAAAAAAACCAGGCAAAAATTCTGAGGTTGAGTGCCGAAATAGGGCACTACATCAGCGATGCGCATGTGCCGCTGCATGCCAGCAGCAACCACAACGGCCAATTGAGTAATCAATTGGGCATTCATGCATTTTGGGAAAGCAGGATACCTGAACTTTTTGCCGACAACAGCTACAATTTTCTGGTTGGAAAAGCCACCTATTTAAGCAAGCCCGCCGAATTTATTTGGGACCGGGTATTGGAAAGCGGAGCAGCAGCCGACACGGTGCTCATGATGGAAGCAGCCCTCACTAAAAGTTTCGGGCCCGACAGGAAGTTTTCATTTGAGGAACGCTCAGGCAAAGTGGTGCGACAGTATTCCAGCGAATTCTGCCAGGCTTACCAGGACGCCTTGAAAGGCATGATTGAAAGAAGAATGCGGCAATGCATTTTTGCTGTGGCCAGTTTTTGGTACACTGCGTGGGTGGATGCCGGGCAGCCCGACTTGAAAAACCTCACCAATAAAACCTTTGCTCCCGAGGAACAGAAAGAGTTTGAAACATTGAACCTCAACTGGCAAAACGGCAAACCGCTGGGCAAGATTTGTGATTAGGTTTCAACTTTCCTTTGGTAAGGCCTCATAGTGCTTTGCATGAATATTCCAACAGAAATGCATTGAATGTTCATGAATTTTTTGGCCTGTTAATTAATAGCTTTTGAATGATTGACAGAGCGGGGTTACTATTGCCACCCGGCAGGTATACATGGAACAAACCAAGTATTTTCAACGCCAGAATACTGCTGAAACATTCATGACCACAGTACACAATTTCAATTCGGGCCCCAGCATTCTGCCAAAAGAAGTTTTTGAAGAAGCCAGCCGGGCGGTAATCGATTTCAACAATACCGGGCTTTCCATTCTTGAAATAGGACACCGTACGCCTGTTTTCCAGGCAGTAATGGATGAAGCCGTAGCCCTTGTTCGAGAACTCATGCAACTATCGCCCGACCAGGAAGTGCTTTTCTTGCATGGTGGTGCTTCTACACAATTCTTCCAGGTACCCATGAACCTGCTCGACGAAAAAGCCACCGCCGCCTACCTTGATTGCGGCACATGGGGCACCAAGGCTTTTAAGGAGGCAAAGTTGTTTGGAAATGCGCATTTGCTAGGCTCCTCCAAAGACAAAAACTACACTTACATACCCAAAGACTACCGGGTGCCAGCCGATGCAGTGTATTGCCATATCACCAGCAACAATACCATTGAAGGCACACAGCAACATACCTGGCCCGAAACAAGGGTGCCGCTTGTTAGCGACATGAGCAGCGATATCCTGAGCCGGCAGCTGGACTTTTCGAAATTTGCCCTCATTTATGCTGGCGCACAAAAGAATATTGGCGCTGCGGGTGTAAACATTGTAGTGGTCAACAAAAACGTGCTGGGCAATGTGAGCCGCACCATCCCCTCCATGCTTGATTATCGCCAGCATATTGCCAATGGCAGTATGCTGAACACGCCGCCGGTGTTTGCCGTGTACGTATGCATGCTCACCCTGCGCTGGCTGAAAAGAAGAGGTGGTATTGCTGCCATTGAACCCATCAACCAGGCCAAGGCTGCTTTGCTGTACGATGCCCTTGACCGTCTGCCTGTATTTACCCCTACAGTGGCCCTTGAGGACCGCAGCATGATGAATGTGGTATGGATAATGGATGACAAGCAACTGGAGGCGGATTTTCAGGCATTGTGCAAACAGGAAGGCATGATTGGCGTGAAAGGACACCGCAGCGTGGGAGGTTTCAGGGCATCACTGTACAATGCCATGCCGCTAAGCAGTGTGGAAGCCCTGGTACAATTGATGGAGCACTTTGCACAAAAAAATGGATAGTACTGCATTCGATGACGATGCAAAAACGATCATCCTGAAAAAACTATATTGCACCC
Organism: Sphingobacteriales bacterium; assembly: GCA_037443285.1. Classification (GTDB taxonomy): domain Bacteria; phylum Bacteroidota; class Bacteroidia; order Chitinophagales; family Chitinophagaceae; genus Phnomibacter. The sequence goes on along the minus strand of JBBIOQ010000038.1, from coordinate 16,310 downwards.
GATTTTTAAGGAGAAAAGGAATTAACGCGAAAAAGAAGCATGGCACACATCCAACCCTTTAAAGCTCTGAGACCCGACCCGCAGTTTGCATCAAAAGTGGCTAGTCGTCCCTACGATGTCATGAGCAGATCAGAGGCGAAAGAAGAAGCAAGAGGAAATCCAAATAGTTTTTTGCATATCACTCGCAGCGAAATAGACTTGCCTGACAGTGTGAATGCGTATGAGGAGCAGGTGTACCAGGAAGCAAAAAGCAACCTGAAAGCCTTCATTAGCCGCAATGTCCTGTTCAAGGAGGCAAAGCCGTGCTATTATGTATACAAACTCACCATGAATGGCCGCAGCCAAAGCGGCCTTGTCTGTGTTTCCTCGGTGGATGATTACAACAAAGACATCATTAAGAAACACGAATTCACCCGGCCTGAAAAGGAAAATGACCGCATTCAGCACATTGTGCAAACAGGCGCTCAAACAGGTAATGTGTTTCTTGCTTACCGTAATGTGGCTGCCATCGATGAGTTCATAGAAAGCTGGCAGAAAAATAGGTCCCCCATTTACGACTTTACCGCCCATGACGAGGTGAAGCACGAAATATGGGTAATGAACAGCGACAAGGCCATTGAAACCATCACCGAACTTTTTAATGAGCAGGTACCAGCCACCTATATTGCCGATGGGCATCACCGCGCAGCCAGTGCGGCCAAAAGCCACCTGCTGTTTAAAACAGAGAAATCACAATTGAAATCTGAATGGTTTCTCACCACACTGTTTCCTGCTAACCAGTTGTATGTAATGGATTACAACCGTGTAATTACCGACCTGAACGGTTTGAGCAAAGAAGATTTTTTCAACCGCCTCGGAGAAAAATTTGATGTGGAACTGGCAGGACTGAAACCGTATAAACCCAAAGCACTCCACGAATTTGGCATGTACATACAGGGGCATTGGTACAAACTTGTGGCCAAACCTGGCACTTATACCGAAGACCCGATTGGCGTGCTCGATGTAACCATTCTTTCTAACAATGTACTTGAACCAATACTCGGTATTACTGACCAGCGCACAGACAAACGAATTGACTTTGTTGGTGGCATTCGCGGACTGGAAGCCCTGAAGTTGAGGGTGGACAGCGGCGAAATGCAGGTGGCCTTCAGCCTTTACCCGGTAACCATTCACCAACTGTTCGACATAGCCGACAGCGGAAATGTGATGCCGCCGAAAAGCACCTGGTTTGAACCGAAACTCCGCGATGGTTTGTTGACGCATTTGGTGGCTTAAGCCTGGTGCGCAGCAATGCCTGCATACAGAAAAGCCGGATAGCATAAGAAAATGCTTCCGGCTTTTTTTATTTCTTGTATGAGATTCTATTCTACTTCCGCATCTCTGCGTTCGGCGTATTCCCTTTCCATATCAATAATCCAATCCTTGCGGCGCAGTTCGAAATTGGTTCCAAGGTAAAGGCGGCGCACCTGGTCGTCATCGGCCAATTCGGGAGCTGTACCATGTTTGAATATTTTGCCCTCAATCAGCAGGTAGGCACGGTCGCAAATACTGAGGGTTTCGTTTACGTTGTGGTCGGTGATGAGAATGCCAATGTTGCGGTATTTAAGGCGGGCCACCACTGTTTGAATGTCTTCCACAGCAATTGGGTCTACGCCGGCAAAGGGTTCATCCAACAGAATAAATTTCGGATCAACAGCAAGCGCCCGTGCTATTTCGGTTCTTCTCCTTTCGCCACCGCTCAGGCTGTCGCCATTGTTCTTGCGAACATGCTCCAGGTGAAATTCATCGAGTAATTGTTCCATTTTTTTCAGGCGCTCTGCCTTTGTGAGTTTGGTCATTTCCAGCACGGCAAGTATGTTGTCTTCCACGCTTAGCCTTCGAAAAACACTTGCCTCCTGAGGCAGATAGCCGATGCCCATTTGTGCCCGCTTGTACATGGGCAGTTTGGTAATGTTGATGTCGTTGAGAAACACCGTACCGACATCCGGGCTTATTAAACCCACTACCATGTAAAATGTCGTGGTTTTTCCTGCGCCGTTGGGCCCAAGCAAACCCACAATTTCACCTTGCGTCACGTTTACAGAAACCTGGTTCACAACGGTACGTCCGCTGTAGGTCTTGATGAGGTTGTTTGTTTGGATAGTGAGTTGCAAAATTCCTTTTTGGCAAATGTAGGTTTGGTAAAGCAATAAGGGCATAAATTGGCAATCTGAAACAATGCATTAGCCAACCCATGCATGAAAATAACAAGGCTTATTCTTTCAGGTTTGTTAATGGTTAATTGTGGCATGGCGCAATTACATGCCCCGTTGGTCTTTGAAAAAATCAATGGTCTTTCGCAAAATACCGTTTTCTCTATTACACAGGATAGGCAAGGATTTGTCTGGATTGGCACTGCTGACGGCCTCAACAGGTTCGACGGAATTGATATGAAGGTTTTCAAACCCAACTTACATTTTCAAAGTAACGGTGTCGTGAGCAGTACCATCAGAAGCAAGGTATTGGAAGACGCATCGGAAAACCTTTGGTTTTCTTCCGAATCAGGGGTTTACAGTTACAGCCGCAGAAATGGAAAGTTTGAACAGTTGGATTTACCAGTGGCAGGTATTCCGCACCACCTGTTTGCAGAACCCATCATGACAGTTGGCGATTCCATTTGGTTTTGCAATGGTTCAACAGGTTTGTATTGCTATTCAACTGCAAACAAACACATTCAGGTTTATACACCTCCCCCCATCGGCAATCACCCGTTGATGCTGAAAACAAATGGAATGTACGATGGCAAACAAGGCCTCTGGTTTGTAGGCCAGGATGGAGTGTATCAATTCAACATGAAAAAAAAATCATGGAGTCGGGAGATAGCGGGAGGAGACATTGTTGAATTGGGTGTTAGCCGCGATACCATTTATTGGATGGAAAAAATGCACTTGAAATACTATTCCAAAGAAACAAAGCAGGTTGGCATTGTACCTCTTTCACCCGAAAGCAGTAAGGATAAGATGGCTGATGTTCGGTGCATTTATACTGACAAAGACCAGAACATTTGGGTGGGCGACATGAAAGGTAATATTTGGACAAAGCAAATAAACAGTGATGCGCTTGTGTGGATGGGCAATATCAATGACCCATCCAAAGCAACACCGGCTTACCCTGTTTATTCCATATGCATTGACAGAAATGGACTGATGTTTGTTGGAGGCGATGTTGTTGGATTATACAAAACAGATCTGAACAAACCACCATTCAAATCCTTTCCGCCACGAGTTATGAGTGGCACTGCAAAATCCATTTTTATATCGAGCATTGCCGGCGATGAAAATGGCAATATTTACGCAGGCACTTTCGGCGATGGAGTGTATGTAAAGAACAGCACCACCACCAAGGATGATTGGTTTACCCCGCTTGCGCCACTCACTACGCATGCCGGCTTTGCAAATCATGGTTTTGCGCACAACGATCAAGCAGGCAACACATGGCTTTCCTATGGTAATGCTTTGTTTTTGCACAGAACAAACACCAAAGGCTATCAGAAAATTGAGTTGCCTGTACCTGCAAACAACCTTCAGAAAAAAATGCAGGTCAATTGCCTGTGGCAAACATCAGGCGGTTGGTATGTAGGCACCAATCTTGGCTTGTACAAGGTTAAAGATTCCATGAAGAAACCGGCAGTCATTTACTACAGCATCTTCGGGCTTTCGCATATCAATTGCATCTGGCAGGAATCGGAAACCAGGTTATGGGTGGGCGGAGAAGGAGCCGGAATAAATATTGTGGACCCCACGAAAGGAATGCGCAATGGGCAGATAATCCTTGATGGTGCCGGCATCAAATCATTGATGCCTGATTCAGCACGACAAATAATTTGGATAGCCACAAAAAGCGGATTTGTGGCATGGCATTTACCTTCAGGAAAATACAGGGTATATGCTGAAAACGATGGATTGCTCAACAGTTATTGCTATGGCTGCCTTCAGTACAAAAACGATATGTGGCTGAGCACTAACCAAGGTCTTTCGAGAATTTCACTCACCGATGTAGCCGGCAGTGTTTTTCCTGAGGTTCAGGTTGTCAACTTCACCAGTGCCGATGGACTGCCGAATGATGAATTCAACACGAGTGCATTTTACATGAGTTCCGACAGTGCATTTTATTTTGGAACCATCAAAGGCATTGCATGGTTCAAACCGTCAATGATACATGAAGAAAATCAAGCGCCGAGCATCGCTATCACCAACATCATGGTGAATGGAAAGGTTGCAGATTCAAGCACTACTCCCGAATTTATCAGGCAGTTAAGGTTGCCCTACAACAGTAATGATTTGTTATTCGAATTCAGGGCTATCGAATTCGCCAACCCCGATATCATTGAATATGCTGTGCAATTACAAGGCTACGAAAAGACCATCGTATTCAACCGGAAACTCAACCAGGCACGCTATTCACAACTTCCAACCGGTCATTACCGCTTTACAGTAATGGCACGCAAAAGTGGTGGGCCATGGAGCAGGCCGCAAACTGTTGAAATATTTATTGAAGCTCCCTTCTGGAAAACATGGTGGTTTTACACCTTACTTGGACTTAGCCTTTTTGGTGGAGTAGTACTTGTAACAAAATTGCTGGCCCAGCGAAAATTACGTGCACGTGTGGCTGAGTTGGAAAAGCAAAAAGCTATTGACAAAGAGCGCCAGCGCATCAGCAGGGAAATGCATGATGATATTGGCGCAGGGCTTACGCAGATAACACTCATGAGCGAAGCCGTTAAAAGAAATTATAACAAACAGCAGGAGTTGGATGAAATTGCATCCATCAGCAGGCAATTGGTGAGCAACATGGGCGAGATAATCTGGAGCCTCAACCCTGAAAACAAAACGCTGGAGCAACTCTACGCCTACCTGCGTGATCAACTGGGCAAATTGCTTGAATACAGCGGCATCGATTATAAAATTTCATTCCCTGAAAATGGGCACAACATTCTTCTATCAAATGAGCAGCGACGCAATATGCTGCTGGTGACAAAGGAAATTGTGCACAATGCCATCAAGCATGCACATGCAAAAAAAATTTCGATTGAATCAAAGCTTCACGAGAGTACCATTTCTTTCCGCATTTCAGACGATGGCATTGGTTTCGATCCTGACATGGCAAAAGGCGGCAACGGATTACGAAATATTCAGACACGCATCGCCGAATTAGGCGGCACTATTGAAATTCAGACTGCTCCGACCAGTGGATGCAGTTTCAAATACAACATTCCTCTTTAACTGCTAATACTAAAATCACATTGCCGAATACAGCTAAAACAGAAAGATTTGTGCCAGTGAAAATAAGATCCCTTGCATTGGTAGAAGATGATGATAAGGTGCGGCATTACCTTGCCGAACAAATTCAGCAAATGCTGGAGGTGGAGGAATTGCACGTGTTTAAGGATGCAGAAAGTGCGTTGAAGTTGCTCACCCAGGAACCTCCGGAAATAGCTTTGTTCGATATTCAACTACCCGGAATGAGTGGCATTGAATGTATCCGGCGCCTCAAAATACTTCATCCCAAAGTGCAGATGATGGTGCTCACTGTGTACGACAATGCCGACAATATTTTTGACGCACTAAAAGCCGGCGCCACCAGCTATCTGTTGAAATCAACTCCTCCCGAAAAAATTGTGGAAGCCATTACTGATGTATATCATGGCGGTTCTGCCATCAGCAGTCAGATAGCCCGCAAAGTGATAGAGGCATTCGCCATTCGCGAAAAAACCAACGAATATTTCCAGGAACTCAGCAGAAGAGAGCAGGAAATTCTAGAACAATTATCAAAAGGATTTCGCTACAAAGAAATTGCCGACAAACTCTACCTGAGCATTGATACCGTTCGTACGCATGTTCGCAATATTTACGAAAAGTTGCAGGTAAACAGCCGGGCCGAGGCGTTGCGAAAAACGGGGTTACTCTGATACCACTTTTTTCACATTTTTCAAATGGCCAATAAGGGTCATTTTTATTGGAAATATATTCCACCATGAAGACCCATTTTGAAACAAGGCGTTTAATGCTTTATGCAGTCCTGTCATTTACGGGATTTACAACGCTGCAGGCACAACAAACCAAAGAAGCAATACAAGCTTTATCAAAAGAATCAAAGAAAGGTTGGCTCACCTATTCTGAAAGAAAAGATGATGGTTCAATTGTCATGACATATACCATCAAACAGAGCAAGAAGACAGACGAAGTGAAATTTGAAGACTATGTATTTGACAACACACTTACACCCAAAGGCATGGTGCCAGGCAAAGAGGCCAAAGTAGATAAGCCACCACGGAATGTAGTAACGCTGGCAGCCTATGCCGGTGGTAGTAATTCATTTAATGTCAACAGCCAGAAGTTGGCGCTGCAGAGGGAAGAGTGGTCACAATCATGGGACTACAAAAACCAAAAATATACCTGGAACAAACGCCTTTCGAAGGAAAAAGTGAATCTTAAGAATGGCGATGGAAAATATGATGGGTACACCGAATTGTCGACAGATGATGGCGTTTTTATTATCGGCTCTTACCAGCCCGATCAGAAAGGAGCGGGTGAGCAGTTTGTGGCATTGTTTGTTGATATGAATCTGAATGTAAAAGAAACCCCTGTAACTACGCAGGGTAATTATTCATTGGTGTTTTATGGTGAACGCGAAAATGGGAACCCATTTGTGGTGATGGCACCCAAAAACAAAATGCCTGATACCAAACAATATGTTTACGCTGAATTCACGCAAAAAGCAGAACTGGTAAAACGATCCACAATTGCCGTACCCTCACCCAATATGATGGTGATGGACTTCAGGGATATTGGCGGCAACCTGTACCTCGTTGCAGGTTCTACCAAGAGCAGCGATCCATATGAGGAAGAATTCACCGATTATGCCAACATCAGCAACCCCGCCATGGGCATTAGTCGCCAAGTGCAGAAGTACACCAAAGATGTGTATGGCAAAGAGCTGGAAAACTTCCATTTTCTAAAACTCACCGACGGACAATTAGCATTTGCCTCAACAACACCGGTGAAGAGCTTCAAAGACAAAGTGATAACGCCCCCCGGACAAAAAAAGGCGCACACTTATGAAGGAAAACGTTTGGCAATAGAAAAACTAATGGTAACCTCCAACGGCGAATACCTGCTTGCTGGACAATTAATGGACCGTGATATTGTCAAAGAAGAACTGGTAACAAAGTACAAAGACATCGTTGGATTCTACTTCGGTTCTAAAGGTGAGTTGAAAGCGCAGTATGCTGTTGAAAAAATGAATGATGATTCCAAGAGCGAAATTTTTTCAAGCCAGCAGGATTTTGTGATTTCTTCGGATGGAAAAACAGCTTATTGGGAAATATTGGAAGTGAAAGGAACAAAAGGCTATGCCAATTTCTGGGATGCATATAACGGCGATGAAACCTGGACTGCCAACTATTTTCCGAGGATCGCAAAAATCAACCTCACCAACAATTCACTTTCCGATTTTACTATCCTGGGCGAAAAGGGAAAATACCTGATGTACCATGACTACGCCTATATTACCGACCCAAAAACAAAAACGCGGTATTATCTCGGCCACGATGATGATTATGAAAAAGTATGGGTAGGAAAATATGTGTTTGAATAAACAATCATGAATTAAAGTGCCCTGCACATTGCTGCACCTTAAATAAAACGAGCGAAGAACATTACAGACCGCGAGTGCTGCACATTCATCAGGCACTGCCACTAAAACACTGTTTTTGATTTAACCGGCCCGCTGACCTAAGTTTGCGGGCCATTTTAATGCCCATGAAGGTTACTGAACACATACAAAACGCATCCGGAAAAACACTGGTATCATTCGAAGTATTGCCCCCCCTGAAGGGCAAAACCATTCAAACCTTATACGACCATCTTGACCCGCTGATGGAGTTTGGACCGGCCTGGATAAATGTAACCTATCACCGTGCCGAAACCATGTTCAGGAAAAAAGCTGATGGCACCTTTGAAAAAGTGGAGGTGCGCAAGCGTCCCGGAACGGTGGGCATTTGCGCCGCCCTGCGAAACCATTACAATGTAGATACTGTTCCGCATCTTATTTGCGGTGGCTTCAGCAAACAGGAAACTGAAAATGCCCTGATTGATTTGCATTTCCTCGGCATTGATAATGTGTTGGTGCTTCGCGGCGATGCCGAAAAAAACGAAGCTTCATTTGTACCAAATGCCGAAGGACACCGCTATGCCAATGAATTACTGAAGCAGGTGGTAAACCTTAATCATGGCATTTACCTGGAAGAAGATATCCAAAACGGAGGCCGCACTAATTTTTGTATAGGGGTTGCAGGCTATCCCGAAAAACACTTTGAAGCCCCCAACCCTGAGATTGATTTAAAATACCTCAAGGCAAAAGTGGATGGTGGTGCTGATTACATCATGACTCAAATGTTCTTCGACAACCAGAAATTCTTTGAATTTGAAAATGCATGCCGTGCCGCAGGCATCACTGTTCCTATCATTCCGGGCCTGAAGCCCCTCACTACCAAAAAACAACTCACCATTCTACCCCGCATATTTCATGTAGACCTTCCAACAGACCTGAGCCTGGAAGTGATGAAATGCAAAACGGATGTGGAAGTTGAACAGATTGGTACCGAATGGCTGATAGCGCAATGCAAAGAATTGAAAAAGGCAGGTGTTCCAGTATTGCATTATTACACATTGGGCAAGCCACGCGTAATCTGGAACGTAGTGAAAGAAATTATTTAGCCTCGCACAGTTCAGTTGAGGACGATGGTAAAAACCAACGGCTTACCGGGAGCCGGTCTTTGAAGTTCCTGCTTCACTTTGTCAAAATTCCTGATGATTCGGAATGTATGGAGGTCTGCAATTTCTGTGCAATGAATGGTTGCATCATGGTCATCCATGAATTGAAGCAACCTGGGCAACATTGACCTTTCTTCTTTAATGAATTGTTCGGGGGAATGGAATCTATTCGACAGTAACAACTCCCTTTTGATTTGCCTGGCCATATCCGTTGATTTCCAGCCTGAGATTAATTTGGGTTGTACTCAGTAGCCAACCATACCTGATTTCTGAGGGCAGCCACACTTGCCACTTCTGCCGCCCGAAGCGCAGGAGAATAGTACTACAGCTACCAACGCTAACAGCACCAGCCTTAATTTGTTGTTTTGCATTGCCATGGTTTTATGAACGAGACGCAACCGTTTTGCAATTTTACGACTTAAGTCCCGAATTTGTGTTAACTATCTATAACGCTGAATCTCCCTACTTTCATATGTAACAGGCCCCTCACCGATGGAAAATGCAGCAAAAAGACCAAAAATTCTGGTAGCACCGCTCGATTGGGGCCTTGGTCATGCCACCCGGTGCATTCCCATTGTCCGGCATCTCAGGCGACTGGGAGCCGAGGTATATTTAGCAGCAGATGGGCCACAGGCTACACTATTAGCAAACGAATTTCCGGATGCCAACATATTGCCAATCAATGGGTACGGCATAAAATACAGCAAACGTCGGCTATTCTTGCACCTGGTTCGTCAGCTTCCGGCAATTAGCCGTGCCATCACCTACGAGCACAAATGGCTGCGCAGGCAAATGGACCGCTTCAGCTTTGATGCGGTCATTTCTGATAACCGCTATGGACTTTCGTCAAAAGAATGCCAATCAGTAATTATCTCGCACCAGCTACAACTGGCGATGCCCCAAAAACTTGGCTGGGCCGGCCCCATCATACAGGCACAACTATACAAATACATCAACAGATTTGATGAATGCTGGGTGCCCGACAACGAGCAGCCTATTAACTCCCTGAGTGGAGAGCTTGGGCATCCTGGCAAAAGGCCTGCAATAACCACAAGGTATATCGGGTGGCTCACCAGGTTTGAAAAACCGGACCAGCCTTCTTCCACTATGTACAAGGCATTGGTGTTGCTCTCCGGTCCGGAACCGCAGCGAACCCTGCTCGAAACAAGCATTCTTAACCAGGGAAGCAGCATGCCATCGAATGTGATGATGGTAAGAGGGCTTCCGGGAACATCAGCATTACCGCAGACATCCTCCCCTTTCCAGATCGTCAATCACCTGGATGCAAAGGATCTGCAACAAGCTATGGAAGCAAGTGAATTTGTCATCAGCCGTGGCGGCTACAGCACCCTCATGGACGCCTTTACCCTAGGAAAAAAATGCATTTTCATTCCAACCCCCGGGCAAACGGAACAGGAATACCTGTGCCGCCGGCTAATGGATTCAGGCACTGCATTATACTATCGTCAGGAGGAATTTAACCTGGCCAAGGCGATGGAAGATGCTGTTTCATTTCCGTTCAGCAATCCATTTTCCAATGATGCATCACCATTGAGTCAATTCCTGCAGCAATGGCTGCAACAACTCTGACAGAAATCCACCGCAGTTACAATTCGCTGCTACATTTGCGCCCTGCAAGCTATGACTATAAAAAGCAAGGCTCATATAGCCGTCATCAGTGCCAACCTGCTTTTTGGCATCAACTATAGCATGGTAAAAATGTTGTCACCAGTGCTGATGACCTCATTTGCACTGAACCTGGCAAGGCTGGCAGGCAGTGTGCCGCTGTTTTGGTTGCTATACTTGCTGCGCCCATCCAAACCAGGCATTGCAAAGCAGGACATTCCACGATTTATACTTTGCGCGTTTTGTGGTGTAGCTATCAACCAGATCCTGTTCATCAAAGGACTGTCACTCACTTCCACCATTCATGGGTCATTGCTCGCATTGGGAACACCCATTTTCATCACCGCAGCTGCTACATGGTTATTGAAAGAAAGACTGACGTTAAACAAATTGCTTGGGCTGCTTCTGGGTGTTGGCGGCGCTACCATTCTCATCAGGTCACGTACTGGTCACCAGCAAGGCTCCAAAGTATTGCTGGGCGATATTCTTATTGTCATCAACAGCATCAGCTACGCTTTTTATTTTGTTTGGGTAAGGCCGCTCATGGAGAAATACAGCGCCGTCCATGTGCTGCGCTGGGTGTTTACTATTGGTGCGTTCATTGTTATGCCGGTGGGTATCTTCGACTTAACCCATACTGATTTTTCGGTTTTTCCACCCATGGGCTGGATTGCACTTTTCTTTGTAGTCTTTGGCGCCACTTTCATTTCGTACCTCTTCAACATGTATGGGCTTCGCCATCTTGGCCCGGGCATTACGGGCAGTTACATTTACACACAGCCTTTGTTTGCCTCACTAATCGGCATTTTGTTTCTCAGCGAACATTTCGGAATACCGCAACTGCTGGCTGCCTTGCTCACCATTGCCGGGGTGCTGCTGGTGAACAGGAAGCCATCCATTGAAACCTGAAATGCTGAAAATGAATCACAGGTTTTTAGGATAATCAAAAAGCCAGAATCTCTTTTCTGCTTTTGAAAAATTGCTCCAACTGTCATCAAGCAGATGAAGGCCAAACACGCCACAGGTGGGCATGTTGTCAATTCGTGCCACACCTACCATGTTGATGAATTCGGTGATGCCGGGATTGTGGGTGAATAAGGCAACGGTGTGCCACTTGTCGTTGAGTTGTTCTATTACTTCTGTAATGGATGATGGCATGGCATGATACAATTTCGGAATCTTCAAGATGTCCTTTTCTTTCACATTGTACTCCTTTGCAAACAAAACAGCAGTTGTAAATGCCCGGTTGGCAGTACTGCTTACAAATGCATCCACTGATATTTTTCTTTCCTTCAACCTCCTGGCCATTATGGGTGCATCCTTCATGCCGCGGTCATTCAAGGGGCGGTCGTAGTCCTGCATTGATGGACTATCCCAACTGCTTTTGGCGTGCCTTACCAACAACAATGATTTCATAGTTTCCAATGTAAGCAATAAATGCAGGCACCGAAATCAGGTGCATAAAAAAACAGCGGCAATTGCCGCTGCATTGTGAAATAGTATTTTGAATCTTCATCCTGAAATTGGCACCCGGAACAACTGGGTTAATATCCCCGCACATTCTTCCCTTCCATGTAGTTCATGAATGCTTTGTTGCACACCCGGTTGCCTCCCGGAGTTGGATAGTTGCCGGTAAAATACCAGTCGCCGGTATTGGTAGGACAACTTTCGTGCAGGTCTTCAATGGTTTGGTAGATCAATTGCACAGGAATATTCAGGCCAGGGGTGGTAATCATCTGCGCAATCTTGTCGCTTATTTCCTGGGGCGTGAAAGGCGCATATACTTCCTGTACCACATTGCGTGTGTGCAGGGCATTGTTACGCTGCATTTCCTTGCACTCCTTGTAGAGTTCGGTAAGCATGGCCCGCTGGTCACGCTCCTTCAGTAACTCAATGGCAGCCTGAAATGCAATGAAGTCGCCCATCTTGCTCATGTCTATTCCGTAACAATCGGGGTAGCGAATTTGCGGTGCCGATGAAACCACGATTATCTTTTTGGGCTTCAGCCTGCCCAGCATGCGGATGATGCTTTCGCGAAGCGTAGTGCCGCGTACAATGCTGTCATCAATCACTGCAAGTGTATCCTGGTTGGGCCTCACTGTTCCATAAGTAATATCGTACACGTGCTGCACCATATCCTGCCTGCTCACATCTTCCGTGATGAAGGTGCGCATCTTCACATCCTTGATGGTGATTTTTTCCTGGCGGATTTTCCGGTTCACCATTTCCGTCAGTTTCTCTTCATCAAAGTCTTTACCCCAACTCATTATGCGCTGCACTTTTATTTGGTTGAGGTATTCTTCCATTCCCTTTACCATACCAAAGTAGGCTACTTCGGCGGTGTTGGGTATGTAAGAAAAAATAGTATTCTTCAGGTCGTGATCGATGGCATCCAGTACAGGCCGACTCAACTTGTGGCCCAGTGCAATACGTTCACGGTAAATTTTTTCATCGTTGCCCCTGCTGAAGTAAATGCGTTCAAAACTGCAGGCCCTGCGTTCCTTCGGCTCAAGAATTTGTTCGATGCTGTAATTGCCCTTGTTGTCAACAATAAGAGCGCAACCCGGCATGAGTTCCAGCACTTCATTTTCGCCCACATTAAAAGTGGTGCGGATGGCTGCACGTTCACTGGCAGCAACAATATAATCCTCGTGAATATAGTAATAGCTGGGGCGAATGCCATTGGCATCACGCATTACAAAGCTGTGGCCATTGCCTATCAAACCCCCGACATGATACCCGCCGTCAAACAATTTAGTAGCCTTCTGCAAAACCGATTTGATATCAGGATTTTCATGATCCTTTTCGTCTTCATTTACAAGAAAGTGATGTACCACTTCCATCATAGCGGCAAGGTCACTTTGCTTCTGAAATTCGCCTGGGTCAATGTTCACCAAGTCGAACAGTTCTTCGGTATTTACGAGGTTGAAGTTTCCTGCAAGTGCCAGGTTGCGGGCAGGCTTGATATCTTTTTTTATGAACGGGTGGCAAAACTCAACCTGGTTTTTACCCTGTGTACCATAACGTAAATGGCCAAGCATCAACTCTCCTAAAAATGGAAGGTGGCCTTTGGCTAAACCGGGATGCTTGAGCAGGTCGGGCTGGTATTTTTCAAGTGTTGCAACTTCAGCGCCCACCTGTGCAAAAATGTCGGCAATGGGCTGATTGGCAATGCTGCGCATCCGATGCATGAATGGATAACCCGGCTCTGCATGCAATTTTACTGAGGCAAATCCGGCACCATCCTGACCACGGTTGTGCTGCTTTTCCATCAGCAGGTACAGCTTGTTGAGGCCGTACATCACTGTTCCGTACTTCTGGTAGAAATGGGAAAAAGGCTTACGCAAACGAATGAAAGCCAGGCCACATTCGTGTTTGATAGCATCACTCATAATTGGAAGAGAAGGCGCAAAGGTAACGAGTGCCCCCTGCAATTCCTTCTTAATAATTTAGTAGAATAGCGCAAACTACGTCAGTTGAGTGCTACTGCCATTTTGGGCGTCACCGATTCCGCCAGCCAAAGGAATTCACTTATGAAAAGGTCAACCTGTTTCCCGAATGCTTCATCCACCAAGTTGCCATTTGCATCAAACTTCTTGTCGACACCCGGGGTAATAAGCATAAAGGGCGAAAGAATGCCAAACAAGCCGCCAACCAGCAATTGCATTTGCTGACTTGCCCGCATGCCTCCCATGGCTCCGGGCGAGGCCGTAACAATCCCAAAGGTCTTATGGCTTTGCTTAGGGTAATGGTCGAGCAGGTTTTTCATGGCTGGCGTGTAGCTCCCGTTGAACTCAGGGCTTACAAGAATAAACGCATCTGCTGCAAACATTCTTTCCGACAATTCCCTGAATGCTTCGGGCGTATCCTTCACCGAAGTGAATACCTGCTGAAGCAACGGCAGATTATATTCACGAACATCAATAATGTCAATATTGTGCGTAGAAAATTTCTGCAAATAGTTCCTCAAGAAAAGCGCCACCCGGTGTGTTGTGCTTGCCATGCGTGGGCTTCCAGATATAATTTCAATATTCATAAAATCTCTTTGTACTCATCAATTATTAAACCGGAAAAAGAATAATTAAAGGCACAAGGCATTCGCTTGAATTGAAAGCATCGTGCCTTTAATTTCTTCCCGAAAATGCTAATTTGCTTAAGCAACAGCTGTTTCGCTCTTTGCTGTTTGCTTGGCAAGTTGAATGCTAAAAAGGAGTTTCACTTCATCGCTTAATACTACGCCGCCAGCTTCTGTTACTGCATCCCATGTAAGGTTAAATTCTTTACGTTTGATGGTGCCTGTAACTTCGAAGCCTACTTTGGTCTGACCATAGAAGTCAACCATAGTACCGCCATATTCAACATTCAGCGTTACCGGTTTTGTTACATCGCGAATAGTGAGATTACCATTCAGTTTGTAGTCACTGTCACCTGTTTTCACAAATGAAGTGCTCACAAATGTCATCTTAGGGAACTGCTCAGCACTGAAGAAATCATCACTCTTCAGGTGCCCGTCACGTTGTTCGTTGCTAGTGCTGATGCTGTTGATATCAGCTTCGAACGTGATTTTTGCATCAGTGAAATCCGGATTCTCAGATTCCATCACTACATCAAATGTTTTGAATTCACCAGTTACGGTGCTAATCATCAGGTGCTTCACTTTGAATTTGATTTCGCTGTGCAGGAGGTCAATTGTGTACTTTGCCATAGTTGTAGGTTTTATGTTGTTTTTTATAAATGGAGTTCTGTTTATAGTTTTTTTCAGTGTGTTCTGGACTATTCCAGGTGCCCGAATTTTCCGCTGTTGTAATCATTAATTGCGTCCATTATTTCTTGCCTTGTATTCATTACAAAAGGGCCGTAAGCTTCAATGTGCTCCCTGATGGGTTCACCACTCAGCACCAGGATGTGCGCATCGTTATTGCTTTCAACAGTTACATCGGTATTATGATTGCTGAACACAGCAAGGTCTCCTGTGCGCACTTGTGTTTCCTCGTTTAACATCAGGTTTCCTTTCATCACCACAATGCCGAGTGTGTCGCCTTCGGGAAGTGAAAAATGGAATTGCGCTCCCGGGTGAAGTTTGGCATCGTAAATATTGATGCGTGTAAAAGTTCTTGCTGGGCCTTTTACGCCATGCAGTTCACCGGAAATCACACGCACTTCAACTTTTCCATCGGGCAATGCATAACGGCCCATGTCCTTGTCAAGCAAATCCTGGTATGCAGGTGGCGTGTTCTTGTGTTTGGCGGGTAGGTTTACCCAAAGCTGTGCCATGTGAAAAATGCCACCTTGCTGACTAAAAGCTTCAGCATGAAATTCCTTATGCAAAATGCCGCTACCGGCTGTCATCCATTGCACATCGCCGGGTCCAATGGTGCCTTTACCACCGCTACTGTCTTCGTGCGACACCATTCCTTCCCACGCAATCGAAACTGTTTCAAAACCCTTGTGCGGGTGCACATCCACACCACGTGGATGTTTGGTAGGCAACACTTCCCATGGCTCGTTGTAGTCAAGCATCAGGAATGGGCTCAGGTCCTGCCAAAGGGATTGCCCAATGTAGTTGCGCACCTTAAAGCCATCGCCCACCATGTGTGGCGGTGCGGCCTGGGTTACTTGTTTTATTTTCTTGTAGTTCATGTTGTTTGTTTTTTGTTGAGGTAAAGAGGCTTTTGTTCTTAGTTCTCCCACTTAATCCCACTCACCTTTTCGCTTTCGCCTTGACCCTCTACCGCTTACCCTAAGCCTTACATCGGCACTTCCATCAACAGCAGTTGTGCATTACTGTCGGCCTTTATACTCAACGAATTCGTTTTTTCAATGCCCAATCCATCCCTTCGGTTGAGAGGCTGGCCGTTGATGGTAACATCG
>JBBIOQ010000037.1:0-34146 GCA_037443285.1 Sphingobacteriales bacterium | reverse complement strand
CAAGGTGCACGCCATGTTTCAGGGCTTCTTCCACTACAAAACTGAAGTGACTGCTTTTGGTGCAATAGCAATAGAAATACTGACCCTCATACTTGTGCTTTTTGATCGCATCGGCAAACATTTTCTTTGCCTTTTTAATCTGCATTCCTATTTTGGGCAGGTAGGTAATCTTCAGTGGAGTACCGTATTTGTCTATAAGCTTCTTCAGGTCTACGCCGTTGAATCTCAAATAACCATCATTAACGTCAAAGCCCTCTTGTGGGAAATGAAAGGTTTGATTGACAAGGTCGGTGTAGGTATTCTGCACCAGTTCGGCAAAGGTTCTGTTCATTGGCTTCAGCAAGAGAAATTGTTTAAATGTGGGAGCAAATGTAGTACTCCGACAGTGCTAAAATAAAAACCGGAAATGTTTTTATGCATTTCCGGTTTTGCGTATCTGGTAAGCAAAAAAACTACTTTACAGATTCAACCAACTTCTTGAACGCTTCGGGCTCGTTCATGGCGAGATCGGCAAGTACCTTGCGGTCGAGACCGATACCCTTTTGGTTGATTTTGTGAATGAACTCACTGTATGTAAGGCCTTCTTCGCGAACAGCGGCGTTGATACGGGCAATCCAAAGAGCACGATATTCACGCTTCTTCAGTTTGCGACCCACATAACTGTAGGTCATACCTTTTTCTACAACGTTTTTGGCAACAGTGTATACATTTTTACGTTTGCCAAAAAAGCCTTTGGCCTGATTGAGAATTCTTTTGCGACGTGCACGGCTGGCAACGGCGTTTACTGAACGGGGCATATCAAAAGATTTTTACGAGTTAATGAAATGAATTGATGAAGTAATCAGATTACTTCATGCGCAAAAGGCGTTTTACAAAATCCTGGTTGGCAGGGCCCACAACACCTTTCTGGCGAAGTGCACGCTTGCGCTTTTTGGATTTCTTGGTCAGAATGTGCCTTTTGAAACTCTTTTGATAGGTGATTTCGCCAGTGCCGGTTACTTTGAAACGTTTTTTGGCACTTGAATTGGTCTTAACCTTTGGCATTGTTTAAGATGCTTTACTGTTACACCCTACTGGCGGATTCGGACCACCCGAACCACTTATGGAGCCATTTGGGCAATGTTGCAGGGCCTTTCAGCAGCCTGCGGGGGCGCAAAAGTAGGCGATTTATGCAAAAACACAGCTATTAAAATCAAAATACAGGTTAAACATTACAAAACTATCCCCCTATTCCATTGGTTTTGTAGTTGGCAGGTCGAACTGATGAAGAGTCTGCGTGTTGTTTTTCATTCAAATGTTTGGCAAGTTGTAGATAGTTAAGTAATTCATTTGTAGATTGTTGTCAAAATTCTTGCCATTATGATAAAGTTCATCGAATTGAAACCCGGCAACTGGGTTCTGGTAAAAAATGAAGGCACATGGATGGAAGGCGTGGTTACCCATGTAAATGCAGATGACGGTGGCCAAATTGAGGTGGAAACTGGCATACAGAAATCATGGTACGAGTTGGAAGAAGTGTCTGCCCTGCCGCTTTCAGAGGAGTACCTAATTAAAATGGGGTTTGAAAAAGAAGTGATGGAAAGCGGTAATCTGAAGTTCAAATACGGTCCATTCAGGGTGTTGGTGGGTCCCACTAAAAAATTCAGCGATTTTTTGATGTGGTATCGTGAAGAAAAAAGCCACATCACCTACCCAATGACCGTGCACCAGTTTCAGAACCGTTATGAGGAAATGGTGAAAATCCCCATTGGATAGTTAAGCAAAAAAGCCCTTTCCAATGCGGAAGGGCTTTTTATTTACGTTTCAATCTTATTATTTCTTTTTGCTCGATTTCGGCGCAAACATGGCAATCATGCGTTTGCCTTCCATTTTGGGCATACTTTCCAATGCACCAACTTCGGTAAGTCGCTCTGCAAATTTCAGCAGCAGCAGTTCTCCCCTTTCCTGAAACATGATTGCACGGCCACGAAACTGTACGTAACATTTCACCTTGTTGCCTTCTTTTAAAAACTTCTCAGCATGCTTTGCTTTGAAGTCGAAATCATGGTCATCGGTGCCAGGCGTAAAGCGAATTTCTTTAACCTCACTTTGTTTGGCATTCGCCTTCATTTCCTTTTCCTTCCGTTTCTTTTCATACAGGAATTTCTTGTAGTCAATAGCCTTAACTACCGGAGGATCAGCGTTTGGGGAGATTTCAACCAGGTCAAGTTCTAAGCCCTGGGCAATTTTAAGAGCCTCCTGAGTAGGGTAAACGCCGGGCGTTACATTGTCGCCTACTAATCGTACTTGAGGAACTCTGATTCTTTCATTGATGCGGTGCTCAGGCTCTTCTTGCCTGAATCGAGGATTGAAGCCTCTTCTGTCACGGGGGGGAAATGCCATTAATTTGTTTTAGGTTAAAAATTGCTGCTCTGGTTTTGTTTTTGATTTTTGCAAAAATAACAGGATATGGGTTTCATTATTCAGCAAGGCGATTGTTGATTTCTTCCAGCAATTCTGCCTTTATGGTTTCTACAGCCTTGCTGCCCAAATCCCCTTTCCCCTGTCGGCGCACCGAAACAGCACCTTCGTTCATTTCTTTTTCGCCTACTACAAACATATATGGAATTCGCTGCAATTCAGCTTCCCTGATTTTTTTACCAATCTTTTCGTTCCGCTCATCCACAGCAGCACGGATGCCTGCCTTTTTCAATTGTTTGGCAACAGCTTTGGCGTAGTCACCAAACTTGTCGCTAATAGGCAAAACCTTTACCTGCAGCGGGCAGAGCCAAAGTGGGAATTTACCAGCGTAGTGTTCGAGGAGGAAGCCAATAAATCGTTCATGCGTTCCAAGTGGTGCACGATGAATAATCAATGGGGTTTCAGATTCATTGGCTGCGTTGGTGAAGCTCAGTTTGAACCTGCGGCCCTGGGCAAAATCAACCTGGTTGGTGGCAAGGGTGAATTCCCTGCCAATTGCGCTCCAGATTTGCACATCGATTTTTGGTCCGTAAAAAGCCCCTTCATCCGGCACTTCAACAAAAGGAATATTGCTTTCAATAAGTACCTGCCGCACCATCTCTTCAGTTTCAAGCCACAATTCTGGTTCGTTGATGTATTTCTGACCAAGTTTGGCAGGGTCGTGCAAACTCAGCCGCATTACGTACTTATCAATTCCGAAGATTTTGAAATACTTCAGGTACATATCGTTCACTGCCCTGAACTCATCAGCAAACTGTTCGCGGGTGCAGTAGATATGCGCATCGTTCATGTGCAGGCAACGAACACGCATAAGTCCAAACAATTCGCCACTCTGTTCATATCGATAACAGGTACCATATTCTGCAAGCCTCAGCGGAAGGTCCTTGTAACTCCTTTGTTCGGCAGCAAAAATTTTGTGGTGATGTGGGCAATTCATTGCCTTCAGGTAATAACGCACTCCTTCCAATTCCATGGGAGGATACATGCTTTCCTGGTAATAAGGCAAATGACCGCTGGTGATGTAAAGGTTTTCCTTTGCAATGTGAGGCGTTACCACCCGCTTGTAATCAGCATCTTCCTCTGTTTCCTTCGCCAGTTTTTCCAGTTCCTCTATCACAATGGCTCCATTAGGCATCCACAGCGGCAGGCCTGGTCCAATGTCATCGTCAAATGTAAAAATGCCCAATTCCTTGCCTAGTTTGCGGTGGTCGCGTTTGCGGGCTTCCTCCAACATTGAAAGGTATTCATCCAAATCCTTTTGGTTGGGGAAAGTAACGCCATAAACCCGGGTGAGCATCTTATTCTTTTCATCCCCCTTCCAATAAGCGCCTGCTATATTGGTGAGTTTTATTGCTTTGATAAATCCGGTATGTGGAATATGAGGGCCGCGGCATAAATCGGTGAAACTTCCCTGTGTATAAAAAGTGATATTGCCATCTTCAAGATTCTGCAACAAGTCAAGTTTGTATTCATCACCTTTCTCTGTGAAGTATTGTACTGCTTCAGCTTTGGGTATCTCTTTGCGTTCGTAAACTTCGTTCTGTTTGGCAAGTTCTTTCATCTTCGCCTCCAACCTACCCAAATCATCTTCCGATAGTTTTCTGTCGCCCAAATCAATATCGTAATAGAAACCATTTTCTACAGGAGGACCTACCCAGAATTTTACGCCAGGAAAAAGTTGCTCTACAGCTTCCGCCATTAGGTGGGCCGATGAATGCCAAAAGGTGCTTTTTCCATCTTTGTCGTCCCACTTCAGGAATTGTATGGTAGCATCTTCATTTACAGGGCGTGTAAGGTCGCGAACTTCTCCATTCACCTTTGCCGCAATTATGTTTCTTGCAAGTCCTTCTGATATAGATCGGGCTATTTCCAGGGAGTTGATTCCTGCATCATATTGCCTGCTGGCGCCATCCGGAAATGTGATATTGATACTCATTATTACTGGTTTCTCTTTGTTTTAAAGGCCGGCAAAATTAACAAACAATTACTCACAAAAAAGAGCCGGTTGCAAAGCCTTCTTTAATTTTATTTTTTGTTGACTTTTAATGCTTACGATGCTGCGTAGTATTCTTTTTTGCACCCTATTTATTGTTGCTAACCTAGTCTATTCGCAGGACCTCACAGGTATTTGGCGCGGTACTTTCTACAACGAATATGAATACATGTTTACTGGCGCAAAGTACAGGTATGAGGTACAACTGAAGAATACCGGCCAGGCAATAAAAGGTGTAACCTATTCTTACCAAACTACCAGATTTTACGGAAAAGCAAATATGATTGGCCGTTGGGCACCAGCCACGGGTGACCTGACGCTGAAGGAAGACAAAATGCTCGACCTGAAGATAACGGGTGGTGGCGATGGATGCCTCATGACCTGCTATCTCTCCTATCGCAAAGAGGGTGACCGGGAATACCTGGAAGGTAATTATACGAGTGTAAACATGCGGAATGACACAATACCCTGTGGTGGCGGTATTGTACGGCTTGAAAAGGTACCGGATAGCGATTTCGAATTGGAGGATTTCCTGAAAGAACCTCAATCGGCCTCAAAAACACCGGGCGGAACAAAGCCAGGTCAAAACGAGTTCCTTATCAAGAAACCATCAACAACTACAACTCCTCCAGCCCAATCAAAGACCTCACCTAACAATTCAACAGCCAAGTCTAATCCCAAACAAACGACACCCACAACACAGGCTAAACCGAAGCCAGCGACACCTGTGCCAGGAAATAGTTCAGCACAAAAAAGCACACCAAATAAAGCGCCATCTACCAGTTCAGCCAAAAAAACTGAATCCGAAGTTGTTGGCAGCGAACCGGCAAAGAAGGAACCAAATACGGCCAAAACAGTGGAAGCTACCAAAGAAACCAAGCCTATTGCCAAACCCGCTCCACCTGCTGTGTTGAAAACAAGGCAGAATGAAGTGTTCGAAACAATCAGCACTTCGTCTAAAGAGTTGGAAATAAGTTTCTACGATAATGGTGAAATTGACGGAGACACTATTTCGGTTTACGACAATAACAGAATGGTGGTAAGCAAACGCGGACTGAGTGCAGAACCCATTACCATCAAGGTGAAGTTTGATGATAATGATTTGGATCATGAAATTGTGATGGTGGCTGAAAACCTGGGGTCCATTCCACCAAATACTGCCCTCATGATTGTACAGGCTGGCTCGCAGCGTTACACAGTAAGGCTGGCAAGTACCGAACAAAAAAACGCAGTTGTTCGCTTCAGGTATAAGGCAGATAGTTTGAATTGATTACATTGCTGCAAAAGCAGTTTTCTTGAGTCGCAACACATTTTTTGCACAACTCTATTTTAGCGCAAGATTTTTTCAGGCAGGCATTGCAAGTGCGGCCTCATTCTTAATTGCATGGCTGTTTGATCTTAGCCTGCAAATTCCAATTTCAATATGTGCCATTTTGCTTGTGCTAATTATTGCAGATTTTCTCTATCTCTATTTTCCTAGGTTCAAGTTCACTTGTAAGAGAAATATTGCTCAGCGCTTCAGCAACAGCGACCAAAACCCAGTGACGCTGCAGGTCTGGCATAATTATCCATTCCCACTTCGTATAGATATTTTAGAAGAACTGCCTGAACAATTCCAGGCAAGAACTAACCACCATTTCAGGAAAATGCAAGGTAGCAAACGGCACAGCATTCAATATTCGCTCAGGCCTGTGCACCGCGGCGATTATCGTTTTGAAAATACTATTTGCATGTTGCAAACAGCCCTTGGACTTGTACAACGAAGAGTAGTAGCGAGCGAACCTGTGAATGTAAAAGTATATCCCTCCTTCCTGCAACTGCGCCAGTTCAGGTTGATGGCCAATACTGCACAGATACTTGAGAAGGGGACCATTCAACTTCGTAAAATCGGCCACAGCCTTGAGTTTGAGCATATCAAGGAATATGTGCAGGGCGATGATATCAGGGCAGTAAACTGGAAGGCCACAGCCAGGAAGGCAAACCTGATGGTAAATCATTTTATGGATGAAAGAAGCCAGCAGGTGTATTGCGTTATTGATAAAGGGCGTTTGATGAAAATGCCTTTCAAAGGATTGTCGCTGCTCGACTATGCTATTAATTCAACGCTCGTGCTGGCAAGTGTTGCACTCCACCGGCAAGACAGATTTGGCATGCTTACCTTTTCGCACAAAGCTGGAGAATTCATTGCGGCTGATAGAAAAAGCAGTCAGTTGCGGCTTATACAGGAATCCTTGTACCGAATATCGACTGAATTTCTTGAAAGTGATTTTGAAAAACTTTACCTGCAGTTGCGCACAATGGTGAGGCAGCGAAGTTTGTTGGTATTGTTCACCAATTTCGAATCGATCACTGGTATGCGCAGACAACTCCCCTACTTGCTGCAACTTGCCAAGCACCATCTTTTACTGGTCGTATTTTTCGAAAACACCGAATTGGTTTCTCTTAGCCATATGCCTGCCCAATCGCTGCCTGAAGTTTATACATCTGCCATTGCCGGCAAGTTTGTTTTTGAGAAGAAATTAATAGTGAAGGAATTGCTCCATCATGGCATCATGTCCATATTAACAGCTCCTGAAAACCTGACTGTACAAACAGTGAACAAATACATTGAATTGAAAACAAGGCAGGCTATTTGATTATCTGGATCCTTCAATTTTTTAAAATCTTTGATTTAACGCAACCAGTTTTGTTGCTGAACAGGTCTACTCCAACACTGTAACGGTTTTAAGAACTTTGGAAGGATAATTTGTTTAGTCAAAGGCTACATTTGCCGACTCTCATAAATTGAAGTGGCAATTGCATGGAAAAAATAACGCAACAGCAGGTGCTGGATGGAATGGTTCTACTGGTAAACAAGCCCCTGGAATGGACTTCCTTTGATGTGATTGGGAAACTGCGCAAAATATTCAGGATAAAAAAAATCGGGCATGCAGGTACGCTTGACCCACTTGCCACTGGCCTGCTGATTGTATGTACAGGTCGGTTCACTAAAAAGATAAATGAATACATGGGCATGGAAAAGGAATATACCGGCACTGTTACACTGGGTGCGGTTACGCCAACATTTGACCTTGAAAGTGAACCTGAAAATTTCAAGCCTTTTAGCCATTTAACCATGAAGCAGGCGCAGTCAGTACTCCCTTCTTTCATGGGTACTATTGACCAAGTACCACCGGCACACAGTGCTATAAAAATGGATGGTAAACGAGTGTACGAACTTGCACGCAAAGGACAGGATGTAGTGATGAAACCAAGAACTGTGACCATTTCTAAACTGGAGATAACGGCCCTCAATTTGCCGCAATTGCAATTCAGGGTTGTGTGCAGCACAGGCACATACATTCGCAGCCTTGCCAACGACCTGGGTGCAGCATTAGGCACTGGTGGCTACCTCAGTGAGTTATGTCGAACAAGAATCGGAGAATTCAAAGTGGAAGATGCTTTGTCGATAGAAATGATTGCAGAAAAATTTGATAATGATTCAATAAAACCAAAGCAGATTTGACCTGCAATGAAGAAATAGTTATCAGAAAGGATAACCTATGCCAAACTGAACCGCCACATTGCCCCTTTTGTTAGTGCCAAGGCGGTTGGTACTTTTCCATTCAAATGTTTTCAGCCAGCCATCCCCTTCCCTAACCGGGTCTTTCACTTTGAATGCACCATCAAAGCGGATGACGAGGAAATCGAGATCCCAGCGGATACCCAAACCGGCATCCAAAGCCAGGTCGCGATACAAATATTTCACATCAAAATTGCCAAGGCCGTCGCTTACAGGCTGATGATTCCAAATGTTACCAATATCGGTAAACACAACGCCATCAAGCTTATACCCAAAAAGTCTCATAAGCTGGAAACGCCGTTCAATATTTGTTTCAAGTTGTATATCACCAAAGCGATCAGTAAAGGCAGCGGTATCCGCAGCAAGGCTGTTTCCAAGTCCCAACTGCCTTAGCGACCAGGCCCGCATGCTGTAGCTGCCACCTGCTACAAACTGCCTGAAAAAAGGCATGGTATTCTGGGTTTTGCTGCCCGAAATTTCCCATCCCACTCCTGCATACATCCTGAAATCCCAAGATGTGTTTGCATGCCTGATATGGTGGATGTATTGTGCATCAACCTTTACGAACTTGAAGAACTCCCTATTGAACAATGTGAAGTTGCCTGGAATGGTTACTTCGGCACTTGTTTGAAACAGACCATTGCGGTTCAGATGGTTTTTGAAACCAATAACCCGCTTGAAAGAGCTGGATATACTGAGTACATTGCCCGGAGCAAACGAATAAGCCAATGATGGATTTTCCTGGATTTCTTTCTTGAGACTATCCGTAGAAATAGTATTTACTGTTTCAAAATTTGGAAAAGCTAAAGTGTATGTGTTCTTTTTCCTGCGCCATTCATAGGTAAGGTTTGCATTTGCCGATGTTCGCTGGTAGAAATCAAACCGGTCGTTGTACAGGTATCCAAGGTTTATTACCGAGCGTCTGTTATCGAGCTTATAGTTGTCGAAAAAATGCATGGGCCATAACAACCGTGGAATTGAATAGCTCTGATTGAGCCCTAAAATGAAGGACTGAAATATGCCTGCATTGCCCGATGAACTTTCATTGTTTAGTTCAAAACCAACCCTGCCTGTGGTAGTCGATTGTGTGCCCTTTTTCCACACATTCCTGTTGCGGTGTGTGCCTACTAATCCAAGTGCAAAAAATTTCCCCGACATCACATTGCTCGAAGAAATATTGTTATTCTGGCTGCCTTCTAAATCAATCTGAAAACTTTGCTTTTTTGCAGGGTACAGAAACAAATGAAATGCCACTGAAGCATCCGATGTATCAATGTGTGTAAATGTGCGGATATCGCTTTGCTGCCATGGTCCCATCTGGCCGAAACTGTTGATAGTTCTGAAATAATTCTGCTCATTGTATTCCTTACCCGGAATGAGATAGTTATTGCGCAGCAACATTTTTTCCTGGAAGAGATGAGCCTTTTCTTTTACCAGGATATTCGATTGTTTGCTGAGTGTTTTAAATGTTGAATCCATAATCAGCGAGTCTATATTATCCAGGATTTTTGTTTCAGGATAAATGATAACAGAATCGATCGTGTAGGAACGAAATGCAGATGGATTAGTACCCGGGCGCTGGTAAATGCGTATAGAAGCAGTTGGGTCTTCCCTTTTCTTGAGCGCAAGTAATTGCTGTTGAATAGGGTCAATTTCAAAATTAACTAATGCCTGGTTGGCTGTATCTACTTCCACCAACATAACGTAGCGGCTCATTTTGAAATAGCCATGATTTCGGAAAATAGTCGCCAGCCTGTCAAGTTCGTAAGCTACCGCTTGCTTGCTGTAATAAGTATTCACTTTCAGCGAAGCCCCGACCTTACTGCTGTCAGCCAGCCGTTGCAGGTTGCTGTCCTTGAATGCATAAACTACCGTGTCAATCCTGAGGCCTTTACCGGCATTTACCAGGAAGGTAGTATATACACGCTGTTGTTGTTTATCACCCTTTTTTGCCGTGTCAATTTTTACCAAAAAGGTGTCAAATCTTGCATTGTAAAATCCTTCACTATTTAGATAGCTATTCATGAACTTGATGCTTCGATAAATAGCTGCAGAATCAAATACCGGAGGTTTTACACGTTGAGTGAAGCCGATTACCTGCCGCGTAGGAACAGCAAGACTGTCATCGATGTACAGCAATAATTTTTGCTGCAGGATAATTTTTTGTTCACGAGTAAGTGAAGGAGCGGTGAGTTTCACTACATTTTCATAGACAAATGGTTTTCCTTTCGGCGGCTTTTTTACAGCAGCACATCCCCAAAGGATGGATAGAACGGAAACCAGGAAAATGAGGCGAATATTTACAGGAAGTGTAAGTTCGCCATGTTTATGAAAAGGCATTCAGTGCGTTATGCTAAGTAAAAATGAAATCAAATATATCCAAAGTTTAAAGGCTAAAAAGCAAAGGCTTCAGGAGCGTTTGTTCATTGCCGAAGGAACGAAGTTGGTTACGGAATTATTATTTGCAAAACAATTCAGGCCAGTAAAAGTCTATGCTATTGAATCATTTTTTGCTGCAAACCAAACGGAAATAGCAGGCATTGAAAAAGAAATTATCTCTGATGAAGAACTCCTGCGCATCAGCCTGCTGCAGCATCCCCAGGAAGCATTGGCCTTGGTGCCAATCACTGATCTTCCATTTGTGCCTTTTGAAAAGGGTAAATGGTCATTATTGCTCGATGGCATTCAGGACCCCGGCAACCTCGGCACTATTCTGCGAATAGCTGATTGGTTTGGCCTGGAGCATGTGTATGCCACCAACGATACTGCCGAAATGTACAATCCCAAGGTTGTGCAGGCCAGCATGGGTAGCATTTTTCGTGTAAAAATGCATTATGGAAATTGCAGCGAGTGGTTGCGGCAAACAGATGCACCGGTATACGCGGCCGACATGAACGGCACCAGTATTTGGCAAATAGGCAAAGCTGAGCCCGGCGTCCTAATCATTGGTAACGAAGGCAAAGGAATAAGCGCTGACATTTCATTGGCTGCCAATCAAACAATCAGTATTCCACGACTTGGAAATGCAGAAAGCCTGAATGCAGGAGTAGCCACAGGCATCCTTTTGTCTCATTTACTACAGCCATAAGAATGATTAGGATAATAGGAGGTATCTAAAACGGCATTTCCAACCGCAAAATTTCAACGAAGGCACAAGGAATACTGAGAAGAATACAGGAGAATAGGGAATTGTAGCCTTTACAACTCCTATGTGTCAAAGTGGTTATTCAAAAACCCACACTTTTGTATGTGGTCTAACTGAATCGTAGCGCTTTTATTATGGAAATGCGCCTGATGTAAGCAAGCGGCACCCGCAAAGCTGCAACACAAACCACAAAACATCCTGCTGCTATCATTGCTATTTGCCACCAAATAATGTATACCGGCATCCTGTCGACATAATAGGTGGCTTCATCCATTCTGATGATGCCAGTTGCCATCTGGATGCCCAACACTCCAAGGCCAAGCAATAAACCAGCTAAAATGCCGACACCGGCAATCCATGCGGCATAATACCAGAATATTTCCCGCAGGCTGCTGCCTGTCATACCCGCTGCAGAAAGAATGGCCACCATTTTAGTTCGTTCCATTACCAGTATCAGCAGGCATGTAACCAGGTTGATGAGTGCAACGGCAAGCATCACGCCAATTACAATTTGCTTGGTTTGATTCTGAATATTGAGCCAATCAAAAATGTTTGGGTAAATGGCTTTTATTGGCTGGCAAATAATGCCCTGTGGCAACTGCCGCGTCAAATCCCTCGCCACCTGGTAGGATTGTATTTCATCATTCAACCACACTTCATAGCCGCCAACTTGCTTGCTGCCCCAGCCATTAAGTTTTTGTAAAAAACCCAGGTCGGCAATGGCAAAATTTTTATCGTATTCTTCAATACCGCTTCGAAACAAGCCGCAAACCACCAATCGTCGTGTTTTCAACTCTTCACCCTGCCGCATGGCCATAGCCCGAATAGTATCTCCCACTTTTACCTGTAGCATGGCAGCTGTCTGCTCACTTAACAATAAGTCGGAACTATAGCCGCTGTCGGCAAAAGACAGGTTTCTTCCTGATTTGATGAATCGGGAAAACGGAGCCTTTTCAAATTGCCTGTCAACTCCTTTTAGCAGAACACCCTCAAACTGCTGGCTGCTGCGCAATACCAGCGACCTTGTTGCATAGGCATGCACGTGGTTGATAGCAGGATTGGATTCGATGGCCTTTTCAATTTCAGGCGATTGTTGCAGTGGAGCTTCTTCTGCCATCAGGGTACGCATGGGCTCCAGCGATTGCACCCGTACATGCCCCCAGAAACTAAATACCTTTTGCGAAACTTCGTGCTGAAAACCGTTGACCATGCTCAACGTGACCACCATGGTAGCCACACTAATGCCTGTAGCAACTGTCGCTAATTTGATAATGAATCCTGAAAAGGATGGCTGTTTGTTGAAAATGATTTTTTTGGCGATGTAAACACTGGTGCGCACAAATGGTAGTTAAGGTTTCAAAGAAAAGCAATTGTTTTTTTGAAACGTGTTGGCCTGCATTAAATTGATTTGGCAAAACACGTATTTTTCATACCTCTATAAAACGCATGATGAAAAAAATTCTTTGGCTGCTTTGCCTTTCAGGTTATTCGTTGGGTACCAATGCGCAGGCCCCATTAAAGGAAGAAGTGAGAATGCCAACCATCGGGAGCATCAAGTTTTTCAAAAAGGGAGATCAACTTGGCTTCCCCATTGTGCGTGTGAACGAATTGGAATCACTTGAACTACATTTCGATGATCTGCAAAATTCATCGAGAAGTTATTACTACACTTTTGTGCTATGCAATGCTGACTGGAAACCCGCCAACCTCAATGCCATGGAGTATTTACGGGGGTTTACCCAGATGCGTATTTCCAATTACCGCTTTTCATCCGGCACACTATCAAGGTATGTTCACTACCAGGCCTTTCTACCCAATTCAAGCATGGTGCCCAACCGTTCAGGCAACTACCTGCTCAAGGTTTTTGAAAACGGGGACACGTCCAAACTCATATTTTCAAAAAGGATGCTGGTACTTGATGAACAGGCCTCCATTGCCGTCCAAATGCAGCAACCCTTTGGCCAGCAAACTTACCTGACACACCAAAAAATAATTGCCACTATTGGCCTTAATTCCCTCGATGTAATGAATCCTGCCCAGGAACTAAAAGTGGTGGTGCTCCAAAACAACAGGTGGGATAATGCAAGGATGGCCTTGAATCCAACCTTTATCAGGGGCAAAACACTGGAATACAGCAACGAAGACAATTTTGTGTTTGAAGGGGGTAAGGAATTTCGATGGCTCGACCTGCGCAGCTTCAGGCTTCAGAGTGACCGGGTGGCCTCAATAAATTACAATATCAATCCTTACGATGTTTTTCTGCGACCCGACACAACAAGAAGCCCGAACCGCTATTTCTATTTTAAAGATATGAATGGCATGTTTGCTACTGCCCACATCGAAGACATTAACCCATGGTGGCAAAGCGATTATGGCCGGGTTCATTTCACTTTCCTGCCCAACCGCTCCGAATTATATGCCGACCAGAATATTTACCTCTTTGGCGAAGGCACCAATTATCAAATGAACGAAAACACGTTGATGCACTGGAACGACAACACGAAAACTTATGAAACAACAGCCCTGCTTAAGAACGGTTATTACAGTTATACTTATGTAACCATCCCCAAAAGGCAACCTAATGCACCTGCTACAGTTGCACTGACAGATGGCAGCAGTTGGGAAGCTGAAAACCAGTACACTGTGCTTGTTTACTATACTCCTTTTGGCGCAAGGTCCGATGCTTTGATAGGCGCAGTTTGGATTAGCAGCCTTAATTATTTTAATCCTGCCAGGCAATAAAAAATCTTCCAGTTTATGGGGGATTTTTTTATGAGTCATTTTCTTATCAGGCCTGCGTCTTCTTGGCGTCTTCCAGGAACTTTGCAAGGCCTATATCTGTAAGCGGATGTTTAAGCAACCCAAGAATAGAATCGAGTGGGCATGTACAAACATCGGCGCCGGCTTCAGCAGCTTTTACAATGTGCAATGCATTCCTTATCGATGCGGCCAGTATTTCGGTTTTGAAACCCTGCATGGTGTAAATGTTGCTGATTTGAGCAATCAACTCCATGCCATCCCAACCGCTATCATCAATGCGGCCAACAAATGGTGATACATAGTTGGCGCCAGCTTTGGCAGCCAATATGGCCTGGCCGGCAGAAAATACCAGCGTGCAATTGGTTTTGATATTGTTTTCTGCAAACCATTTCAATGCTTTCACGCCTTCTTTTATCATCGGAACTTTTACAACAATATTCGGGTGCAGCGCTGCCAGTTGCTGACCTTCTGCAATCATTCCCTCAAAGTCGGTAGCAAATACTTCGGCACTTACATCGCCATCAACTAATTCACAAATGGTTTTATAATGCGCAAGAATAGCCTCTGCGCCCTTGATTCCTTCCTTTGCCATCAGTGATGGATTGGTAGTTACTCCATCGAGAATACCCAAATCATTTGCTTCTTTAATTTGGGCCAGGTTGGCAGTATCAATAAAAAATTTCATGTAAAAAAAGGTTTTGCAATTGGTGTAACTTTCTAAAAAGCAAACACCCCAAACAGGGGTGTAAAAAAAAGTGGCAGGCTTAGTACATCGCACCGCTACGACCGCCTACCCTTGCTACCTTCCGGTCCTGGGGGAGTTCAGCAGGAGCTGGCCGTGTACGACCTGCCGCTGCAAATGTAAGGGGATTAAACTTTATGACAATAGCACTATCTAAGCCTTGTTCAATTTCCAAAACACTTTCACATTTTGTGTGGTCAACGGTTATGAGATTACAGCATTCTTTGTTTACTTACAACTGCACCTACCTTATTCATGAATATTGAAAACCAGATTGACTATTTTAAAAGAAGCAATTCGGACAATTGCAAATTCTCCATTCTCATTCCATCCTGGAACAATCTCTCTTACCTCAAACTTTGCCTCGACAGCATTGCCAAAAACTCTGCTTTTAAACACCAGGTGATAGTTCATGTGAATGATGGTTCAGACGGAACGTTGGATTGGGTAAGAAGCCAGCCTTTACTCGACTACACGCACAGTGCTCAAAATGTAGGTGTATGTTATGCGC
Source organism: Sphingobacteriales bacterium (assembly GCA_037443285.1). Taxonomy (GTDB): domain Bacteria; phylum Bacteroidota; class Bacteroidia; order Chitinophagales; family Chitinophagaceae; genus Phnomibacter. The sequence continues at coordinate 18,973 of JBBIOQ010000037.1, read as the reverse complement.
TCAATGCAGCCGCCGAAATTAGTACTACCGATTACATTGTCTTTATGAATGATGACATGTACGCTTGTCCCGGCTGGGATGAAGCACTGTTCAAGGAAATCGAATCAATAGGACATAATTATTTTTTCCTGTCGGGTACCGCTATTGAACCCAACACCAGTATCAATTGCGCCATTAATGGTAATTATGGCACTGACGTGAAAAGCTTCGATGAAAAGAAATTGTTGCATGAGGTCAAAGGGCTTGCCAAAAATGATTGGATGGGTTCCACATGGCCACCCAATGTGGTACACAAAACAATTTGGGAATTGGTAGGAGGTTACAGTATCGAATACACACCCGGCATGTATTCTGACCCTGACTTTTCCATGAAACTTTGGAAATTAGGCGTACGACATTTTAAAGGCGTTTCCGCAAGCAGGGTCTATCACTTTGGGTCACTTTCAGTAAATCGTGTAGTGAAAAATGAAGGATATTTTGAGTTCATCAGGAAATGGGGAATGACCTCGAGCACCTTCACCAAATACTACCTTAGTCGTGGAAAGGATTTTACCGGCCCATGTACCGATCCTGTTTTTCCTGCCATGCTAAACCTGAAGAATTTGTTTCGCAGGTTGCAGGCTGCCATGAAAATTGTTGATGCAACGTAGTGCTGAGGAATAACAAGGAACTTCCTGATTATTTATCCAGGTATTGGTCAATTCCAACCTCACAACGCATTTTCATTTCATCAATCGATGCCTGGAGCATGCGTGTATTTTCTGCTTCGCGGTCGCGTTTCGATTCTGGATGGAAAATGTGATATTCAATTCCTCCCATTTTTAAGAACTTCTTCTTTATACCGCAATTCATCAGCCTGATGGCAATTTCACTGTCTTCCCTGCCCCACCCTACAAAAGTTTCATCATAGCCATTCACCTGCAAAATGTCCTTCTTCCAGAATGCCATGTTACAACCCTTCACGTAGTACATATTTTTTCTTGACGTTTTGTAGCGACGCGAAAGAAAACGGCTTAGTGTGCGGCTGTGTAAATGATTGAAAAGGTTTTTGGAACCCATGATAATTTCGCTGTAGCTGGCATCATGTTTATCCAGAATTTTTTTTGAAAGTTCCTGGCTCAACATCACACGGCTTCCGGTTACAAAATACCCGGGTTCTGCCATGTGCAGGTGGTCATCAATAAAACGGGGATGTAAGATGATGTCTCCATCGATCTGTATGATGTATGGTTCTTCGGCCTGTGCCATGGCCAGGTTTCGAATGGCCGAAAGCCTGAAGCCTTTGTCTTCGTGCCACGCATGCTTGATGGGTATGGGGCTCTCTTTGCGCAGTTTTTCAACAAGATCCTTCGTGGCTGTTCTGCTGCCATCATCAGCAATAATAATTTCTGAAGGCATTACAGTCTGGGTAAACACACTTCGCACAGATAATTCAAGTGCTTCCGGCCAGTTGTAGGTCGTAATAATAAGAGAGCATTTCTTTTGCATAGCCACAGATACTAAATCTTTCGGTAGTTCTTGAAATCGAACAGACGTTTGCCGGTCTTTAATTCAATGTAGTGCAGTATCCTGTCTTTAAATGAAAATTGTTTTTTCGAAGGGTCAATATCTACGTGCCAGGTCATTTCAGCCACTCGTTTTTGCATGACCGCCGGGTGTGTGCCTGTGAATTTTTGCAATGAATCAAAATCGTCGAAATTGAAAACATCCGATGATGCAATAAATGGTTTAAGTTCATCATCGGTATTCCAATAACGAGCAGCCTGCTTTTGTTTTTCACGCATTTTTTTGGGACTTTTTACCCAACCGTAATGGTACACGTATGCTTCAATTTCTTTCACAGGCAATTTCTTTCTGCCCTGCCTGAATCCTTGTGCATCACGATAGGCAGTAATGCTTTTGTCATTGCGGATGATGCGAATTTCCCGGTTGTACCATCGGCGGCTATCGCCAACAAAATCATAAGTGCCATAAAAATGCAGGTACTTAAATAGTAGCCCCAGCACTCGCTTATCAGCAACATATTTTTCGCATGCCTCCTTAATAGTTGGCAAATATTTTTCGTGCACTACTTCATCACCCTGAATGTAAAAGGCCCAGTCAGAAGTTGGATCAATAAGTTGAAAAGCCTTGTTTGTTTCATCGGCAAGAGCTTCGCCACCCTTGCGTAATTTGGGGTTCCAAACGGAGTGATGAATTTTTATTTTATCAGATCCAATACTGCGTATCAATCCTTCGGTATCATCATCGCAATCACCAACCAGCACAATCATTTCGTCCACAACAGGCAAGATGGATTGGATGGCCTCCACAATGGGATAATCCATGATGATGGCATTCTTGATGATGGTAAAGCCTGATATCTTCATAATTTTAATTTACTTCAGTTGCTTCAATGCATTCAACACTGCCTTTACAATTACTGATTCATCCATGCGCAACAGGCATTCCGGCTGGCCAAACCTGCAGGTGTTTTTTACACAAGGTTCGCATGGAAGTTTGCCATAGCGGATGAGTGAACTCCTCTCTTTGTTGTAAGGTGCAGTGTTTTTTTCATCCGACGCTCCTTCTAGGGCTACAGTATGCACACCCAACGCATTGGCAAGATGCATCGGACCACTGTCGGTAGTTAGCATCACCTTGCTTTGACTGAAAAGCACAATCAATTCATCCATGTTGGTTTTGCCGGCGAGGTTGGAAATACCATGCTTGTCAGCAAGTCCCTCAAATACAGCTGTAACATGTGGAACTTCTTTTGGGCTACCTACCAGAATAAGGTCAGCATCTGTATTACTTCTGATTTTATCAATAATGCTAATGGCTTTTTGCACAGGCAGGCGCCGTGAATCTGCCTCAGAATTTACATTAATAAGTATGCGATTGGGATGCTGTGTGAACGTATTTTTCAAATGGACCTTGGGTGTTGAGCAAGCTATTCTGCTGTATTTCTCCAGCAGGTAAATGTATTCCTCCACCCGATGCATGCCTTTTGGTTTGGAATAACTATGCGTGAGCATAAACGACCTTAACTCCTTACCAAATCCAACTCTTTGTTTTGCCTTGGTTTGCCAAAGCATCATAGCTGACGAAAAAGACTCGGGCAGGCAAAATGCAATATCATATTGGTGCTTTTGCCTGATTTGTATGCCAAACTTTGCTGCGCCTTTCAGCCCGGGATACTCCTGCTTGTCAAAAACATATACATCATTGATGCCATTGAAATAGGCCGTGAGTTGGTGAATTCCCTTCTTGGCAATAACGTCTACCTGTGCTCCAGTGTACACCTTGGTGAGATGTTCAAGGAAACCTGCACTCATCACGAGGTCGCCAAGCCAGTTGGGAAGACGAACTAATATTTTCATTTTGTAAAGGGACAAACAGCACTATTCAGAAAGCCGGAAAAGGATTAGCACTTCTGAAAGGCGGTAAACAATATTTTTGCGCCAAAATAAAGAAACCCCGATGACAACCAAGGAAATGATTGCCGCAGCATGGGCAAACCGCGAACTGCTGGCGCAGCCCAATTATAGCAATGCGGTTGAAACCGTAATTGAAGAAGTGGACAAGGGAAGGCTTCGCGTAGCGAGCCCCGGCGAAAACGGATGGGTGGTAAACGAATGGATAAAACAAGCCATATTGATGTACTTCGCTATTCGCAAAATGGAAACGCATTCATTGCCTCCCTTTGAGTTTTACGATAAGATGAAACTGAAGTCGGACTATTCCGGATTGGGTGTAAGGGCAGTGCCCCATGCCGTAGCCCGCTATGGTGCCTACCTGGCAAAGAATGTAGTGCTTATGCCATCTTACGTGAATATTGGCGCATACGTAGACGAGGGTACCATGGTTGATACATGGGCAACTGTAGGCAGCTGTGCGCAAATAGGAAAAGGTGTTCACCTGAGCGGAGGCGTAGGCATTGGCGGCGTATTGGAACCCTTGCAGGCAAGCCCCGTGATTATTGAAGACGGTTGTTTTTTAGGCAGCCGCAGCATTGTAGTGGAAGGTGTGATTGTAGAAAAAGAAGCTGTGCTTGGCGCTAATGTTGTGCTGACGCAAAGCACCAAAATCATTGATGTGAGTGGCAGCGAACCTGTGGAATACAAGGGCCGTGTGCCAGCACGCAGCGTGGTGATACCCGGTAGCTATACCAAATCATTCCCTGCAGGTAATTATGGCGTGAGCTGTGCACTCATCATTGGTCAGCGTAAGCCAAGTACCGATTTGAAAACCAGCTTAAATGATGCGTTGCGGGATTTCAATGTAGCGGTATAAGACACCGTTTTGCGTTTCAAATTTTATAGTTTGAAATTTCAATTTGGCTTCTATATTTGCAGCCCCGAATGCGGATGCCCAGGTGGCGAACCTGCCTGCCGGCAGGCAGGATTGGTAGCCGCACAAGTTCTTTACTTCAATGACGTACTTTGTATATGCCATAAAAAGTTTGTCTCGTAATTACATTTACGTAGGACTTACTAACAACCTTGAGCGACGAATTCAAGAACACAACAATGGCGAAAACAAGTCGACAAAAGCTTACAAACCTTTTGCTTTAATTTATTCAGAAGTTTTACCTGACAGAATAAGTGCAAGAGCAAAGGAGAAATATCTTAAATCAGGTGTTGGAAAGGAATTTCTTAAAACCCTGATTTAGGCCCAGGTGGCGAAATTGGTAGACGCACTGTGTTCAGGTCGCAGCGCCTTTACGGGTGTGCTGGTTCGAATCCAGTCCTGGGCACCAACTCAAAAAAGCGGTTCAATTTTTGAACCGCTTTTTTGTTTACTGTCTGTCGTGAAAAGATGGCCTAACAAAATGTTGCTGATAATCACCTGAACCTGCTGAAGAAATCCGACTTCTTTCGTGTGGAGATTAATATCGTTTCACCGTCCTGCATCTCAACCTCTCCGCCCCTGCCTTTGAAGTATTTCTTTACATAATTTATGTTGATGATACTAGAATGATGAATGCGGCAGAAATTAAGTTCTGGCAGCATGTTTTCAAACTCCTTCAGATGTTTTGACACCAGGATTTTCTGATTGTCTTTCAGGTGAATGTAAGTGTAGCTGCCCTCGGCTTGCAGATACATGATGTTGTCAATGTCTTCTACAATAAATCCTTCAGTTGTTGGCAGGCTTATCTTTTTGAACGGGCCCGAACCCTGGTTTAAATTCTCCAGTAACGATGCAATTCTTGTATTCACATTTTTCTCGCCAATCCTTCGTTCAATTCTTCCAACTGCTTCCTGCAGTTCTTCGATATTAATTGGCTTTAGCAAATAATCTGCAGCCGAATAGCGAAACGCCTTGAGTGCATATTCGTTAAAGGCTGTAACAAAAATGACTTCGAATGCTACCGGCTCCAGTTTATCGAGCATATCAAATGCATTTCCAAACGGCATTTCGATATCGAGGAAAACCAGTTCAGGGCTTAATTCTCTCACCAATTCCGCACCTTGCATGGGGTTCATCGCCTTTCCTTCTACCACTACAGATGGGCAATATTCTCTGAGCAATTCTTCCAGTGTGGCAAGGCTCAGGGGTTCATCATCTACAAGTATGCATCGAATGTTGTTTTCCATTTTATTACACTGGTATTTTCAGGTATACTTCAGTTCCGGCAGCATTACCTGCTTCATCCGAAAGGTCATGAATTTCTATTGAAATTTTGTTCTGCTGCAGGCTGTTTAATATATCAATGCGTTTTTGACCAAGTTCCATTCCCCGAGATTGATATTCGATATGCTGTCTACCTTTCAACTCTTTCGATTTCTGGCGCCCGATGCCATTGTCCCGAATCTTAATATGCAGTACTTCTTTTTCAACTCTGAAACTGATAGAAAGTATGCCGGTTTCATCCTGTTTGTAACGAATGCCATGTCGAATGGCATTTTCAACATAGGGCTGCAACAACAGGGCAGGCATTTCAACAAAATCTGCCTCCACCGATTCGTCTACTTCAATCTTGTAGGAAAAATTATCACCAAAACGCATCTTTTCCATTTCAAGGTATCGTCTCAGGTAATTTACTTCTTCGGATACTTTGATGCGCTGGCGGCCTGAGAAATAAAGGGTCTCACGAACAAGGGTTGCAAACAGGCTCAGAAACCTGTTGGCTCGCTGGCTGTCGTTGGTAAGAAAATAATGCTGAATGGAATTGAGGCAATTGAAAATAAAATGTGGATTCATTTGAGCCTGCAACGCCTGTTGTTCAAGTTCGGCAAACCTGTGCTGTACCTGATGTTGTTCTTCAAGTCTGCGTTTGGCATTCTTGTTTCTGATATTCAATGCAACAGTAGTTCCGAAAATGATGAGCAATGCTGCACCCACGTAAAACCACCAGCTTCGCCAAAAAGGTGTGGATACCACAAAGTGAACAGCAACTACATTACTCTTAACGCCGAACTTGTTTACTGCATATAATTCAAAATCATACTTTCCCGGTGGTAGCGAAGCATACTCAAGGCTGGTTAGTGAGGTAGTTTTCCATGTTTCATCAAGTCCATTTAGCCTGTAGTAATAAAGAATTTCACCAGCCGATCTGAAAGAAATGGCTACATATTTAAAATCAATATTGCTGTGGCGAAAATCAAGTATGTATTGTTCCCCATTACGTTTTGCCGATGGGTCAACCGTAGTCTCCAATAATTGAATATTACAAATGGAATTACTGGCAATTTTATCTTCATCAAAATGAGTCAGGCCGGCCGGTGAACCAACGTAAACTTGATTACCACTGACGTAAACCGCATTGATGATATCGGATGGCAGGCCATCCACTACACCATATTTTATTATCCTGTGATTTCCAGTTCGAAAATCAATTTTGTTGAGCCCCTTATTTGTTCCTACCCAAAGACAATGGTCAGCAGCCAAAATGGTCTTGCAAAAATTGCTGCTTAAACCATTTAATTCGTTGAAAACTGCTACCACTTTCCCATCTTTCAAACCAACCAATCCATCGTTTGAATTAGCTACCCATATGGTTGAATCAAGTACTGTAATAGATGCAATCCTTCGGGTTAATGCCGGGTGCAGGTTTCCAAGAAATATAGCATGTCTGTCTCGTTGAACCTCATACAAGCCATTAGTTGTGCCTATTATAAACTTTCCTTCGTAGGGAATGGCTTTTGTAACCCTTGAATTCCAAATAGTATCAACAATAGCCAGATCATCGGCCTGCACTATAAATGCTCCCAGAAAATTGCTGACCAGCAAATGTGAATCATCCAGTTTTTCTACACTTTTTATGGCACCGTAATAAGAACATTTCACGCCTGCCGGTGAAACTCTTGCCAGAAATGCATCGAAACCGAAAAACACAACTTCAGGACTGAAATCAAGGCTGCAATAAAGCCTGTTGGTTTCCGGATTGTGTGCCGACTCAATCGTTTGGCTCGAAAGGTCTATGCGGGCTTTTTCTGTAAAATGGTCAAACAGTACAGCTTCACTTGAATTCATGCCGCAGTATATGAGTCCATTGTGTTTCATAAGCGAAAACACTTCGGTATTGGGTGTTTCATTCTTTCGATTAACATGGATAGTCCTCGTTTCTCTTGAAGGCAATTTGTAAACACCTGCACCCATTGTGGCAAACCACAGATTATTTTCTGAATCACGCATGGTGTAAGAAACCATTTGCCCATCCAGGAAATGATCGCCCAATTTGTTCTGCAAGGTATCAATAGCCCATGCACCCGATGAGGTACTGATATAGGTTATCCTTAATCCTTCGGCAGTTTGTTTTATAAGTGAATTGGGGTTAGCCAGTTCAATGAGCGGACTGCTTTTTGAAAAACCAGTTGCAAACCAGTTACGAATAATCATATTTTTCCCTTGGACATAAAATGCAAGCGTATCATTTCTGTATGAAAAGAGGCTGTCATCAAAACCAATCAGCAGTTTTCCATTATCAATAAAGTGTGTTAGTTCAAGATGTTTGAATGAATGTTTTTTAAATATGGGATTTTGGGTAAGGTTTTCCACCCTGTTATCGGGACTCAGTTTCAGTAGAATATTCTGGTCGCAGAAAAGCAAATTGCCACTACCGTCTTCCATCACAGAAGCAAGCGGCGTAACCAGTTTTATTTGGGAAAGTACAGGTGTATTGTGGCTGTTGTAAATTTTCCCCTTGAACTCGTAACAAGTTTCTCTTGAAAAGGAGCCAATCCAAACCCGCCCCTTCGAATCAGCATAAATGCTGAGAATTTCGTTGTCGGGCAATCCGTCCTTCACGGAGTAGTTTTTGAAATGAGTACCGTCAAACCGGCTCAATCCATTGTCTGTTGCAAACCAAATAAATCCGTCGACATCCTGGCACATGTCATACACTGTGGAACCGGGCAGGCCATCAAGTGTATTGTATTTTACATAGTTGAAATCCTGGGAAATAGCAAGGCTTCCAAAGCAGATTAGAAAAATGAAAGACAGAAAATTTCTCATTCAAAGCAATTGGAATTTCCCAAGTGAAAATAATCAATCATGTAGTTGGAATATGCAAAAGGGGGGTGCAAGATTTATAATTGCATGGATGTTTTGAAAAAAGAGGCCGGATTGTAACATCCGGCCTTCTTGGTGATGGGAAAACAGCCTTTTAATTGGTTAGGAACATGAAGCACGGTTTAATGCATCATGTAAGACTGGAAATGAGGTGTGGGCAGCGTGTGGTGGTTAGTGGTGTTTGAATTTTCAAATTTTAGCGTTTAGGATTCGTCAATGGATAATGATATTGTTGAATTCATTTTATTCTTATGAGTTATCAATTACGAAAATATAGCGGTGCTATGTTGCTTTTTGGCCCAATTCATAGCTGTGTAGAATAGGCCAATAAGTGTGCCTTTAATGATGTTGTGCAGGAGTTATTTCCCACTTATATTCAAGCAATTGCACCAGGGTTGCAAACATGTGCACATCAAACAGCCTGCAAAATTCAGGAAGAACCTCTGTGATTTGCAGGCTGCTTAGGATATGGTTTGTCCAGAAATGTCACACAGGCTTAACCGATTGAGTTCATTCGTTTTCGCTTTTTAGCAGCATCCCCATTAAAGAAAAAGCCCCCTTGTTTGCTACTTTCATTCCTGAAATATCCTGATCAATATTAAGCAGGCTCACCAATCCCCGCTCCTTTTCTCCAATTTCGACTTCTGTAAGTTTAAAATGAAGAGGGTTGGTTTCCACTAGAATGTAGTGTTTTCCCTGGTGCAGTATTATGGCCTCTTCAGGCACTGCCGGAAGTTCCTTTTCGCCCAATTCAATTTCGGCACTTACGAACATACCCGGGAGCAATTCGGGAAAATATTTATCAAAATGACAGTGAATTAATCCCGACCTGTTTTCATCCAGAGTTCTGGGCACCATCAATACTCTTGCCCCAAAGCTTCTTTCAGGTTGGTCCAAAATGGAAATGCGCACATTTTGCCCAGGCCTTATGTAAGCAATGTCTTTTTCAAAAACAGTGAGCATAGCATGAATATCTTCCGGGTCCACCAATTCAGCGAGTACATCCGTGGGATTTACATAACGCCCTGTATTCAGTGCTACCTTCGAAACAAATCCATGAATAGGTGAAAGGACAGGCACCTGCCGGCTTATTTTTTCAGTTGTAAGTTGGGATGCATTAATCCCTATCAAAGCCAGTTTCTCCTCAAGGGCTTTTAGATTTATTTTTTCACTGTTATAATCGGAACTCACCATTTGAAAATTCTTTTTGCTGGTAGCATCATTAGCAGACAATTCTTTTTGCCTTTCATACTCCTTTTCCAGGTATTCCATTTTTGATTTACCCATCAGGTAATCCTGCTGTAATTGAATGAATGTGGGGTCCTCAATAATACCAATAGCCTCGCCTTTCTTAACTTCCTGACCAGGCAAAAGGTTTAACCTCCGGATATAACCGCCAAGCGGGCAGGTAATGCTAACCATGTTTTGCGGAGGCACATCAACCACGCCATTCAGTTTGGCAGTGCGATTGATTTTTGTGATTAATACTTCAGCAGTCTGGATATTACCCGTTGCGGCCTGTTGCTTTGTTATGGTAATTTCTGTTGGCGCGTTATTAACTGCCTTCTTTACGGCCTGCGGCTGCTGAGGATTTGAGCAGGCTGCTATTGCTATTGTTGTTATGATAATTGTTCTTTTCATGCTTCTATTTTTAATTTCCTTCAACGAAATATTGTAATGCAGCTACATTAAGATTGTATTCTTTCAACTTATCGGCATATTGCAATGGAACCTGCAAGGATGGAGCAACAAGCAGCATCCAATTCACATAGTTCAATTCACCTGATTTTAATTGCTGCATTGCCGTTTGAATGATGGATTGATAGCCGGGCATCAACTGTTCCTCGTATTGCCTGAGTTGTTCTGACAATTGTTGCTGTTCTTCAATACGCAACTTCGATTCGCCTTCCAACCTTGTTTGTTGCATTGAAGCCTCGCGGGTTGCTACCATTTGCTTCGTTTCTGCAGCTTTCACTTTTGCCTGGTAAGCCTTACCGAAAATGGGGAAATTCAAGCCAACCTGTGCCGAAGAAAACCGGTTGCCCTGGTCATAATATTTTTCCGATCCATCATTCATTTTTTGGTAACCAACAAAGCTTTGATTGATATAGCCCAATTCCAATTCTGGATTCCTTCTTGATTTTTCCATAGCTGCTTCCATTTTTGCGGCATTGGCTTGTTCCATTTTCAGCATTACCGATGGATGTGCTGCCAATGTTGCCGAATCGATGGTTGTATAGCTTAATATGGACTTCTCCAGTTTTCCGGCAGGAATTAATGGAGTTGGACTTTGCACAAGCACAGCCAATTGCATAGACAATTTCTGCATTTGCATGTTGGCAAATGAAATGTCCTGTTGCAACAATTGCCGCTGCTGCCTGAATCCTGCAGTTTCCAACTTGTCAGTTTCACCTGCATGCAGCCTTTGTTCAGAAAGCTGAACAAGCTTTTCATACAAACTATCAACCATGAGCAGGTGCTGCACTCTTGCCTGGTAAAAATGATAATCATTAAAAATACTGCGCACCAGGTAACGCAGTTCGGCTTGGCGCAACTGTACTTCCTTTTCATTGACGGACAATGCCGATTCGAAAAAACCAGATTGCTTCTGTTTATAACCAAACGGAAGGAATACCTGTGATACTCCAAACTTGGAATCGAAATTAGCAGTGTTGTTTTGACCCAATTCTGACAGCAACCTCATTTTTGGCACTTCCCCTGCAGTTCCTGTAAGCGCTTGCAGATACTGACGCTGCAATATACCAGCCTGTAAGTCCGGGTTTTTTTGTGCCAATTGTTGCATGGCATCATTTAGTGTGATAGTAGGTTGTGCCTGTGCAAAAAATGACCCCACCAACAACAGGATAGCAGTCATTCCGGGCTTGTACCTTCTACTTTTTGTCCGCTCCATTTCTACAAATTGGTATAGAACAGGCAACACGATGAGCGTTAAGAATGTGGCAGTGATCAAACCACCAATAACAACAGTTGCCAAAGGCCTTTGTACTTCCGAACCCGCACTTTCACTTAAGGCCATTGGCAAAAAGCCAAGTGATGCAACTGAAGCCGTCATCATTACGGGCCGAAGCCTTGTTTTTGTTCCTTCCATAATTATATCGTGAAGTGATAGTTTTCCTTCATGCTTCAGCCTGTTGAATTCGGTGATGAGAACAATGCCATTTAGTACGGCCACACCAAACAATGCAATAAACCCAACGCCTGCAGAAATACTGAAGGGCATTCCACGCATCCAAAGCGCTAGCACACCACCAATTGCGGACAAAGGGATGGCGGAAAAAATCAACAGAGCATGTTTGACGGAGTTGAATGCGAGGTAAAGCAAAAGCATAATCAGTAACAATGAAAGAGGCACAGCAATGGAAAGCCTGCTTTTTGCTGCTTCGAGATTTTCAAAGGCACCGCCGTAATGAATAGAATATCCGGCAGGAAGTTTTACCGAAGCATCAATGGATTGCTGCAATTCTTCCACAACACTCTGCACATCTCGATTGCGAACGTTAAATGAAACTATTATTCTGCGCCTTGCATTTTCCCGCTGTATTTGGTTTGGTCCTTCCTTAATGGACACATTGGCCAGGAGGTACAATGGAATTTGTCTTCCACCCGGAACATTTACCAGCATGTTTTGTACATCTGACAGGTCGCTGCGGTATGGTTGATCGAGGCGCAGCACTAAATCATATCGTCGTTCGTTTTCATAAACAAGGCCGGCCGATTCGCCTGCAAATGCTGTACGAATAACTCGGTTTACTTCTTCTACATTAATGGAATACAATGCCAATGCTGTGCGGTTGTATTCCACAACAATTTGCGGCAATCCTGTAACCCGTTCGACATACATATCACTGGCGCCATTTACCCTCGAAGCTACCGCTGCTATTTTCGCACCATAACTGGCAAGTGTGTCTAGGTCTTCCCCAAACAGTTTGCATACTACATCCTGCCTTGCACCCGAAATCAATTCGTTGAACCGCATTTGCACCGGGAACTGAAAACCCGCTGCTAAACCCGGCACTTCAGCAAGTGCTTTACTCATTTTATCGGCTAGTTCATCATAAGTTTTTGCCGATGTCCATGTCTTCTTGTCCTTGAGTAAAATAATGAGGTCGCCCATTTCCAGTGGCATTGGGTCGGTTGGAATTTCGCTGGCTCCCAGCCTGCTAACTATTTTTTCGACTTCCGGAAATCGTTGTTCCAAAATAGCAGAAGCCTTCATGGCTGTGCTTACCGAAGATTCAAGCGAACTGCCGGTGAGCAATCGTGTGTCCACAGCAAAATCACCTTCTTCTAATTCAGGAATGAATTCGCCACCCAGCCTGGTTATCATATACACCGAAAAAACAAAAACAACACCCACTACTATGAGCAAAGTGCGCCTCATTTTCAATGCAGCTACCAAAGCCGGGAAATACATTTTTTGAACCATTAACATCAGCCTGTCTGACAGGTCAATTTTGGTTGAAATTTTCTTACTGATACCCAACGAAGTAATCATAGGCACATAGGTGAGCGAAAGCAGGAATGCACCTACCAATGCAAAGGATACTGTTTGTGCCATGGGGCTGAACATCTTTCCTTCAATACCAACCAGTGCAAGAATGGGGAGGTAAACAATCAGGATGATGACTTGTCCAAAAACTGCCGCATTCATCATTTTGCTAGCGGCATGCTCTACTTCACCATCCATTTTAGCCTGCGTGATAAGTTCAGTACCATGCGGGAGATTTTTATGATGTAATCGGTGCAAAACGGCCTCCACAATGATGACGGCTCCATCTACGATCAAGCCAAAGTCAAGTGCTCCCAAGCTCATGAGGTTTCCCGACACATGAAACAGGTTCATCATAATGACGGCAAACAACATGGCCAATGGAATAACCGATGCTACAATGAGTCCGGCACGCAAATTTCCCAGGAACAATACCAGCACGAACACCACAATCAATGCGCCTTCCAGGAGGTTTTTCTTCACCGTTGAAATAGCACGATTGACCATCTTGCTGCGGTCATAAAATGTTTCCACTTCCACACCTTCTGGCAACGACTTTTTGATAATTTCCATCTTCTTCTTTACCTGCTGTACTACTTCATTTCCATTTGCTCCTTTCAGCATCAGCACTACCGCGCCAGACACCTCTCCTCTTGACCCATCAACCAATGCGCCATACCTAATTGCCTTACCCAGCTTAATGGTAGCAACATCCCGCATGTAAATGGGTGTACCATTGCCTGATTCACGAATTACAATGTTTTCAATTTCATGAATGTCACGTATCAATCCTTCGGTACGGATAAAAAGCACCTGGCCATTTTTTTCAATATAGGCCCCACCCGAATTCTGGTTGTTATTCTGAAGAGCGTTAAACAAGTCGCTCACTGTAAGTCCCATGCTCTTCAACCCTTCTGAACGAAAGGCTACCTCAAACTGTTTGAGATTGCCGCCAAAGCTGCTTACATCGGCCACGCCCGGAGTACCCAGCAGTTGTCGCCTTATTATCCAGTCCTGAATCGAACGTAGTTCGGCCAATGAGTACTTACTTTCGTATCCCGGAGCAGGCTTTACTATGTACTGGTACACTTCTCCAAGCCCGGTAGTTAAGGGAGCAAGTGAAGGAATGCCAGCTCCTTTCGGAATTTCTTCTTTGATATAAGTAATCCGTTCTGCTACCTGCTGGCGAGCCCAGTAGATGTCAGTCTTATCATCAAAAACAATAGTGACTACTGAAAGTCCGAAGCGGGAAATTGAACGCATCTCCTTCACACCCTGGATATTGGAGCAGAACTGCTCAACTGTGAAGGTTATAAGCCTTTCCACCTCTGGGGCAGCCAGTGCTGGGCTTACTGTAATAATCTGAACCTGGTTACTGGTTATATCGGGCAGGGCATCAATTGGCAATTTCTTTATTTCTATAAAGCCTAGCACAATAAGCCCGAGCACCATTAAACCAATTATCAACTTGTTCCTGATAGAAAAGTGAATGATGGCATTAAGCATAAATAATCAAGTTTTGCCGCATGCCGGCATGCGGACATCAATTGTGAATGTGAAAAATTGAGTGAGCACCTGCCAGATTTGGGAGGTGATAGATAAAAAGAACAGGCTATGCCCGCGGGGGTTGAAAGATATCTGGGCAATACACCCCGTGCATGAATTGATTCTTAAAACCAGTAAAACCTTGAACAATCGGGCTTTTGGGCGGCATAACTGCTGTTACAAAGCTCGGTGGATAATAGGAAAGCAGTGTCTGGCCCAGGTTATCTTCATGAGTTTTAAATGGAAGTTGCATGTCCTGCTGCCAGTCTGCATCCATTTTGAATGCCTCGGCATAATGCATTTTCAGAAATTCAGCTATTGTCAGGCTCGGTTCTACCCTGGAATGTTTAAAATAATGAGCAACAAAAGCCGGCAATTTCAGCAGTTGGTAGGCTTCGCTGGTGCCAAACAGGTAAACCACCAGCAAAAATATAGCCAGGGCTTTGCGCATTCTGACAAAAATAAAGCATTACAGCCTAAATGGTTTTGAAGGGGAACGATACAGGGGAACAAATCAAATCGCCATCATTCTAAGCATTCCTTTCAAATCCATTTTAGGCCATTTCTTTTGTTTTTACTCATCCTTCTTGTATTTCAACTTCTTCACAAATCCACAAAACTGCCTGAAAAGCTACATTTTAGCTAGTTTTTAGTTTGGCGGAAACAGTTATTACACCTACTTTTGCCGCCCTAATTTCAGGAAAAGGTATGTCCGGCAGAAGGGAATTTGACATAGCATTTGTAGGATTGAAGCCGGGTGAACACCAGTTCCAATATGAGATTAATGATAAGTTCTTTAAAGAATTTGACCAGCAGGATTTTTCCAATGTCCAGGCTACGGTTAAACTGACGCTAGACAAGAAGAGCGGCTTCTTTTTGCTTAAGTTCGATGTCGGCGGCAGTCTTGAAGTGGTTTGCGACCGTTGCGGAAATAACCTTCCAATGCAATTATGGGATGAATTCAAGGTAGTGGTGAAATTGGTGGTGAATCCCCAGGAAATGAATAACCAGGAAGAGGACCCCGATGTGTACTACATTGACCGCAATGAAAGCCATTTGCACCTTGCCGACTGGATTTATGAATTCATCAACCTTAGCATACCCATGACAAGGATGTGCAGTGAGGAAGAAATGGGAGGTCCTTTCTGTAATAAGGAAGTGTTGGAGAAACTAAAAAATATGCAACCCAATGAAAGCAAGGACACTTCCATATGGAAGGACCTTGAGAAGTTCAAAGGGCTCGAATAAACAGGAATCTATATTTTAAACTTATAATCTTAAGAGTATGCCTAATCCAAAGCGACGCCATAGCCAGCAGCGCAGCGCCAAGCGCCGTACGCACTATAAGGCCGAAGCAGCTACGCTCAGCGTAGACAGCACTACCGGTGAAACACATGTGCGTCACCGTGCTCATGTAAGTGAAGGAAAACTTTACTACAAAGGCCAGGTAGTTGCTGAAAAAGCGCCCATCAAGAAATAACTGAAATTCTTTAAGGCTTGGGTGACACTTTGGTCAAAAGGTGTCACCTTTTTTTTGTTATTTTTCCACCCTGTATGAAAATAGCACTGGATATGATGGGGGGCGACTTTGCTCCATTGGAAGCAGCAAAAGGTATTGCCCAATATTTGCAGAATCATCATCACCCTGCCACAGAATTGCTGGTTCTGGGCTGCGATAATGAGGTATTGACTGCACTTGAAGCAGCAGGTGTGCCGGCAAATACCGTGAAGGTTGTGTCTTGTCCTGAAGTAATCGGCTATGACGAGCACCCCGTTAAGGCGTTGAAAGCCAAACCCCAATCTTCAATTTCTGTTGGGTTCGGTATGCTAGCTGCCGACAAAGCTGATGCATTTATCTCCGCAGGTAACACAGGCGCCATGCTCGTTGGGAGCATGTTTTCACTGAAGGTTTCCGAAGGGGTACTGCGTCCCACTATTGGCACTATCATTCCGCGTGAAGGTGGCAAAACGGGTCTCCTGCTCGATGTTGGTATCAACAGCGATTGCAAGCCAGAAAACCTTGACCAGTTTGCTACTATTGGCACTGCCTATGCCAGGGAAATTCTAGGGATTGAAGCGCCAACAGTTGGATTGCTCAATATTGGAGAAGAAGAAGGCAAAGGAAATATACTTGCCCAGGCTGCCTACGCATTACTTAAAGAAAACAGGCACATTCAGTTTGTAGGCAACGTTGAAGGAAGAGACATTCTTGTAGACAAAGCTGACGTAATTGTTTGCGATGGATTTACCGGCAATGTAATTCTCAAACTGCTGGAATCTATTTACCCCATTACCGTTCGCCAGGGTATCAACCATCCTTACCTCGACAGGTTTCATTTTGAGCAATACGGTGGCACTCCGGTACTTGGCATTGAGAAGCCTGTAATAATTGGCCATGGCGTTTCACAGGAAGAGGCCTTTTGCAATATGATTCTGCTGGCAGAAAAAATGATTGAAAAAGACTTCATCAGCAAACTTGTGGCTGAGGTTCACTGATTCTGAAAGGTGAAATTATTGGGCAGAAAAGCGTTTCCAGACAATTATCACAATGGCTACCAAGGCAATCACCAGTGGAAGAATCCACCAATGGTCTTCTTCATGACTTTCTTCTGCCAGTAGCGCTTCCATTGCAGTATTCGTTGTTTCTGTGTCTCCCACTTTCATGGCATGTGTTGCCCCTTGCCTAATCACCCTGTCGGCTTCCAACACGTCAAACCCATCGTTGAATGACAGTGGTCCACTAAAGTATAAGCCACTTTCATCTTTTTCAAAAACGCCCAAAGGGATCCAATCAATTCTCCCTTCTGTTTCAAGTTTTTTTTGCAATTCCTCCTTCAGAAGCTGGTACCTGGAGTAGGCTTCTTCTTCTGAAATATCCATTTGCTGCGCCACAAATCCCAATAGTTTTTGCAAAGCAAATGAAGGCTCCTCATCCGGCGACTGCCATTTCATTTGCAATGAAGGCGATTCAAAAATCCTTCCGGCAATATCGTATTGTGCGGGCAATTGTTCAGTGCGAATCAGGCCGAGGCCTGGAAGCAAGACTTCGTGATTATCGAGCAGATATTGATTGAGCAAGCCTATCATGCCAACAAATTAAAGGCATGCTGATGACAACAGCAAAAGCATTGAAGGCGTAGCGCTACATATGAAATATAATGCCCCCCAATGCCTGGAATCCCAAGACAGGATATTGGTTCCAGCGTTGGTAGTCCTGATTGATGATGTTGTTGAACTGCAACCAAAGCCTCAGTTTGGGTTGAATATCAAATTCGAGGCCGGCATTCATGTCCAGCGCCGATTCGCCCCTTTTGTTGCCGCCGCCAATAGGTCGGTACATCGCACCATTGAAAGTGTATACATCGGCCTTGAAGCGAAGATCCTTGCGTATCAAAAAGCGGAGTGATGAACGCAGTTCAAAAGGCAAAATGCCATAGGATTTGTCATAAGTTTTTTGCTGACCATAGCCATTGAATGTAAGCGAGTTTGTCCAGTTGATTTTTTCACCTTGCTGGTAAGTAAGTTCGCCTGCAACAAATACACGGTTCCATTCGCTTTCATTCAGCAATAGAAAATACCTTCCATCCTTTGCATCGTTGATGAACAGCGGAATATTGTATTGCTTGCCAAAGCCTGCTTTGATTCTATAGCTCAGGTTCTGATTCACATTTGATTTCAATCCAACATAAAAATCTGAATTGCGGGTGTTGGTAAGGCTATCCGGTTGTGCCATCCAGGGGTTGTAGGCAGCTAACGAATGGTAAGTTTGTTCGGTGTAGTAACCAGTGAAACCACCTTGCAATACCATGTTCTTTTCATTGAGCAGATACTCTAATTCCACATCAGGCATCAACTTAAAGGTCTTGTTATTCCACGAAGGAATGATACCGGCCTTCAGCGTAAGATTCTCCTTTAGTTGAAGATTGGCAGTTACAGGCAACAAAAAAAGGTTGTTGCTGAAATCGGCCAACGGGCCATGGAATGACGACACCATTCCTTTTATTCCAACCGTTAAAGATGCATTGTCAGATATCTTTTTTTCAACCGGAACATTAAAATGAAAGGAAGTTTCCTGTCCACTCCTATTATCGGTAAAATAGTCAAGCTTAAGACTGCCATTGTAGCTGACATCAGCCGGGCCATTCATCGGATTACTGAGTCCAATGCCCACTGACACAAGGTTGTACTTAACCGCAAGTGAATCTTCTGGAAGTGACAGGTTCTTCGGTTCATACCCATAGCGATAAGTATTGAATCCTTTGTAACCTGCTGAAATGTGCAGCGAATTGTTTTCTTTCATGTGCAGCCAGAGGTTTCCTTTTGCTCCATACTGGCTATACTGCTGGTAAGGCAAATTTCCTTTCGAACCAACATACCCGGCTTCCACATTGGCATTGTATTTCTCACCATCGCCAAAAGATG
>JBBIOQ010000036.1:0-34148 GCA_037443285.1 Sphingobacteriales bacterium | reverse complement strand
GTGCTTAGCAGCCACTGCACTTTCGTAGGTGGTACGCGATTGGTTTTCTACCAGCAACACACTGTCTGGAATGCCCTGTGCTATGAACTCTCTGCGCAGGAAATCGGCCTCTTTGGGTTTTTCCTGCGTAATGCTTCCGTCGCCACCGCTAATGAGAATTTTACTAATCACCCCTGTGTGGTAAAGTTTGGCAGTCTGGATAAATCGGTCGGCAGTGCCACCAAAGAAGGTCTGGTTTTTTTTGTCGGTGAATGTCATGCCGCTGAGCACAATGCCCACGCTGTAATGCCTGCTGTGTGTTTGCTCCTGCACAGGGGCCTGCCATTGTAGTACACAGGCACGCAAGAGTGCATTGTTAGTGAAAACGAGAAACAGCAGCAGCGCTGTGATGCGAAGCTTCTTCCTGACGGAAGTATTTTTCAGGATGAACGAAGCAACTACCAGGATTAAAATCCAGTTGAGCGGATTGAGCAGGAAGAAGAATATTTTGGAAAAATAGAAAAACATGCGGCCCTGTTTGAGCGGCAAAAATGCAGGTATTTTTAATTGAATGATTTTGTGCGAATCATAATAGCTATTTCGATTTTTTTCTCATCCAGGTATCCAAAGTCATTTCAAACTTGATTTCACCCTTTCCATGCATTCCTGTTTCTATCCAACCGGCTTTTCTATAAAATGTTTCGGCTCTTGTATTGGGAGCGGTGCCCAGCCAGACATCGCGTTTTTCCTGGTTGAAATACCAATCAAGCATGGTATCATGGAGATGCCGGCCGATCCCCATCTTTTCAAATTCCGGCTTCACAAATAGTGCCCAGATATTATTGTCTTTCAAATCTGCGATAGCGAAACCAACAATTTGATTCTCCATTTCACAAACCCATCCCCTGCCCCGTATTGTCAGATATTCTGCACAATCTTCATCTGTCACCAAGGCGGGGTTCGACAATATGTTTTCGTTGACTGAATTTCTTACAAGTTGAATTTGCCTGATGTCGGCAATGTGGGCCTCTCTAATCGTCATGCAGGGAATAATTTGTGTTATTGATAAACTTGCTGCTCCATCTAAGTTCCTCCGTGAACAATTTATTTATTTCAAAAGCTGGGTAATTCAATCAGCAATAAACGGAAGTTTTGCCTGTGCATAACGAGGCAGTTTTATTTGGTCACGCAGTTTCAGAAAGGTTTCGTATGGGGTGTTGGTTGCAAACAGGTTAATGAGCCATGCAGGTAAGCCATCACCGGTGTCCACCTGGATCTGGTATTCAATTTTCACCTGGTTATTGCCAAGTGGAGTAATGCTCCACCTTCCCCTGGAATATGCTATTCTTACAATGTCTTTCTGTACAGGAAAAAAATTATCAATACTGTTAGTGTAAATGTAGAGCACTTTGCTTTGCGGCATTTGCTGTAGGGTCATGTGCATTACCACATCGCGGTTTTCGAATGGCCAGGGCGCATCTATTTCTGTGTAGTAGTAAAGGTCTGTTGGACTGTTCTGCTTCAGCAACTTTGTGGTAACTGCTTTGTATACCCATTGTTCATGCTGTGCCACATCTGAAATGGTGGCAGCAAGTTGCGATAATCTGCAAGTCATGATAGTTTCCACTTTTATTTCATTCAATTTGAAACTGTCTGTTTTCCTGATATAAACTTTTATGCCTTCGTTGTCTTTTTTCAGCGTCCATCCGTCCTGGCTAAAGACAATTATGCCCAACAGCACACTCACAAAAAGAAAAATAAAACGCAATGGCTTCATGAATAAAGGGATGTTTTGAAAATGGATTTAATTTGAAGTAAACATGAAAGTAACGTGGATTGTTCCTGGAACACCGTAGCCAGCAAGTTAAAAATATGGCTGAATATTGAATTTCTATCTGGAGGGCAGTGACAGGGCGTGATTTAACAGAGGCCTGTAAAAGAATTCGGCGTCTCATTGTCTGCATTGAAGCAATTGTCACTTTTCCACGAAAGTGAAGGTGCTGCGTTACCTTCGCCCTTTGGTTTTATTATGAAATTCGACAAGTATAATTTTCATCCCGCCATTTTGAACAACCTGGATGTGATGGGTTTTAAGCGGCCTACCGATATTCAGTTTAAGGCTATGCCCAGCATTTTGAAGGGTGAAGATGTGCTGGCCATTGCACAAACCGGCACGGGGAAAACGGCCGCTTTTGCCATTCCCATTGTGCAATACCTGTCTGCTAACCGGAGGAGAAATGATGGCATCAGGGCGCTGGTGATGGTGCCTACCCGTGAGTTGGCCATGCAGATTCACGATGTGTTCTGCAGTGTGGCCAAAGGCACCAAAGTGCAGGTGACTGCTGTGGTGGGTGGCGTAAAACAAGACAAACAAATTCAACGCCTGCAGGCAGGCATTGATGTACTCATTGCTACTCCGGGCCGCATGTTCGACCTCATTCACCAGAAGCATATAGTAGTGAGCGCCGCTGAAATATTGGTGCTGGATGAAGCCGATCGCATGATGGCATTGGGCTTTATGAAGGACATACAGGATGTGAAACGACTGATGCCTCGCCGCCATCAAACCTTGTTTTTTTCGGCCACTATTAATGATGAAATAAAGCAGTTGGCTTACTCATTGGTGAAGAATGCCATTCGCATACAGGTGAGTCCGAAGAACATGGTAAGCAGAAATGTAACACACACTGTTGCCATGATTGCCATGGATGACAAACGATTCTTCCTGGAGCGGGTAATAAAGCAAAATCCATCAAGCAAAATTCTTGTATTTGTTCGTACCAAAGTGAGAGCCGAACGTGTACAAAAGGCCATGGAAAGAGTGGGGCTGCAAACTGCGGTTATTCATGGCGATAAAGAGCAGGATTTGCGTTTTGACGCTCTCAAACAATTTGCTGATGGCACAGTGAAAGTGCTCATCACCACTGATGTAAGCGCCCGTGGCATCGACATCAAAAATGTGGAATACGTGATCAATTACGACATACCCGATGTGGCCGAAAACTATGTGCACCGTGTAGGCCGCACCGGGCGTGGTGTAGAAAAGGGCTATGCCCTTTCGTTTTGCTCACCTGAAGAAGTGCCTCTCCTGAGAGCGGTAGAAAAATTTATTGGCACTACCATTGATGTGTTTGAAATTCCTAAAGACGAATACAAAGACACGATTGATTTTTCGGCTGAAGCAAAAACGGACATGGCTTCGATTAAAAAAATGATTGCCGAAGAAGAAGCGTTTAAAAAGAAGAAACGTAAGAAGTAGGTAAAGTAAAATTTGAAGACCTCACAAAAAAGGCTATCACAACTGATAGCCTTTCTTGTTTTTGGTAAATGGCTGGTTGAATCGGTAAACGCAGTTAGTACAATGCAACATTATGCCAATCAACATCGGGCTGGCAGTTGAATGCGGAACGTAATGTTACCTGCAATTGTTTTGGTGAAGTTCATTCTCATAAGAATGCAAAAGTTCAGTAAAAAGGTGAACAATAAAAGCTGACAAGAAAATTTTGAAAAGTTCGATTCTTTGGTGACTACAATTTGAAAATGTTATGCTGTTTGTGCGCTTACGCTGCAATGCATTTTGCTATATGTATGGCGCTATTCATCGGCTCTTCTGAAATCGAGTTGATGCAAGATGCTGAGTCTTAAGGAATGAATATATTGCTGGCTTTTGACAGCAGGAAGATATTGTACAATAAACTGGTACAATACTGCAAGTTCCAGTTTCCTGTTTGGCGAAATAACAACACCTGCAAGGGTTCTGTTCTGGTCAAAATAATGGGTGCCAATTCCTTCGCCGGCATGCAGCATCAGTTCATTGGCTGCCTGCCAGAATATTCCGAATGCGTTGGCTGAAGCCGGTTTCAGCAATGGACCTTGTGCCTGCAACATGTTGCGCAGCCTTGTTGAGTATAAATAATCTCCATTTGGCTTAGAAGTAGTTGGCAGGGTTTGCCTGAAGCGTTCCTCTACTCTGGACCGGTAAGTAAAAGTGTAGTTGTTTTGGTTTTTTGAGTACAGGTATTGTTGCCAAAATCTGTTTTCAGAAAGTGTATGTTTTTCCCTCTTTTGAACGTATTGGCCAAACCATGCATAACCTGCCGAAATCCTTGAATGTTCATTGATGTAAAATGTTCCTCCTCCTCTAACCGCTGAAAGGATAGGGGTCATATTGCTAAAATCCTTTAGTCGATAATTTAAATCCAATAAATAGCCCCAATGCTTGCTGAGCCTTGCCTGTTGGTTGTAGGTGAGCCAGAGTTGAGACCTGCTTGTTTGGCACTGTACGGAAATCGGAACAATCACAAGCAGTAGGATCAACGGCATCCATATTATTTTGATGGTAGAAATTGGCGGGCACATTTTCCTGGTCAAAATATTCTGATTAGGATCCTGATGCTCCAGATAATGACCAATGTTCCTAGCAAAAAGAAGGCTGTTTTCCTGGGCATTTTTCCTGCCAGTTTTGCTGCAATTGGTGCCGCTATCATGCTGCCGATAATTAAGGCAATGATAGCCTGCCAGTGAGAAACACCAATCATGATAAAGAATGAAAATGCACTACCAAGCGTTACAAAAAATTCTGTAAGACTTACAGTGCCAATTACATACTTGGGATTGCGACCGCGGTTGATGAGTGTGCTGGTTACAATAGGCCCCCAGCCACCGCCGCCAAAAGAATCAAGGAATCCGCCGGAGCCTGCCAGCAACCTGTAATGCTTGAATTTTTTCTGCGGCACTTTGTTTCTGAATGCGTTGATGATAAATTTCACACCCAGCACCAGTGTGTAACTGGCCATAATGGGCCTGATGTATTGCGCATGAGTGTCACCAAATTTTACCAGTAAAAATGCACCGCCAATGGCTCCGATTACACCTGGTATTACCAAAGCCCTGAACAGCTTCATATTTACGTTACCAAATCGGTAATGGCTAAGACCCGAGGCGCCTGTTGCAAACATTTCGGCAGCGTGGATGCTGCCGCTCATAACTGCGGGAGGTACACCTGCTGACAGTAGAATAGTGGCCGATGTAATGCCATATCCCATTCCAAGCGAACCATCTACCATTTGGGCAAGAAAGCCTGCCAGCAAAATCCAAACGAAGTTCTTGTCGAGTTGAAGGTATAGGTCAATTGTACCGCTAGCCAGTTCTTTGAATGGTATGTAACTGAAAATAAAATGGCCGATAAGCATGGATGCAAACACGATGAGTGACCACCGTGCAATGCGCTTGTACTTATTATTTTTTTCTTTGGCATCATTGTGTGAAAGGGTGGCAGTGAGTTTGTTGAGGTGTCGTACTTTCTTTTCAAAATTGCCATTGAGTCGGTTGCGCACCTGGTTCAGGTTTTCGGCAAGTGGGCTTATTTCTGCAGGCACTGCATCGTCCAGCACTTCTTTTAATCGCTTGGCCAGTGTGGGCGAAAGGCCGTTTGTGCTGATGGCAATTTTTACCTGGCCTTTGTGCACAATTGACGAAAGGTAGAAATCGCATAGCTCAGGTGTATCAGCCACGTTTATCAATATTCCCTTTTCCTTTGCTTTGTTGCTTATGCTTTCTGCAATTTCTTTATCTCCTACAGCAATAATTGCCAATTCAGTATTGTCCAAGTCGTTGTCTTCAAAATCTTTTTCTACCAATGTGATGTTGGGATGTACTTCAGCCAGCATTTTTATTTCGGGTGAAATGGAGCCTGCCACAAGCCTGATGTCTGTTGCCGGTGCATTTGCCAAAACAGCCTGCAGTTTCTCAAGGCCAATTTTTCCTCCGCCAACTATCAGAAGCCGCATTTGTTCCAGTTTCAAAAACACCGGGAACAGGTTGTTCTTTGCTGTAGCAGCTGTTTCTTTTTTTTCTTTCAAAGTTGATGCAGTTGTCATATCAAATTGATTGAAGCATACGCCAGGCAAAGTCGCCAAATGTTTCTGCCGGTTTTCTTTGTGATTTGTACAGACCAAAGAGTTTATCCAGTTCTATCAGTATTTCTTCTTCACCGATATTCTGTTTGTGAAGCTGATTTAGTCTCTCTCCGTTTCTGTCACCACCAATTTGCATATTATACTTGCCGTAGGCAGTTCCTATGAAGCCGATTTCTGCTGCTACTGAACGGCCGCAGCCATTGGGGCATCCGGTCATGCGTAAAATAATTTCTTCTTGCTGCAATCCATGTTTTGCTATGATTGGTTCCACTTTGCTGATGAATGACGGCAGGTATCGTTGGGCTTCGGCAAGTGCCAAGGGGCAGGTGTTGAATGCTACACATGCCATGCTGTGTTTGCGTATTTGCGATGCATTTTCTGTGAAGGATTTTACGCCGTAATGCTCCAGCAATGAATCAATCTGTAGCTTGTGCTTTTCAGCAACATCAGCAATTATTGCATTCTGGTTGCTGGTAAAGCGAAACAGGCAATTGCCGCCTTGGGCAATTTCGAACAATGCAGTTTTAGTAGCCGCATTTTCATCGTCGGTTACACGTCCGTTTTCTACAAATACAGTGTAATGCCATAGCCCGTTTTCCGATTGCTGCCAGCCAAAGAGATCTTTGCGCTCTGTGAATGCGAAAGGCTTTGCAGGATGCAGAACGATACCAGCCCTTTTTTCAATTTCGTTCTTAAAGAAGTCAACCCCCAATTTGTCAACGGTGTATTTCAGCCTTGCTTGTTTGCGGTCACTTCGATTGCCATAATCACGCTGAATGGTCAAGACTTCATACACCGCCTTCATAGTATCATCTTCCCCGGCGGTAAAGCCGATGACTGTTGCAAGCCTTGGGTAGGTTTCAGGATTGCCGTGAGTTTGTGACAAGCCACCGCCAATGGCAATGTTGTAGCCCAGCAGTTTTTCGTTTTCAATGATAGCGATGAGTGCAAGATCATTGGTAAGCACGTCCACATCATTGTTGGGTGGAATGGCAATGCCAATTTTGAATTTGCGGGGCAGGTACCTGTCCTGGTAGAGCGGGTCATCTTCGCTGTATTCGGCAAGTTTTTCTTCATCGAGCCATATATCGTACCATGCCCGTGTTTTTGGCATCAGCATGGCGCTGATTTTGTCGGCATAGGCATGCACCTGTGCATGAATAGGCGAAAATGAAGGGTGTGATGAAGCCGCAACATTCCTGTTGATATCACCGCAGGTTGCAATGGAATCTAAGTGAGCTGCATTAAAAGCCTGTAGTGTGGGTTTAATATGCGACTTGATGATACCGTGCAATTGTAAAGTTTGACGAGTGGTGATTTTGATGACGCCTGTTGAATGTTCACCCGCTATGTGGTGCGTAGCAATCCATTGCTCCGGTGTGAGGTTGCCTCCGGGTAAGCGCAGCCTTACCATGAAGGAGTAAAGTCGTTCGAGTTTTTTTGCAGCACGTTCATCACGGCGGTCGCGGTCATCCTGCAAATACATGCCGTGAAATTTGATCACCTGTGCATCAGCATCACTTACCGCACCTGTGAGGTCGTTGCTGAGGCTTTCTTTTAAAGTGCCTCGCAGGCCTTTGCTTTCAATTTTTATTTTTTCTACAGGCGATGGCTTCATGAATTTTTTTCGTTTGTTGTTTTTGGATTCTCTGCATCTTGTCAGAATCTAATCCCGTTATATTTTGCAATTATCTTAGTACTCCTGAACCTTTCAATACAATTCCTTTGCATACCTTCCATCCTTTGCCAGTTGCTTCAGAAAAGCGCCGGCATCCTCACTGTTTACGCCTTTTTTCTCCATGATTATTTGTTGCAGAGCATTCTCCACTTCTTTTCCCATGGGTTCCTTTTCTCCGCTCACAAAAATGTAAGCTCCTGTTTCAATCCACTGCCACAGGCGTGTTGCCTCTTTTAATATTAATTCGTGTACCTGCAAGGATTGGTTCCTGTTTTTTTCAAAAGCAAGATTTACATAATGAAGGCTGCCTGTTTCAAACCAGTTTTGTATTTCGGACTGGTAGTAGAAATCGGCCACGAAATCTTCTTCACCAAAAAACAGCCAGTTGTGCCCTGTGGCTCCAATGGCATCACGTTCTGCCATGAAACTCCTGAATGGTGAAATGCCTGTGCCTTGGGCTATCATCACTAAGTGCCTGTCGGAACGCGGTATCTGAAAAGTTTTCTGCTGATGCAAAAACATTTCCAGTTGTTGTCCCGGTTTAAGTTGTGTGAGGAAAGATGATGCAAAGCCATTGCGTTGTTCACCAACTGATTCAAAAGTGTGAAGGGCAGCCGTTAGGTGCAACTGCCCCGGGTGAGCATTGGGTGATGATGAAATGGTGTAAAGTCTTGGCGAAATAGGATTGAGTATGTCTATGAGTGCCTGGGCCTGGCTTTCGTTTTGCATGGGGTAAATACGCAGCAGGTCGTAAAGGTCCATGCGTGTTTCAGGGATTTCTGTCTGCAAAAAATCCGCATATTTTTTTATTACTCCTGAAGCAAGATGCAGTATGGAAAGTTTCTTCTGGAGCAATACAAATGCTTCATATGTTTCACCCTTGTAATTCACTCTGTCCTGTGGATGAAGTTTCAGGAGTGCAAGAATCCTGTTTACGTTTTCTGCCGTGTTTTCGGGTACAATACCAACGGCATTACCCGGGTTGTACAACAACTCTTCTGCGAGGTCAAATTCAAGATGATGCACTTCCTTGTTGCTGCCTCTGTCGTTGAGCATCTGGTTTACACCAAGGCTTGCAACAAATGATTTTTTGCCATCCGCTTTTTTGCTTTGAGCCACAGTTTCCTGTTGTGTATTGGCGGTTGGCTGTATTGTGCTGAGCAGTGCTGTAATCCATGCTTCCGCCACTGGTTCAAAATCATCATCGCACATGGCTATTGGCAGAAGGGGTGTAGCATGCAACCTTCTAAGTTGGGAATCAATATCCACGCCTGCCTGGCAAAACAATGGGTAGCTGCGGCTTCCCAGCGCCAGTACACTATAGCGCAAATGACTGAGCGATTGTTGAGTGGCGTGCAGGAAATCGTACAGTCCTTTTGCGTTGGCAGGTGGCTCACCTTCGCCCTGTGTGCTCACTGAGATTACAAGGTTGGACTCTTTGTACAACTGTTCCGGTTTGAAATTTTCGGCAGCAAGCAATTTGGTTTTGATGCCATGCTGTTTCAGTTTGCTGGCGGCCATGGTAGCAACCTTTTTACTGTTGCCGGTTTCGGTTCCGTACACAACGGTGATGGTTTGCTGTTTTAAGGCAGATTCATTTACGCTGCCCACCACGCCAGCGGTACCATCGGTGGCCAGGCCAGCAAGGTATCCGCTAATCCAAAGAAGTTCTTCTTTGGTACTTGTTTCAATAAAGTTGTGCAGTGCATCTAGTTTGGCTGGGGCTAACATGATGGATGGAAGTATTGATTGAAAATTGATGATGGATCTTAGGCAGTATTATTTTTTATCTGCAATGGTTGCCTGGTCTCAATGGTGGGGATCACTGTGACAGGTTCAAAAAATTCCTTTGCATTTTCGGAACTGCCTTTCCAATGGTAGGTTTCATAAAGTCTTGCCACTTCGCCAACAATTAGTAAAGCAGGTGAGAGAAAATTGTGCGCTTTCCAATCGTGCCTGCATTTGCCAAGGCTACTGAGTTGAAATTGCTGAAGTGGTGTAGTGGCCTGCTCTGCAAGGAAGATAGGCGTAGTGGCAGGTTTGCCGTGTTTAATAAGTGTATCCGCTAATTCAAAACAAGTTTCGCCGCTCATATAAAATACCAGCGTATCTGAAGTTGTTGCCAGGTTGTTCCATTCCTTAATGCTTATTGCTTCAGCATTGTAGTAAGTAATGAAGCGCACCCCTTTCGACAATCCCCTTGCTGTGAGTGGTATTCCTGCATAAGCGGCGGTGCCTAACGCAGCAGTTACGCCGGGAACCAATTCGTACGGAATTTGATGATGAACAAGTGCTTCCAGTTCATCCAGAATATTGCTGAAGATGCTGATGTCGCCGCCTTTCAGGCGCACTACATAGCGTCCTGCTTGTGCATGGTGGACCAACAATTCATTGATGGTCAGTTGCGGAGTACTCTTGTCTTTCCTGCATTGCTTGCCGACAGGAATTACCACTGCTTGCGGCGCATACAGTTTTGTAATCTCAGGGTTCACAAGCCTGTCAACCAGCACCACATCTGCTTTAGAGAGATGCTTCACTGCCTTTATTGTCAGCAAATCGGCATCGCCCGGGCCTGCGCCTACTATGGCTACTTTGCCTGTGATGTTGAATGTATTGCCTGTCATTACTTTTTAGTCTAGTGAAATGGTGAACAAATATGTTATGCCATTAGATTATTGTGCTTTTGTGTTCGATTACTTTTCCTGGATCAGACAAGCGCCCACGGTGATGTTGCTGGTCTCGTCAATGAGAATGGCACCACCATTCACACGCAGTTTTGAATATGGATCATGTGGTAACTGGCTTGCTGTTTTAATGGTAGCCCGCACCACTTCATTCAGTTTTACGGAGCCATCGTATGGAATATTTTCAAGCGTGTTCACGTCAATTTTGTATTCAATTGATTTAACTACTGCACGTACACGGGTGCTGTTCAATTGGAGAAGGTATTTGTTGCCGGCCACCAGCGGTTTTGAGTCCATCCAGCAGAGCAGCACCTGCAGTTCATTGCTGACCGTTGTATCTGCGACACTTTGAACAATGACATTGCCCCTGCTGATATCCACATCATCTTCAAGATGCAGAACCACACTTTGTGGCGCAAATGCCACTTCCACTTCCTGGAAGTTGTGTTCAATTTTTGAAATGGTGCTTTCTATGCCGGCAGGCAGCACAGTTACTTTGTCGCCTTTGCGGTAAATGCCACTGATAATCTTGCCGGCATAACCTCTGTAATCGTGCAGGTCTTCGGTTTGTGGCCTTATGACGTATTGCACCGGGAACCTGGCATGCTCAAGGTCAACATCTTTTTCCACCTGTACACCTTCAAGAAACTCAAGCAATGAAGGGCCGCTGTACCAGGGCATGCTTTTCGAGCGGTCTACAATGTTGTCACCGTCCAATGCACTGATGGGCACGTAGGTCACATCTTTCAGGCCAAGTTTGTCGGCAATGAGTGAATATTCAATAACAATATTCGAAAACACATCTTCCGAATATTCCA
Source organism: Sphingobacteriales bacterium (assembly GCA_037443285.1). Classification (GTDB taxonomy): domain Bacteria; phylum Bacteroidota; class Bacteroidia; order Chitinophagales; family Chitinophagaceae; genus Phnomibacter. The sequence goes on along the minus strand of JBBIOQ010000036.1, from coordinate 23,071 downwards.
CAAGGTCCATTTTGTTGATGGCTACCACCACATGCGGTATGCGCAGCAGGGATGCGATGATGCTGTGCCTGCGTGTTTGTTCCACAACGCCCTGCCGTGCATCAATGAGAATAATGATGAGTTCGGAGTTGCTGGCGCCCGTCACCATGTTGCGGGTGTACTGAATGTGGCCAGGTGCGTCGGCAATGATGAACTTGCGATTGGGAGTTGAAAAGTATTTGTAAGCCACATCAATGGTAATGCCCTGCTCCCGTTCGGCACGAAGGCCATCGGTTAGCAGTGCAAGATCAATTGCGCCATTTGCCTTGTTCTTGGTTTGGCGTTCAATTGCCTCAAGCTGGTCAACTAAAATACTCTTGCTGTCATACAACAAACGACCAATTAACGTGCTTTTTCCATCATCAACGCTGCCTGCGGTTATAAATCGTAAAAGGTCCATATTCGAATTACCCTTTTGGGATTTTTGATTTGTATCGGGTTTTCACTTTGGTGCTAACCGAATTTTTGACGAATTTTTGGAATGAAGTAACCTCTGAAGCCCTTTTAAGTGTTGGGGTTAGAAGTAGCCGTTCTTCTTCCTGTCCTCCATGGCTGCTTCCGTTACACGGTCATCAATGCGTGTTTCACCTCTTTCGCTGATGCGTGTAGCTATGATTTCATTCACCACTTCATCCAGTGTAGTTGCATTGCTTTCAACAGCAGCGGTGCATGTCATGTCGCCAACAGTGCGGTAGCGTACATTTCTTTTTTCTACAATATCGCCTTCATCAATTTGAATGAAGGGTGATACTGCTATCAACTGGTCATCATGCACCAGCACTTCACGCTCATGTGAAAAATAAATAGAAGGCAGCGGCACTTTTTCGCGGCGGATGTAATTCCAGACATCTAGTTCTGTCCAATTGCTGATGGGGAATACGCGTACATTTTCACCCTTGTGAATTTTTCCGTTGTAAGCATTCCATAGTTCAGGCCTTTGTTGTTTAGGATCCCACTCACCAAATTCATTGCGAACAGAAAATACCCTTTCCTTGGCCCTTGCCTTTTCTTCATCACGTCGGGCGCCGCCAATGCAACAGTCGAATTCAAATTCTTCAATGGTTTCGAGCAATGTATAAGTCTGCAGTGCATTGCGGCTTGCAAATTTTCCTTTTGGTTCGGTGAGTTGCTGGCGGGCAATGGTATCGCCTACGTTCCGCACAATCAGTTTTTCACCAATTTCTTCAGACAGTTTATCGCGAAAAGCAAGTGCTTCCGGAAAGTTGTGGCCGGTATCAATATGCACCAGTGGAAAAGGGAACTTACCCGGCCTGAATGCCTTCAACGCAAGGTGAACCAGGGTAATGGAATCTTTTCCGCCACTGAAAAGCAATGCTGGTCTTTCAAACTGTCCTGCCACTTCACGCATAATGTGAATGGCTTCCGATTCCAGTTTGTCGAGGTAGTCAAGATGATAATTATTCATGCGTACTAAAAATTTAAGTTCATCGGTGGAGTGAACAATGTGGGCGGGCGAAATGGGTTTGTAGTGTTGTTAGGCTTGTGCATGTGTGCGAATTGAATCAGCGGTGTTCGTGGAGGCCGCATTCTTTTTTGTCGGCATCTTCCCACCACCAGCGGCCGGCTCTGAAATCTTCGCCCTGCTTTATGGCACGGGTGCAGGGGGCACATCCAATGCTGATGAAGCCTTTGTCGTGCAATGGATTCTGGGGAATGTTGTGTTCGTGTATGAACGCTTTCACCTGCTCTGTAGTCCAGTTAAGAATGGGGTGAAACTTGAACACTTCGTTGCCAGCATCCCATTCCACCTGCTTCATATCCTGCCGGTTGGGTGAGTGTTCGGCACGGATGCCTGTAATCCATACTTTGCGGCCGTTCAATGCCCGCTGTAACGGTTCCACTTTGCGGATGAAGCAGCAAGCCTTCCTGTTTTCAACCGACTCATAAAAAGAGTTAGGTCCTTTTTCCTGTACAAATTTTTGGAGTTGCTCAGCATTCGGATAGTAGGCAGTGATGGATTTGCCGTATCGGTCAAGCGTGGCCGTCCAGGTGGAGTAAGTTTCCGGAAACAACCTGCCGGTATCGAGCGTAAATAAATCAATGGCAATGTTGTTGGATGCAATCAGATGTGTTATCACCTGGTCTTCCCAACTGAAGCTTGTGGAAAAAACCACCTGTCGAGGGCATGCTTCTGCAATATTTCGGAGGCTGTCAACAGCATTTTCGGGGCTAAGAAGCCTTTCAAACCTGATGAGATGATTGTCGAGCGAAACTGAGGTCATTTGCACTGATGGTTAAATAAATGAACGGGCACAAAGGTGGCAGGCAATCGCCGGTAATTTCAAAACTTTTGTCACATCCTGCCTTTTGATTCATCTCAATAATCATCAGAGATCAAGAAATAATTCTTCGTATTAGCAGTGTAAAAATAGCAGGCCATTTTTTTAAGAGCAAAAAAAATCTACCAATTTAGTGAACATTAATTGCTGTTGGCTGGAAGCAAGCGCGCAAAGCCTTTGTTTTCAAGGGTTTCGGTAAAAACAAAAAGAAATCAAAAAATGCAGAACAAGGGTTTCTTGCCTGCTTACTAAAAAAATTTCAGAAAAAATATTTTGGAAAATCAAATTCCGCCACATTACTTTTGCGGCAGTTCTTTAAAACAACTTATCAAGAAAGGCAGAGGGATATGGCCCGTTGAAGCCTTGGCAACCCTATCGGATTTCTCAACCGTTAGAAGGTGCCAACTCCATCCTGTGCAGCAGTCAAGTTTGCTGTGCATGAGAGAGATAAGTCAGAGATCAAGTTTGATTCAAAATCGTATTAGCATACTCAATCAAGCTCATCCTGACTTACCGGATGAGCTTTTTTTGTACCCTTTAGCATCCAAAATGCAAAGGATCAATCGCAGGTACGTGTGGCATGGCCTGCAGAAAGTACCTCCCCGGTAAGTCAAAATCCTCTCTGATAAGTTTTTGAAGCAGCCCACACCCGGCTTTCCGGGGCTGACATTCAGGCATGTTGGTATTGTGCTACAAAGAAGAAGGCCATGAAGGATGACCGCCTTTATGATGCATAGCTTTTGGTAGTATCAGTCACCAGGTCCAGGTCGGTCCCGGAATGGGTGGCAATTGTTCAATCACTTTTAAAAAAAACGGAATCCCATGAGTCAGCTAAGATTCGAAACACTGCAACTACACGCCGGCCAGGCTATTGACCCTACCACAAAAAGCCGCGCCGTGCCCATTTATCAAACCACTTCGTATGGATTTGACAATTCTGAACATGCCGCAAACCTGTTTGGATTGCGCCAGTTCGGCAATATTTACACCCGCATCATGAACCCCACCACCGATGTGTTTGAGCAACGTATGGCGGCGCTCGAAGGTGGCGTGGCAGCTTTGGCAGTAGGCAGCGGACAGGCTGCCCAGTTCATTGCCCTAAACAACATTTTGCAGGCGGGCGACAATTTCATTTCAACTTCCTATCTCTACGGTGGCACTTACAACCAGTTTAAGGTGGCTTTCAAACGCCTGGGTGTTGAAGTGCGCTTTGCCGATGGCGATGAAATCGAGAAATTCATTCCGCTCATCGACAAGAATACCAAGGCCATTTACCTGGAAACCATTGGCAATCCAAGGCTCAATATTCCAGATTTTGAAAAGTTTGCAGCGCTTGCCAAAGAATACGACTTGCCATTGATTGTCGACAACACATTTGGCGCCGGCGGCTACCTCTTCAGGCCTTTGGAACATGGTGCCAATGTAGTAGTGGAAAGCGCCACCAAATGGATTGGCGGCCACGGCACCAGCATTGGCGGCGTAATTGTTGATGGCGGTAATTACGACTGGGGCAATGGGAAGTATCCGCAGTTTAGCGAACCGTCTGAAGGTTATCATGGACTGGTGTTTAAAGATGTTTTTGGTGTAAACAACCCTTTGGGTCTGCCAAATATCCAGTTTGCTATCCGTGCCAGGGTTGAAGGATTGCGTGATTTCGGACCTGCACTCAGTCCGTTCAATTCTTTCCTGTTGCTACAGGGCCTCGAAACGCTGAGCCTTCGTGTTCAGCGCCATGTTGACAATGCACTAGAACTTGCAAAATGGCTTGAAACCCATCCGCAGGTTGAGTATGTTTGGTATCCCGGATTGGAAAGCAGTCCGTATCATGCAAATGCAAAAAAATATCTGAAAAACGGCTTTGGTGGTGTTGTTCAGGTGGGATTGAAAGGAGGCAAAGAAAAGGCCGCACAATTCATCGACAGCCTGCAATTGGCAAGCCACCTGGCTAATGTGGGTGATGCTAAAACGCTGGTTATCCATCCTGCATCCACAACACATGAGCAACTCAGCGAAGCAGAGCAGGCAGCCAGCGGCGTATTGCCGGCACAGGTTAGGGTAAGTGTAGGTATTGAGCACATTGAAGACATAAAAGCCGATTTTCAACAAGCATTCGACAAAGTGTACCAACCGGTGCATGTGTTGAATTAACCAACTTCATCATTTAACCACAAAGACACCATGACTGTGCAAGAGGATCATAAGAATTGCAGCCTTCCAGGTGTCTTTGCGGTTTGAATTTTATATTGAATCTGAATTGTAAGCAGAAGATGATCACAGGAAGTAAACAGATAGAACCGCAAGGCGAAACAGTGATTTTGGAGAAACCGGTTGGATGTGAAACAAAAGTTTTTCGTGTGCCGGAAAATTTGAGTTCTCCTGGCGAAAAGCTTACCTGGAAAGGCTTTCAGCTTGAATCAGGCGCCAAACTTTCCAGCTATCATCTTGCCTATACCACCTGTGGCAAATTGAACTCCACACGCAGCAATGCCGTGTGGATTTTTCATGCGCTTACGGCCAACAGTCAACCCATGGAATGGTGGGAAGGTCTTGTTGGCGAAGGAAAATTGTTTGACCCCGCAAAGCATTTCATTGTTTGTGTGAATACACCCGGCAGTTGCTATGGCAGCATCGGGCCGCTGGATGTGGATGCGTCAAAGGGTACCCCGTTCTATCACGATTTTCCATACTTTACCACCCGCGACCTTATCCGCAGTTACCAGCCGCTTCGCCGTTTTCTAGGTATCGAAAAAATTAAAATCGGTATCGGCGGTAGCATGGGAGGACAGCAACTACTGGAGTGGGCTATAGAAGAGCCGGAACTGTTCGAACACATTATTCCCATAGCAACCAATGCATTTCATTCTTCATGGGGCATCGCATTCAACACATCGCAGCGTATGGCCATTGAAGCCGATGGTTCGTGGAAGGAAAGGCAGCCCAGAGCCGGCATTGAGGGAATGAAAGCAGCACGTGCTATTGCGCTGATATCTTACCGGCATTACGATGGTTACCAGATCACACAGTCGAATAATCACAGCCAGTTGCACACAACTTTAAGTGGTGAATCACAAGGCGGTGCTGCTTCGTATCAGCGTTACCAGGGTCAGAAGCTTGCTGACCGCTTCAATGCATTTAGCTATTATACGCTCACTAAAACCATGGACAGCCACCATGTTGGCCGCGGAAGAGGTGGTGCTGAAACTGCGTTGCAGTTGATCAAGGCCAGGGCATTGGTAATTGGGATCGACAGCGATGTGTTGTTTCCTCTTGCGGAACAGCAGTTCCTGGCTGATCATATTCCGGGCGCTTCGTTTTCCAGCATTTCCAGTCATTTTGGTCACGATGGGTTCCTGCTGGAATTTGACACCATTCAGCATCGCATTGAGCGTTTTGTTTTGTCAGGTAAATAAAAAATAAAGAGGAGAAAATTTATGTCGCAGGTAGCAGCGTTAGAACACCCCGATTATCATCATAAACAACTTACGATTGGACTGTTTGGTTTTGGTGTAGTTGGTGAAGGTCTTTACAAAGTATTGCATCAGACACCTTCGCTCAAAGCAACTATCAAAAAGGTTTGTATCAAGCATCCTGCAAAGCAGCGCAATGCGCCGGCTGACTTGTTTACTACAAACAGCGATGAGTTACTCAATGATGCAGACATCAATGTGATTGTGGAAGTAATTGATGATGCCGATGCTGCATTTTACATAGTAAAAACAGCATTGCTTGGTGGTAAGCATGTGGTAAGTGCCAGCAAAAAAATGATTGCGGAGCATTTGCCTGAGTTGCTTCAATTGCAACAGCAAACAGGCCGTTCATTTCTGTACGAAGCTTCGGCATGCGCATCCATTCCGGTCATCCGCAACCTCGAGGAGTATTATGATAATGATTTGCTCCACAGCATTCAGGCCATTGTAAACGGCAGCACCAACTACATACTCACGAAGATGTTTGAAGACAAACTGAGTTACCGCGATGCTTTGCTGCAGGCGCAGCAACTGGGTTTTGCCGAAAGCAATCCAAAATTGGATGTGGAGGGATATGATGCAGTAAACAAATGGAACAACTTGCTGGCTCATGCTTATGGCATAGTGACCGAACCTTCAAAAATCCTGTTCACAGGCATTCAAAATATACAGGCTTTTGATGCACAAGTTGCTGCGGAAAAGGGCTGGCTGATTCGCCTTGTGGCACAAGCCAAAAAGTTGCACAACGGCAAAGTGGCCGCGTTTGTACTGCCACAGTTTGTTCAGCAATCTGAGCCTTTGTCGTTTGTACGAAATGAATATAACGGCGTGGTTATTGAAAGTGGTTTTGCCGACAAACAATTCTTTTACGGTAAAGGTGCCGGAAGCTTCCCCACAGCATCTGCTGTGCTCAGCGATATTTCGGCATTGAGGTATGACTACCGCTATGAATACAAAAAACTGTACCACCACATTCCTGGTGAACTCACCAACGATTACTACCTGAAAGTGTATGTGAGTTTTGAAAATGTGGAATCAGTGGCCAAGGACAAATTTGAGTGGATTGAAGAATGGCATGCACGTGAAGACCGCAAATACCTGGTGGGCGTTCTGCATGTATATCATCTCCTCGAAAGCGAGTGGTGGAAACAAAACGGCACATCGTTGGTGCTGCTGCCTGATGCCATTATTGAAAACCTTGATTTGCAGAAACTAAAAAAGAAAAGCCTCGAACTTGCCGGATTGCAATTGCACCATGGCTTTGGTTCAGGCCTTCATTAAGCTCTTGTAATAATACAGCGAACAGTTTTTAGTTGCCGCTATATTATTTTTATTAAAAATGTTCACTAAAATGGTGTACAATAAAAATTTCCTCTATTTTTAAATTTCTAAAATCCATCAGCATGTTGTCTTTATCCATTCATCACCTCCTGGAAGTGTACGAAAATCATCTTGCACTGAATAATGCATCCACTGCAGATTTGCGCTTCTATTTCACCGAATCGCAGCTTAGCGTGGGAACCAGCTATGGAGAATATAGTTTCCGTAATCTCGAACATGCGGACCGATTTGGCCAGCCGCTTACCCAATGGGAAGAACAGCGGTTTAAGACACTCGATCGAAAGGCAAAAGGCAGTTTCCTCAGCGAGCAGGAAGACAGGGAATTTGAGCGCCTGCTCGAAATAAAAAGGTACTATTCCATCAAGCACATACAGCCCTCGCTTTCCCATCCTGAAGTGTTGGCAAGGCTACGGGCATAAGCCCGGCTAAGTTTTGCAGGTGAACAGATGCTGATGTTGGGCACTGCTTATTTCTCGTAGCAGCTGCATGTTTTAGAATACAATTCATACAGCTATTCCACTCCATCGACCACTTGCCTTTAGCCTCACACCTTCAGCCTATCTTTGCGCCCTATGGACCAGCAATTCAGGCGCTACCTTTCTGTAGTTGTTCCCGTTATGAACGAGGAAGACAACGTACAGCCCATGATTGAAGCTGTGGATGCCGCTCTCGCAAACTATGATTATGAACTCATTTTTGTGGACGATGGCAGCACTGATCAAACCCGCCAGCGTATCAGGGCATTGCTCACTGATCGAATCCAACTGATTGAGCTGCGCAAAAACTATGGCCAAAGCACGGCAATGGCGGCCGGTATTGATTATTGCAGCGGCAAGTACATCACGATGCTCGATGGTGATCTGCAAAACGATCCCAGCGATATTCCGATGATGCTTGAAAAACTCATTGCTGAAGATTGGGATGTGGTTGCGGGCAATCGTGCCAACCGCAAAGACGGCGCTGTACTGCGCAAAATACCCAGCAAAATTGCCAACGGCATCATTCGCCGGTGGACGGGAGTTTACATCAAAGACTATGGCTGTACTCTCAAAGTATTTCGTGCTGAAATAGCACAGGAGCTTGGTTTGTATGGGGAATTGCATCGCTTCATTCCTGTTCTTGCAGCCATGCAGGGCGCTAAAATTACACAGGTAGATGTGAAACATCATGCCCGCCGATTCGGCAAAAGCAAATACGGCATCGGGCGCACTACCCGCGTCATGAGCGACCTCATAACCATGGTTTTCTTCCGAAAATACATACAGAGACCTATGCACTTATTTGGCGGACTTGGTTTCCTGAGTTTATTCCTCGGCATTCTCATCAACATTTACCTGCTGGTTGTAAAACTGATGGGCCACGACATTGGCGGCAGGCCGTTGCTCATTCTCGGCATGATATTTTTGCTCGGTGGCGTTCAACTCATTACTATCGGCATTGTGGCCGAAGTGAGCATCCGCAATTACTTTGAAGGCAGCGGTCGAAAAACTTACAACATACGTGGCATTTATAGAAAGGAATAAATGATGATACCAAGCATTGTGCAAATGGCATCATCGTTGCCTGCCCTACTTTATCGTTCAGGCGGGCGTCGCAATCACTTCATCTGTTATGCGCATGGCATCCAAACAAAAACAGCAAATTGAATCAGCCAGAAAAAAATGAAACTACGGTAGGTTCCCTCCCCCGCAGTGAAGCAAAGTGGAAGGGCGGGCTGAAGTTGTTGCTCAAGATTGGAGTTTCTGGTGTATGCCTATTTTATGTAGGACGAAAAATAGATTGGCTTGAGACCTGGCAGTTGCTCCGGCAAAGCAGCAAGGGGTGGTTACTATTGGCGCTTTTGTTTTTCACTGCTTCCAAAGTTGTTGCCTCTTTCAGGCTCAATAAATATTTCACCAACATCAGCATTCACCTTGGTGAAACAGCAAACCTTCGTTTGTATTGGCTCGGCATGTTTTACAACCTCTTTCTGCCCGGGGGCATTGGTGGTGATGCATACAAAGTGATTTTGCTGAACCGCCGATATGAAAATATCATAGCAAAAAAAATAACTGCAGCGGTGTTACTCGATCGCATCAGCGGTGTGGCCGGACTAGGGATACTCGCTGCATTATTCTATTGCTCATTGTACCCCGCCACATGGCACGGATGGTTGGTGGCAATTGCTATCATTCCGGGCATTGCTGTTTTTTACTTCGTAGTGAAAAAATGGTTTCCCTCCTTTGTTGCCAGTTTTTATCCCACTCTTTGGCTGGGTTTACTGGTGCAGGGTTTGCAGGTAGTCTGTGCATTTTTTATCATGCAATCCATTGGCATCAACCATCACTTTGCTGCTTTCCAATTCCTTTTCTTATTGTCATCCATTGTAGCAATTTTTCCATTCACTATTGGCGGACTTGGTGCCAGGGAACTTGTTTTTCTCTGGGGTGCCACAGCTTTCGGGTTCAACAAGAATGAGGCCGTATACATCAGCCTTTTGTTTTACCTCATCACAGTGCTGGTTTCGTTTGTCGGGCTCATTTGGGTGTACAAAAATCCGCTTCGGGCAGAAGATGACAGATGACTACAGCCCTCAATTCATAAACCTCAGGCCATAAACCACTGTTTGAGTGGCACAAAAAATCAGTAATCAGAAATCCGCGTACTACGCTTGTTTGTACATGTTGTAGCTGTTTGCCTGCGCCGTGGGGGTAATTACCAATTCGTTGATGCAGACATGCGGGGGAAGCGAAGCGGTATAATAAACTGCATCTGCAATATCTTCAGCTACAAGTGGTGTATAACCCTTGTACATGGCCGAAGCTTTTTCAGCATCTCCTTTGAAGCGAACCAGGCTGAATTCGGTTTCGGCAGCGCCGGGCGCAATATGTGTTACTTTAATATTGAAAGGAAGCAAGTCAATGCGCATGGCTCTTGAAAAGCCTGCCACTGCAAACTTAGCAGCGTTATAGCCATTGCCCAATTCATAGGCTTCCAAGCCCGCTATGCTGCCCATGTTGATGATATGGCCTGTTTTGCGCTCCACCATTTGCTGTACAACTGCTTTGGTGATGTACATCAAGCCTTTTACGTTGGTATCTATCATCGTATCCCAGTCGTCAAGACTTGCTTCGTTGAGCCGGTCGCGACCCCATGCCCCGCCAGCATTGTTCACCAAAATGTCAATGTATTTCCAATCATTGGGCAATTGTGCAATGGCTTCAAGACAGGCCTCCCTGTTGCGGATATCAAAATTCAATGCAAGGCACCGAACTGAATAGGTTGATTCCAGGTTTTCCTTGAGTTCATCCAGTCGTTCCCTGCGGCGCCCGGTAATGATGATGTCATTTCCGGAAGCGGCAAATTTCTCTGCAATTGCTTTTCCAAAACCAGAGGTGGCGCCCGTAACGAGTATTATCTTTTTCATGGCTGCAAGTTGCAGCAATGCCTTCAAAAAACAAGCAGCGGCACGCCGGCTTCGCAAAGGATGTTCAATTGATTTTTTGTTTAATGGCAGCCAGTTCCGCCTTGATGTCGACTAGTGTGTTGTAAATAAGTTCCTGAGCTTTCATTTTTACAAATTCAACATAGGCTGTGGGATTTTCAGAAGCTACTAAACCCGTTTTCTGAAAGAACTCTGTGATGTATTGGTTGTAGAGGTCGGTTGCCATGATGTTTCAATTTTTCAAAAGATACAACATGCACCTGAGGCATAAAACATGCATTTGTCAAAAAAAAATATCAGCGGATGAGTACGAATGTACCCTTTGCAAATACTGGATTGCCCTGGTAGTCTATCGCCTGGCATTGGTAAACAAATGCAGCGCTTGTTTGCGGGTAGCCGTTGATGTTGCCATCCCATCCCTTGCCGGGTTGCCGGGTTTCAAACACCATTTGTCCATAACGGTTGTAAATGCGGAAGAACTCCAGGCGCTGCATGCCTGCCAATATTGGCCTGATGACGTCGTTGTTTCCATCGCTGTTAGGCGTAAAGCCACTCGGTACAAATATGGATGGCGGCGTTTTGAAAACTTTCACCACTATATCATCGGTGTTGTTGCAGCCTTCCGGTGTACTGGCTGAAACAACATACCTTATTTGGTCAACACCTCCCGGCAAAGTGCCGCTTTTGAACACCGCAGTTGGATTCAGCACGCTGCTGCTGCTTAGCGCTGTGGCAGGCGTCCACTTAATAATTGATCCGTTTGATACTGCGTTGAACTGCAGCAATTGCCCGTAAACGACTGAAGTGTCGTTGCCGGCGAAAATGGTGACCGGCGGACGAACAGTAACCACAACAGCATCAGAAACAGCTTTGGGGCAACCAAGTGTATCAGAAACAGTAAGGGTATATGTGGTAGTGCCCGGTGGCCTGCTCACTGTGATGAGATTGCCGGCATTAGAAACAAGCGTTGCTGGTGACCATGCATGGATGCCAGCAACTGTTTGCCCGTGCAAAGTGGCATTGGTGGAAAAGCAAATTACCGTGTCGTTGCCGGCATTTACCACGGGGTAGGGCACGGTGCGCACTTTAAGGCTGTCCCTGTCCTGGCATTTGCCAAGGTTGGCAGTAACATACAGCGTTGTAAGTGCTGCAGTAGGCGTTGCAGTGGGGTTTTTTATGTTGGGATTGTCAAACAGCGCAGCGGGCTGCCACCTGAAACTGAGGCCATAGGTTGTTGGATGCATTATTAATCCATCAGTACGGCAAATAGTAGTATCCGGCCCTGCATCCACAGTAATAAAATCCAGCACATTTATTTTTACCGAATCGGTGGCAATGCATCCGTTTTCATTCAGCGTCACGTGGTAAGTAGCCGTATCCTTTGGAAACACGGTAGGATTGGCTGTGTTGGAATTTATCATGTTTGTAGTAGGCGACCACGAAAAAATACCATTGCCAACTGCAATCAACGGCAGGCTGTCGATGCTGCAAATCAAAGTGTCTTTGAACGGGAGAAACAGGTAAGGCTTATCCGTCACAGTCAGTGCTACCTGCACTGTGTCGAGGCAGCCTTTGCTGCTGCCCACTTCGAGATTTACATTGTAGGAGCCTTGCCCGGGGTACTTGTACTGTGGATTCTTAATTCGGCTGGTATCTCCGGTTGCAGCAGGGTCGCCAAAATTCCAGCGCCAAAAATCAACAGTACCGTATTTGGCTTTTGTGGTATCTGTAAACAGAAATGGATTGAGGTAGCAGGAGCCATCTACTTTAAATCCGGGGAAAAATCCCGGAAATACGCGGACTTCAGTGAATGCACTGTCTGAGCAGGAAGATGTCCTGTTTACTACCAACTTGGCTTTGTACACACCTGTATCGGGGTAAGTGAAAGTGGGTACAGGAAGATTGCTGGTGTCATCATTTCGCCCGGTAATTCCAAAATCCCAGTAGTAGGAATAAATAGCCGGCGATGAAGAAAGGTTTTCAAAGTTCACAGTGAAACCATCGCAGGAAGTGATGCGCACCGGAAGTTCGGCTGCTGCGATGCTGCAATTGGCCACATTCACGTGCAGTTCCTTTCGGGTAGTCGCTATTTTTTTTCCATCCCTGTATTCATCTACTCCAACAGCTACTACATATTCCCCGGTTGTTGAAGGACTTATTCCTGTGATTAGTCCGGTATGTGCATTGATTTTTGCCCCGGTCCCAAATGGGTCCAAAGGCGAATAGGGGCTGAGATAAGGTAAAGAGCCGTAGGGCGGGGTTGATGCTGTTGCAGGACTGGGGTTCGACTGGCTGGCGCCATCATATGCATTCGTGAAATAATAAACCAAAGAGTCGTCATCCTGATCAACGGCGCTGTAATCCAACGACATACTTGAACTATAACACACAAGCAATGTATCTCGCTGACTGAAAACAGGACTGCTGTTTTCAGGATGAGTGGAGCCTGTGGTGGTGCCCGGAATGGTGATGGAATAAGTATTGCCGTATGAATTGGATGGCTGCAGCACATTGACAATACCATTGATGCGGCAGCACCGCTGGAATGAAAGTGTGTAACCGTCGGCACTTGCGGGCAGGCTTATGGTGGTTGAATACTCCAATATCACATAGCAAACCTCTGGCTTTGGATTCACACATTCACTGTAGGATGTTTTGTTCAGTGGATATTGCGAAGAAAGTGGGGCAGTGAAATTTCCGTATAAAGAACTGTTGCCCGTATTGAATACTGATAGGTTGATTTGCGTATCATTTTGGCCGGGATCAGGTGGCGCACAATCACGATACACTTTTACTGTAACCTGGTATTGCAACTTACCATCAGCTGCTTTGCCAATGTAGGTGTAGTATATCCATCCTCCTTTGATATGCCTTGCCTCTGCAACAAATGCGAAGAGCATTGCTGCCAAAAAAGTACACAGGAATATTGTATTACGGCTTCTCATGAATTGCGGTGGCAGCAGCATTTATGGTATCATTCCAGGGAAATGAAAATAAAAATAGAAAGATTGAAGGGCCAATGCCAGTGAATTAACGCTTAGCAAACATTTTCCAGAAAGTGCAGCAGGTGGGCATTGAACAAATCTGTTTCTTCCAGCATGCCCATGTGTGCGCTGTTGCGCAGAATGTGCACATCCGATGCACCAGGCAGGTAAACCAATTTCAATACTTCCTGCATGGGGGCAGCTTTGTCGTGTTCGCCAATCATAAAGAATACCGGGCATTTAGCATCTCTTAAAATATTTGTTCTTTCAGGCCTTGCTACCATGGCCTCATAATAAGCAATCAACGATTCGGGGCTGAAGCCTTTTCCTTTTTCAACAAGGGCTTGCACCACATCAGCATGCTCCTTTTGAAATGCATCGCTGAACAAACCTGGAATAGATGTTTTCAGGAATGAATGACTTCCGTTGTTGGCAATAAATTCCATGCCCTTCCTCCGCATTGCTTTCTTTTCTTCACTGTCGGCAAAAGCATTGGAGTGGAGCAGGCCAAAGGCTTTCAATTTTTGCCCATACTTTTCGGCGTAAGCTAGTGTGAGATAGCCACCCATGCTGTGCCCGAGCAAAACAAATTTCTCGAGTCTCAAATGATTTACAAGTTCATCAATAATACCGGCTAAAGCTTCAAGGTTGTTGCAAACTTCCGGTGCAAATGGTGATGCTCCGCTGCCAGGAAGGTCGGGAATAACAACACGAAATCTATTTGCCAGTGCGGATAGTTGCTTATTAAATATTTCGTGGTCTTCGCCAAAGCCATGAAGCAAAACAACAGCGCAGCCATTGCCTTCATCGGTATATGAAATGGAAATGTTGTGATGGGTAATGAATTGATGCATGAGTGTTTTTTAGTCTTCTATTCAAAAACGCAGTTTGCGGTTGAATATTCTTTTTGATGCAGCAAACAACAATATCAGCATTGCCAATGGCCACAGCAGCCGGCTCATCCAATCACCAAATTGCACATAGAATGTTTGTTTGTTGTTGACTGGAATGGGCATTTTTATTGCAGCCTTCACCCGCCATGGTTGCGCATCCCACACTTCGCCCGAAGGTGAAATAAAACAACTGATGCCGGTGTTGGCGCTGCGTGCCACCCATTTCCTGGTTTCAATAGCACGTAGCCGGCTCATGCTCATGTGTTGCTTGTAACCGGGTGTTTCGCCCCACCATCCATCGTTGGTGATAACAGTCAGAATGTTGGCACCGCTTCGTACATACTCCGTTACATAATTGCTGTAAATGCTTTCGTAGCAAATGATGGGCGCTGCCTTGTAAGGATTGTTAGCCGCTGATAAGACCATTGCGGAATCGCTGCGTCCCAGTGAACCACTGATGCCGCCAAAATCGTCGAATAATTTTCCCATGAAACCCAGCCATGATGGGAGCGTTTCTACACCAGGAACCAGTTTGGCTTTGTGATATAGTTGCAGGTTCATCGATGCATCGGCGCCCAATGCTGTGTTGAAAGCTTCGTAGTAGGAGCCATCGCTCATTTGGCGAATGCTAAAGGTGCCGGGGTTTTCCGCACCCCAATATTTGTAACTGTCGATGCCGGTAACCAGCATGATTTGCGGATGTCTTTTTAGGAATGCAAAGACGGGCTGAAACTGATCGTTTTGCAGCAGCTTATTTTCCCATGCCTGCGATGGTATGGCTGTTTCGGGCCAGGCCACCAGGCGTGTGCCGCTGTCGATTTGTGATTCTGAAAGCCTGATGAGGTCAGCAATGAGGATGGCTGGATCGGTGGTGAATTTTTCAGTGTAGGGTTCAACATTCGGTTGCACTACCACCACGTTTGTAGTGGATGGTGGCATCTTTGATGTTTTTACTGACAGTAAAAAGGAAACCAGAATCGGGCTCAGCAGCAATGCAAGGAATGCTGTGTGATAGCGAACGAGCCTGGGTGTCCATGCATTGCTGAGCATTTGAAACAGCAGGATGTTCATGAGCAGTATCCACAAAGTGCCACCCGTAGTGCCGGTGTATTCATACCACTGTACCCAATCGGGGTGGGTGGAAAAAACATTGCCCAGCGTTAGCCAAGGCCAACTCAAATCCCAGTTGTGGTGAATGTATTCAAATGTTATCCAATAGGCAATGAGTGAGGTGTAGCCTATTGCATCGCCCAATGCCCGGCGAGTAAACCTGAATGCCATGATGGGAAAACACATGAGCAGGCTGTTGGCAAGGATAGCGCCCACTGCGCCCGGACCTGTGCTGTTCCAAATCCACCAGGTAGTGCCAGCATTCCAGAGCGTCATGTTGAGCCAGCATACAAAGAAATACCAGGCTCCGTTGGTCAGTTGTTTTTCTGCCATCAATAGTGGAACCCATGCTACAAAAATCAATGCGGTAAGCGGGCTCATAGGCCATGCTGCATAAAGTAGCACGCCCGTAAGCGGGTACATCCACCACCTGAATGCTGTAAGGCCTTGTTTCATACCTACAAAAGAAAGGCACTTGTGCTAATCACAAATGCCTTGCCAAACCAAATAAAAAAAAGTTAGCACTTAACTGCCCTTGCCAATATAATGAAGCAGTTCAGTTTTCTTTTGTTCGCTTCTGAAGGCGCCGCTGAAATAACTGGTTACAGTGGAAGAAGTTTGGTCTTTAATACCGCGGCTGCTAACACACATATGTGCTGCATCTATAATCACTGCCACATCATCTGTTCCCAATACTTCTTTCAGGTAGTTGCCAATTTGTACAGTGAGCCGCTCCTGCACCTGTGGCCTCTTCGCAAAATGCTGAACAATGCGGTTTATCTTGCTCAGGCCAATCACCTTGCCGCTCGAAATGTAGGCCACATGGGCTTTTCCAACGATGGGTACAAAATGGTGTTCGCAATTGCTGTAAAATGAAATGTTCTTTTCCACCAGCATTTCCTGGTACTTGTACCTGTTTTCGAAGAGGGCAATCTTGGGCTGGTTTGTAGGATTGAGTCCGCTGAAAATTTCCTGCACATACATTTTTGCCACACGTCGGGGTGTGCCGTTCAGGCTGTCGTCATTCAGGTCGAGGCCAAGTGCCAGCATGATTTCACGAAAGTGCCCTTCAATGATATCCATTTTCTCATGGTCGGTCAGGTCGAAGGCATCCGAACGCAAAGGCGTTTCGTAGGAGGTTGAAATGTGCTCGTTACCTATCTCATCAATGGTGAGTGTACCAAGGCCATCCACTTCTTTGAAGCTGGCGATGGATTCGCGTGTTTCCAAGTCATGAGCAATTTTCCCATTAGGCTGGGTATTCCACAAAATTCCGTTCTGTTTCATACAATCTTAATTTAAGGTCATGGGTCGGATTGATGTGCGGCCGCAGCAGGTTGTAAATGACCACGACAATGTTTTCCGCCGTAGGAATGAGGTCTTTGAACTCAAGTGTATCAAGGTTGAGGTTGCGGCGGTCAAACCTGCTGTGCACCTCTTTTTTGATCAGGTCGCTCAAAACCTTCATGTCCATTACGTAGCCTGTTTTCGGGTCAATTTCACCGGTTACCTGCACAATCAGTTCATAATTGTGGCCGTGGTAGTTGGCATAATTGCACCTTCCGAAAAGCGCTGCATTTTCTTCATCCGGCAAAGCAGGATTGTGCAGCCTGTGCGCTGCGCTGAAATGCTCTTTTCTGAAAACAGCTACTCTCATGGGAAGTTTCATTGCGTGGGTGACTTAAGACTTTTGCCGATTATTTTTTATCAGCGCTGCTAGGCCATCCGACCGGTTAAGATTACAATATGGAACCAGATTTGTTGTAATGGCCCAATGATTTAGTTTTTGATTTCATCAGCCATTGCCCGACAAATTGAAGGAAAATGTTGGGATTGTGGAAGCCGGCGATTTATTCGCCACAAAAAAATTCAACAATACTTGCGCTATAGCTGCTAGTAAGGCCAATACTTGCGGGTTGAAGCGTTTCGTTAAAGTCTGAAATTGGTGCTGCAGAAATATACCTTTGCGGCGCTATGCTGTATCTCACAAGGGTAGAACATTTCAATGCGGCTCACAAACTCTTCAATCCTGCATGGAGCCATGCAAAAAATGAAGAAGTGTTTGGTGTTTGTGCCAACGAAAACTGGCATGGGCATAATTATGAAATTCATGTTACTGTAAAAGGTGAGCCTGACCCTGGCACTGGTTTTATTATTGATGCCAAGAAGTTGGGTGAGCTCATTAAAGAGCATGTGATTGACAAAGTGGACCACCGCAATCTTAACCTGGATGTTGACTTTATGCAGGGCAAAATGTGCAGCACCGAGGTGTTTGTTCGTGAAATATGGAAGCAGTTAGAACCGCAAATCACCGGCGGAAAACTGCACCAGGTAAGGCTTTATGAAACTTCCAGAATTTATGCTGATTATTTTGGCGAATAAACGCTCTCAATTTTTATTGTATGCCACTCACCGATGATGAAAGAAGGTTTATCCGCAATTGGGAAGAACAGCGAAAGGGGGGGAAGATGGTGTTCATTCCCATTTACACCTTTGGTTTTTTCATCATCATTTTTATGAGTGGGGTGGCGCTCGGATTATTCACAGGCGTCCGCTTCATCAAAATATCCTGGCTTAGTTTGCTGGGTGCAGGAGCTTTGGTTGGTGGCTTTTTGCTCTCATTTGTTTTGTGGAACCGGAGCCAAAGAAAATTCCAGCGGATCATTACCCGGGAGATTAACGAACATCAGGCATCCTGATCAATAAACCTTTTTTTCCATTCCGGCCTCGGCAGCCAGCATGCTTCTTTTTTTCCAAACCATTTGTAGCGGTTGTTGGCAATAAGGTTGTACACTCCATCCCTGATGAAGCGGGGAATAATTATCAGTGGATACAATGCAGGCCACCATCCATCGAGCTTTTTTGCTACCCGAAGTGCAGCTGTTGAACGAGTAAATGCTGTTCCGTTTTCGATGAGTACAAATGTTTTCAGGTTTCTTTCCTCTGCTGGAAGAGTTTGCAGCAGTTGCTCACCCTTGGCACTTTGCATGGAGGCGAAACTGAAATGAGCGGAGCGGTCGTTTTTCAAAACCGTTTGCACGCTTGCTGTGCAGAGGTTGCATACGCCATCGAAAAGAATGATGCTTGTATTTGTTGTGTCTGTCATTGCCAATAAAAATAGGAAAACAAAAAGGCCCTGCATTCATTGGAAAATGCAAGGCCTTCATAAAAAATGTATCATCACCCGGTCTCCGGTTATTGCGCCAGAGAAATTCTCAATTGTACACCTGCCCTCGTGTTGGTGGTAGGCGCCGATGTACTGATGTAGGGAATGCTTCGCATCTGGTCAAAGAAGAGTCGAATGTTCACACGGTTACTCATCACGTAGTCAATGGATGGATTGATCTTGATTACCTTTTGACCTGCGGTGGAAAATGAACTATTCTGGTCGAGCCTGCTGTTGCTGGTAGCATCATCGCGAATGCTGAAATCGAAGCGGAAAGTGATGTCGTTTTGCAGCGATTTGCCACCATCCTTGTTCAGGATTTTTGGCAATGTAAACGGCATCTTCATTCCGCGTTTGCGATAGCTTGTTCCAAATACCAGCTCGGTGCTGTTCACTTCGCTCAACTGGTAGTCCAGCAGGCTAAGGCTTAACTGCCTGCTTCGCCGGTATTCAAACCTTGCATTCCACTGGCTGGTAGTTGTAAAGTCAATTCCTATTAGCGGTTCAAAAGCTTCCTGGATGGTAAGGTTTGGCAACAGGAAATACGGAATATAGTTGCCACTGACTGTATCAATAAATGAAGGATAACCAACATGGAAAGGATCCTGGAAGAGCAGGGCACTGGTGAAAGAGTTCATGCTCATACGACCCTGGTAAGCGTGTGTGATGTTGATGGAAGTGAATTTTTCCTGCAATGATGGAATCCTTGTCAGGCCTGTAAAGTTAATTCGCCAGTTGGGCTTTGCTTTAATGCCACTAAACGGATTTGATTTGATGTTGGGGTTGTTGTTGCTGAGCAATGCCACTGAATTGGGATCTTTGTTGGTATATGCTGCAATGAATGATGGAATAAGTACCTCCTGCGCATACTGGTTATAGCCTACAGCATACCCGTCAGATGCTACAGGCGAACCTGCTTTAACCCAATAAGGATTTTCTTTTGCCACCCTCAAACTCATTTGTTGCCTGTAGTTCTCAAAGTTGGTGAACATGCTGCTGGTCTTGTTCGGGTCAAACTTTTCGAACAGGGTTTGGAACGAAATGTAGGTGACACTGAAGCCACCTGTAACATAAGGAGTGAGGTGCGAGAATCCACTGCTGCCGGTGGTGTCTTTGAAGAGTTCGGTGTAGCTCTTGTTGAATGTTTTGTCGAGGTTCACATCCACAGCAAAATCTCTGAAAGGCTCGGCCTGCACCTGGATGTTGAATTTTTGATCGTATCCCTGGCCAAACAGCTGGTTGAAGTTTCTGTCGTTGGTAACGAGGTGCTTGCTTGCAAGGCTGTTGAGATATCCGGTATCCGGCGTTTTACCCAATATGTATCCAAACCCCGGTGCATTGCTCTTGAAATTATTGCCAAGAAATTGCGTGCTGTCCAAATAACCCGGGATGCGGCTGAAGTAAACTTCACCATAATTTACAGAAGCCCGCTTTACCATGGTTAGTACTTTTCCTGCCACACGAGCTGCGCCGGTAACTTCATATTGTTTATTCTGGCGTTCAAGACGTTTTCGTTCCCTTTCCTGTTTACGCTTCAGTTTGCGTTCCTTGCGGCTCAGTTTCTTAGCACTCAGGGTATCGCTTTTGCTCTTAGAACTATCTGAAATTGATTTGTCGTTTTTGTCTTTTTTCTTGTCTTTTTTCGCCTCTGGATTAGGTTGTGCCGGTTGATTCTGTTGTTTTGGAGCAGCCTCGTTTTCCAATGCAGCCAGCCATTTGCTTTTGCTGTACAGTTTGGTGAAATCAAGTTCCCCATTCAGCATTCTGTCAGAGCCGTTTTCCATGATGTTGCCCTGGTTCAGGTATTTGGCTATAAGGCTACTGGCAGTCCATCTATAGCGAGCTGTGTAGCTTCCCCGAATGTTGGTCCAGTCGAGGAAAGGAAACTTCTGTGTAGGGAAGTTGTATGCAAAAACAATGTTCTGATCGTAGCTGGTATTTCGGCCTCCACTCCAGAAATTCTGGCGAATGCTGTCTTTCTTGGAACTTGTATTTATTTCTCCTGCCGGCTCATCTACCCTTGCCTTGTTGAGGGCGTTGAAATCAACATTGAAGGATTTAGTGAGGTCCCAGCGCAACGTGTAGAACCGGTCGAAGTTGAAGTACTTGTCATAGGTGGAGTCAACCCGGTCCACTTTGTTGTCGAAGGTGTTTACTATCCTTGGCACATACCTTCCAAACTGCCTGTTGATGTCGAACTTGAATGCCAGGTTGGATGGAATCGGGTTGAGGTTGAAATCCTTGATGAATGTGAGCCAAGGCGATTTGGATTTTATCGTATTCTTAAACGGCTCCCAATATTTTGGTTGTGCGGCATAGGTATAGCCCAGCACAAAACGATTCCGTTTTGAAAGGTCCTGCGTTATTATGGGTGATGTTGTTTTTTGTCGCAGGTAGTTGTAGGTAAAATCAAAATTGCTGATGCTGTAGATCTGCGGTCGCTTGTTGCCCTTAGGCAGGAAGCGCATGTTGCTCACGTTGAATGTCTGGGTAGAATGTTCCTCTCTCGCCACTTGCCTAACGGAATCACAATTGGCGCATTTCGAAAGTTTTTCATTCATCAGCACATCCTTATCGTAGGGGTCGTATTGAGGAGTCAAAAGCGTTTTGCTCAAACTTGCATAAAGCGGAATAGAAACGCCAACATTTTTCGGCACCAGTTTGCCTGCATCCATTTGCAGGCTCGCATCAAATTGATCAGTTGTCTGGCGAGCTCTTTCATTCACCCGTTGTTCAATAGTGCCAAAGCCCACACCCCGATGGCTGGCAGCTACACTCAGGGTGCCAAGGTCGGCAAGTTGCATATCAACCCTGCCCACTGCTGCCCAGGCAAGACTTTCATCCAATTGACTTAAACGAAGTTCGTTTATCCATACCTCGGCACTCAGGTTTGGTCCATCGGCCCGTTCAGGATTATCAATACCAATGAAAATTGATTTCACCTCACCCAGGTTGGGATTGCCAAACACACCATAGACACGGTTGCCAATTTTTTCAGAATAGTATTGCGTTGGCGAAGTGCCTGAAGTGTTGTTGCGCCTGGTTTTCAGGTCAATCAATTCCTGCAATGCAAAATCGAGATTGTTGGCTGTAGGCCAAATACTGTCGGTAGAAATGTTGGGTCCGGCAGGCCTTGTAATTTTCAAGGGAATCCTTATTTCATAATAGTTGGAAAGGATGTCCTGGCCAATACGAACGGTAGCGTACAAACTAGTGTCGGTAAGTCTGCTGTAGGCAGGGTCGGTATTTACCAGTTCTTCAGCATGGAGGAACATGTTCAGCTTTTTGTACTGGCGCAGGTCGTTGTTAAATGTTTTGAATACACCCCTTGCATTTCCCGAGTACAGGTTGCGGATTTGCAGGCTTAATGCCTGCTCGTTCTGCAAAATATTTACTCCACCATTGGCCAACTGCTGCACACGTTCTATACCCGGAGGAATGCGGTAAGGAATGGGCGTTCTTCTATCGTTCTCTTCAATGTTTACGGCAAGGGTATTGATGGTGGTAAATGTGTTGGAAGTAGTTGGCGTATAAGTGCCGTTTCTCGAAAGTTCGAATGAGAATTGCCGCCAGTTGTTGCGCACCATGTCGAGCCTTGCAAAACGCAGTGTCACGCTATCCTCCCAACCGGTCATATACATACGCATAAAGCGGATGGATTTAAAGTCGGGGATATTACCCACCTTGCGTCCGTATGCTCTTACAGGAATGCGGAACTGGTACCAGGTTTCGTTGCCTGTAGTGCCGTTCTCGTATTTTATTGAAACAATACGCTTGTCAGTTATATAGTTTTGCCCTACCTGCAGTGCCTGTGGCGTTATATTCAGTTTGTACTCAAAGTATTCTTCACTTTCATTTAGTGTATTATCACGGTTCAGGTCTTCATTGTCGGGGTAAAGTGTACTGGCTTCTACGGTTTCGCTGGAGGTGGTAACAGGCGAGTTGCCTTGCGTGAGGTTGTAGTTTTTGTACCTGGGCAAAATGCCTGCTTTTGCCGCATCGTACCTGCTGTCGCGGTAGTTTACAAAATTGTCGTTGCTGGGGTCCTGCAATGCTTTTTGATAGGCCGGGCTGCCACCGCCTACGGAAGCAGCAAGTTTGTCGAGATAATCTGTCTTTCTCCTGGTTTTTTCATCTGCATCATTCATGCCGTCAAGGCCTACATCCTGCGAAGGCCGGTCGTTGGGGTCGTTGCTGAATGCCTGTGTAATCTGGTTGGGGTTGAGTGGTGTTTTACCCCAAATGGTTGATGAGTCTACGGCAAGGTTGGGTTGCGATGGAGTAGGCAATCCGTTTTCATAAAATCTTCTTCCACTCCAATGATGGAAGATATATTGTCATTTCATT
>JBBIOQ010000035.1:10207-34539 GCA_037443285.1 Sphingobacteriales bacterium | reverse complement strand
CCCGGACGTGCAGCCAATGCAGCCGCTATCATACCAGGAATCAGGAACATAAACACGGGTAGCAATTTGAAATACCCAGCGGCAATTGTACCTCGGCGTGCACGCTTCATTACAACGTCATTTGCCTCCCCTTTTTGTTGTCCAAGTACACGCTGAACGATATGTTGGTCAGTAGCCCAATACCAGAAACCGATAATTGTGGCACCGATGAATACCCAAAAGCCTGGATACTCATCGTACAACGGATCGCCTGTTTCAAAATGGAACATGTGGTTTGTACCGTAAGCAACGCCGTCAGCGCCTTTACCCAGTGTTTTAGAATATTCAATCATGGCATGCCAGCCCTCAGCAATACTGCCACCTCCAAGTGCAGACAATCCTAAGAAAAGCACCAGGAATGAACCCAGGATAAGGATTGGAGTTTGAATGGCAGAGAGTGTCATTACACCTTTCATACCACCAAAAACAGTAAAGATTCCCGTTAAAACTATCAGACCAATCGCTCCATACCAAAAAGGCAATCCCAGCAAACTCTGCATGAAAATGCCGCCTGTAAATGCGGTAACACTTACTTTGGTTAGCACATATGCAATGAGTGTGATGATTGACAACCACGAACCGGTTCTATGTGTATAGCGGGTTTTAAGAAAATCGGGCATGGTGATAATCTTACCCAACTTCGTATTCATCAATTGGTAGAACGGTACGAATAACCATCCAAGGATGAGAATCATCCAGCCTTGCATTTCCCAGTGGGCCATTCCTACACCAGATTTAGCACCTGTACCAGCAAGACCTACAAGGTGTTCTGACCCGATGTTTGCTGCAAAAATTGCCGCACCAATAACATACCACGGCTCACCTTTGCCAAACAGGTAGTCTTCACTGTCTGCTCCCTGTTGTTTGCGTTTGTCTTTTAGTATCGCACGCCACACTGCCCATGCTACTCCCAAAACCCCAACAATGATAATTAACCAGTCGAGCCAAAGAAATTCGTGTGAACGCCAGTCCATAATTTTTAGAGTTTATTTGTTTATGAGTTATTGGCCTATTTAAAAGCCTTTTCATTCCATTTCAATTCGTTCTTGAACTGTCGCAAATTGGTGTCTTTTCCAATCAGCAAATACTCCATACCTGCAATCTCGGCAAAGTCCTCCATATGCTCAGCCGTAAGGTTTTGACTGTAAGCAGTGTGGTGGGCACCTCCTGCTAGAATCCAGGCAGCACAAGCATCGTACATGTTGGGCAATGGTTTCCACAACACTCTAGCAACAGGCAGTTTTGGAAGGTCGGCAATGGGGTCGACAGCTTCCACTTCATTTACCAGGAACCTGAAGCGGTTGCCCATGTCTACCAACGTAGCATTCAGTGCGGGACCGGCGGCGCTATTGAATACCAGCCTAACGGGGTCCTCCTTGCCGCCAATACCCAGCGGATGGATTTCACAGTTAGGTTTGCCATTGGCAATACTCTCGCATATCTCCAGCATGTGGCTGCCCAGCACCATTGGATTAGATGGGTCAAAATGATAGGTGTAGTCTTCCATGAAACTGTTGCCACCCGGAAGGCCTGTTGCCATCACTTTCAATGCACGTACCAATGCCGAAGTTTTCCAATCGCCTTCGCCGGCAAAGCCAAATCCTTTACCCATGAGGCGTTGCGCAGCTATGCCGGGTAATTGTTTCATACCGTGCAGGTCTTCAAACGTATCGCTGAAGCCTTTGAAATTGCCTTCGAGTAGGAAGTATGTCATGCCCAGTTCAATTCTTGCAGCATCTCGAAGGCTTTCATGTTTTGCACCGCCCTTTTGCAGGCTGCTGACAACATTGTAGGTGTCGAAATATTCTTGCACCAGTTTATCCACCTGTGCATCACTCACTGCATCAATTACTTTTACCAGGTCGCCTATGCCGTGTGTATTCACGCTAAAACCAAACTTCATTTCGGCTTCCACTTTGTCACCATCGGTTACGGCTACAAAACGCATGTTATCGCCAAAGCGCACAAAGCGGGCACCCTGCCAATCATGCCAGCCGGCTGCGGCTCTCGCCCACACACCAATACGTTCTGCCACTTTCGGATCCTGCCAGTGACCTACCACCACTTTACGATTCAGGCGCATACGGCTCATGATGAAACCAAACTCACGGTCGCCATGGGCGCTCTGGTTCAGGTTCATGAAGTCCATATCAATATCGGCCCAGGGAATATCGCGGTTGAATTGCGTATGCAAATGAAGCATCGGCTTGTGCAGGATGCTTAATCCGCGAATCCACATTTTTGCAGGCGAAAAAGTGTGCATCCAGGCAATGATTCCAATACAATGGGAGGAAGAGTTGGCTTCAGCGCAAACAGCATAAATTTCCTCGGTCGATTTTACCGTTGGCTTAAACACCACAGAAACAGGAATAGCGGCAGCAGCATTAAGGGCTGCAGCAATTTGCTGCGAATGCTGTGCTACCTGCTTTAAAGTTTCTTCTCCATACAAATGCTGGCTTCCGGTTACAAACCACAGTTCCAGCTTTTTCAAGTCAATCATGTTATTAGATTTAGTTTATGATTTGAATTCAGATTCAGATTATTCGGTTATTCTATTTTGAAATTATCTCCACATCATTCACTCGTTCGGGAAACCAAAGCATCATTTCGCCTTTGCCGCGGTTGGCCCAAGCATAATAGGGAATGGCTACAAACGGCACCCGGCTTGTCGTTACCTGGTTGTTGCTCACATCCACTTTGTTCACTTCCGCCTTCAACAGGTTTACTCCATTCAGAAGTACTGAATCCTGCTGCACGGTGAAGGTGGTATTTGTTGGGATGATGATGTTTGAAACACGCCCGTTGTTGTCGGGCCATTCGGCACAATACATCAAAGGGCCACGCTGTAATGCAACTTTGCCAATATCATCTTTAAGTTGTGCATTAGCCACTACCCTGCGCACTTCCATAGGCAGTTTCACTTCCACTACATCGTTCTTTTTAAATTCCCTGTATACAATGGCATACCCATTTTCCATGCGGTAAAGTGTGGGCTCTCCATTCAGATTCACTTGTATTTTTTCAGTAGCGTTTGACTCATAACCATAAAGGTCAGATGGAATGGCTTGGTTGCGGGCCCATCCTGGAATTCGGATATGCAACGCAAACAGCAGTTTGCCTTTAGCAGGCGAAACTGTGAATTTCAAATCGCCGTCCCATGGATAATTGTTTTGCTGTGCAATGCTTACTTCCTTTCCATCCACTTGCATGGTTGCATTGCTGTTGATGAAAAGGTTCACATACAGGTTACCGGGTTGCTGCGCATACATGTAGCCTGGAATGGATGGCAGCAGCCTTGTCATATTTGTTGGGCAGCAGGAACATTCAAACCAACCGGAACGCTCAGGCTCAAGGTCAGGATGCACAAATCCGTTGCGCACCTGCATGGCATTGGTATAGAAAAAAGATTTGCCATCGAGGCCGACACCACTTATCAAACCATTGTAAAGAATTTTCTCCAGCACATCAATGTATTTGGCATCGCCATGCAGTTGAAACATGCGCTGATTCCAGTAAACATTGGCGATGGCCGCACATGTTTCATTGTAAGCTGTTGCATTGGGCAATTCGTAATTATCACCATAACGTTCACCTGAACCTACAGCACCTGCGCCACCTTGCACGTAAAGCTTTTTCGACACCTGGTTTGCCCAAATGGAGTCAACAGCCTGCAATAGTTTTTCGTCGCCGGTCAGCGCCGCCACATCGGCTACAGCTGAATACAAATAGCCAGCCCGCACGGCATGTCCAATAGCTTCACGCTGGTCAACAACTGGAATATGGTCCTGCCAGTAAGCGCCATTCTTCCACGGGTCCTTGCTCTTTGCATCATAGCCGTTGTAATGTCCGCGTTCTTCAATAAAGTATTTCGCTGTTTCGAGATACTCCTTTTTACCAGTGATACGATAGAGTTTCACTAAACCCATTTCAATCACTTCGTGGCCAGGCGCTACGTGACGTTTGTCCTGCCCAAAAACGGAACAGACAAGGTCTGCATTTTTCAACGCGATATTCAGCAGGGTTTTCTTACCAGTAGCCGCATAGTGTGCTGCAGCAGCTTCGTATAAGTGACCTGAGTTGTACAACTCGTGGCTCAATTCCCGTTCCTTATCCCAACGGTTGGCTCCTGCCCATGAATGCGGATGCAACGGATCAATGGTACGTGCAGTGTAGAGATATCCATCAGGCTCCTGCGCTTTGGCCACTTTTTCAATCAGGGTGTCAATGTAAGCCGACAGTTTAGGATCGGGAAAAAGACTGAGTGAAAAAGAGGCTCCTTCAATGGTCTTGTAAATATCTGTATCGTCAAAGGGGTACCGTGTACAGAACTTTCCGGTATGCGCAGCTGCCATTTCGAAATTCTTCACCCTGCCTGTATTCTCGCAGCGCTCAAATGAAGCAGGAATGGTGACTGTGTGATTTACCTTAATGCGTGGCAACCAGAAATTATCTGATAGATGCACATTAGTAAAAGGCACAGGAGTAAACGGATAATCTCTCTGCTGGGCCAAGCCGTTAACTGAAAGCATTATCCATCCTACAATTAGCAACAAGTATTTCTTCATAAAGCATTTCATTAGGTATGACTACTGACCGTAGTAGCTATCGGGACCATGTTTGCGTTCGTAGTGTTTTTTAATCAATGCATCTTTCAGTCGTGGCGCATTTGTATTAATCTGTTCTGTAAGCAATGCCATGTGAGCGACCTGCTCCAGCACCGCACTGTTGTAAACCGCCTTACCTGCATTTTTGCCCCAGGTAAATGGCGCATGATTTCCAACCAGCACCATTTCCACTTCTTCATAGTTCAATCCCTTCTCCTTGAAGCAATTCATAATCTGGAAACCTGTTTCGTACTCATAATTGCCTTGTATCATTTCATCACTCATGGGAGGAGCACATGGAATATCGACCGTGTTGTGGTCGGCATGCGTGGTGCCGAAGATGGGAATGTCGCGCAATGACTGCGCCCATGATGTGGCATAAGTGGAATGTGTATGTACTATGCCGCCAATCTTTTGCCAGTGCTTATACAACACGGCATGTGTTTTAGTGTCAGATGATGGACGCATCGCACCTTCAACGGTATTGCCATCAAAATCAACAATCACCATGTTATCGGGCGACAGATCTTCATAAGGAACTCCACTAGGTTTGATAGCAAAAACTCCAAGACTTCGATCTACGGCGCTCACATTTCCAAAGGTGAACAATACCAGTCCCAGTTTGGGCAGTTGCATATTTGCAGCGTAAGCTTCTTCTTTTATATGTTGGTATTTACTCATAATGATTTCACTTTTTGCACATTTAATTTAACCACAACGCCACGAAAAAGGCAGCAAGGACACTATGGAAACTTTTCAACTACCAGAACGCATTGTGCCTGCACTGTGCCTTTGTAGCCGGAAAAGCCTATAACACCTGCCTTTCCATGAAGGCACCAATAGTTTTATATTTTTCGTACCTCTTTTGGTAAACACCTACTACATCAGTATTAGGATGATACTCCGCATCAAAACCCTGACCCATAGCATGCATGGCATCTTCCACCTTTTCATAAACACCGCCTGCAGTTGCTGCAAACATTGCCGCACCTAAAGCGCAGGTTTGCTCTGATTTATGAATCTTAATAGGCATGTTCATAACATCAGCCATCATCTGCATTGTGAAAGACGACTTTCTTGCCACACCACCCAAGCCAATCAATCCTTTCACAGGTATACCCTGCTCAACAAATCTTTCAACTATAGCTTTTGCACCAAAGCAGGTTGCTTCAACCACAGCGCGGTATACATGCACAGCATCGCTTCCCAAATCGAGCCCTGCGATAGAAGCAGTCAACGCCTGGTTGGCATCGGGTGTGCGGCGGCCGTTGAACCAGTCAATGGCCAATTCGCTGTGCTCACTCACCTCCAGTTTGGCGGCAAGCTTTTCCAGTTCAGGAAGCACTGCACTTTCTGTTTCCTTTATGAGTTGTTGTTTGGTTTGTTCATCCAACAAAGTGGATTTCTCAAGTAATTGGTGCAAAGGCCATGTGATTAATCGTTTGAACCATGCGTATGCATCGCCAAAGGCGCTCTGGCCTGCCTCCAAACCCGTCATTCCGGGAATGATAGAACCGGGCACCTGCCCGCAAATTCCTTTGATGAGTTTTCCTTCCACTTCTTCAACAGGTGCCACCATCATATCACAGGTGGAAGTGCCCATCACTTTGCTGAGGTAATAAGGTTCAATTTGCCCGCCAACAGCGCCCATGTGTGCATCGTATGCACCCACGCCAATCACAACATCAGCAGGCAGGCCGAGGCGTTCAGCCCATTCCTTGCTGATGGTGCCCGCAGCTTCATCTGAAGCATAAGTATCTGTGAACAATCTTTCTGTAATTCCATCCAGCACAGAATCAAGACTGGCGAAGAAATCATTCGGCGGAAGACCGCCCCATTCTTTAGCCCATAAAATTTTGTGGCCTGCAGCACAACGGCTACGCTTCATTTGGTGCACATCGGTGCCGCCTGTGAGCAGGAATGGTATCCAGTCGCAATGTTCTACAAAAGAGTAAATATTATTTCGCACTTTTTCATCGGCACGCAATACATGCAGCAGTTTGGCCCAGAACCATTCTGAAGAATAAATGCCACCAACAAACTGTAGGTAGTTGGTGGCGAATTTCCCGGCATGCGCATTTATTTCTGCAGCCTCGCCTACGCCCGTATGGTCTTTCCACAAAACAAACATGGCGTTAGGATTTTCTTCGAAACCCGGCAGCATTGAAAGTGGGGTTCCGGTTTTATCGGTTGCAACAGGTGTTGAGCCCGTTGTGTCCACCGATATTGCCCTTATTTTCGAAGCAACATCTGCACCCACTTTGGCAATGCATTCCTTGATGGTTGTTTCCAATCCTTCAACATAATCAAGCGGATGCTGCCTGAACTGGTTGTCGTGCATATTGCAGTACAGTTGCTTCTTCCAACGTGGATAATAAAAAACGGAGGATGCAAGTTCTGCACCGCTTATTGCATTTACGATTATTGTACGCACCGAATCGGAGCCATAATCCACACCAATAACATAGTTATTTTCTCTGCTCATAAAATCATGATTGAAAATTCACACAATTATTTTCTTCCTTTTATTTTCTGGTTGCCGCTCAAACTTTTAAAGAATGACGTTAATCCAAATCACTTGCTTGAAATCTGTTCTACATTCACTTTGTATTTGGTGGCTGTGTGGTACTTCTCCCCGGGCTTCAACAATGTGGATGGGAAAGCTGGTTTGTTGGGTGAATCGGGAAAGTGCTGTGTTTCCAGGCAAAGCGCTGCATGTTGCTGAATGGCTTTGCCATCGCGGTTTTTGATAGTCCCATTGAGGAAGTTGCCGGAATAGAACTGCAGCCCGGGTTCCGTGGTGTACACTTCAAGGCTGCGGCCGCTTATTGAATCAGCAAGTGTGGCTACCAGTTCAAGTTCACTGCCTTTGCGGTTCAAAATAAAATTGTGGTCGTATCCACCATCCACGGCAGCAATTCTTTCGCCAATGGCATGTGGCTGCAGAAAGTCAAATGGTGTTCCCGTCACCGGCTTCAATTCTCCCGTTGGAATTAGCGTTTTATCAACCGGAGTGTAACGGTCCGCATTCACTTGCAACCTGTGGCTGAGAATAGTATTAACCACATCGCCAGTGAGGTTGAAATAACTATGGTTGGTTAAGTTGACGGGAGTCGGCTTGTCGGTAGTGGCATCGTATTCAATCAGCAATTCATTATCATCAGTCAACGTGAACTTAACCGTCACTTGCAGGTTGCCGGGATACCCTTCCTCGCCATCCTTGCTTAGGTAAGTAAGTGTAAGAGCTGAACCGCTGTCGGCAGGCGAGGAATCCCACACAACTTTGTCAAATCCTTTGGGACCGCCATGCAGGTGATTTTTGCCATCGTTGGCATTAAGCACATACGTAGTCGTGTCAATCTTGAATGATGCATTACCAATACGGTTGCCATAGCGGCCAATAGTAGCACCGAAGTATGGCGGCTTAGCGAGGTAGCCGCAGAGACTATCGAAACCAATAACAATATTGCTTTTGTTGCCTTGTTTATCGGGTGTCATCCACGATGTAACAGTACCACCATAGTTGGTAATTTTCACTTCTACACCTTTGCCGTTGGTTAGCGTGTACAGGTAAACCTTTTTACCATCGGTCTCACCCCAATCGGCACGTGTAACGAACTTGTTGGCTGAGGTATTTGTTTCGTGATTTGCTTCCTTGCAACCGGCAATTGCTGCCAGCGAAAGTGCTCCTGCAATGGTCATTTTACGAATCATTAATTGCTGTTTTGATGATGTTATTTCTAATAGTACTTTCTTGTTCCTTGATGGTGCCGTTCTCCTTTTCGTCCTACTCCACTATTCCAATTTTAATTCGCCTTTATCCTCAAAATCGAAAGAGAATAAGGTAGCGCTTTGTATTCGATTTTCTTACCCTTAATAGCAACAGTTGATTCATTTGGAGCCACATTCTGCGGGTTATCAAAAGAGTTCACTTCGTTTAAGGCTGCAGTCATCATTATTAGTTTTGCTGAAGGCGCAAGTTTCTTAACGCCATTAATGGCAAGCGTTGCAGTTTGTTCCTTATCAGAGGCATTCACCAGCTTGATGATAATTTCATGTGCCACCGTATCCATGCATGCTGACGCATAAAGACTGTCCTGGCCTGCCATTACATCGTTGCCCAAAGTGATTGGCAGCACTTTTGAGCCCTTGTTCAATGAAAAGAGTTTCTGCACATAATAATCAGGCGTTCCGTAAGAACGAAGGTTATCAACCCAAATAAGATCTGGCGTCCATTGCCAGCCATCAATATGTGCAAACAATGGGGCATACGATGCCATGCTAACTACTCCGGCGTTTCGCTCCAGCCCCGTCATGAAAGCGGCTTCACTGATAGCGCTCAGCCAGTTGTTGCGCTTCTCCCCGCTCACTTTATTATCGGTGTGCGAAGCATATTCACCGGCAAATATTTTAGGGCCATTCCGCGGATAATTGTCGTAGCGGCGCACATTGCTGTAAAACCACTCAGGTTTGCGGTAGTAATGCTCGTCTATGAAGTCGGCATTCCATTGGCGCAGTGCTGTGTTCAGTTCGTCAAACCTGGCTCCGTTAGGATCAGTGCCCGAACTTGCTACGATTTTAAATGTTGGATATTTTTCCTTGATAGCATTTTGGAAGACCTTAAATCTCTCGAGGTATTGAGGTCCCCAATTCTCATTGCCCACACCCATCATTTTCAGGTTGAATGGAGCCGGATGCCCCATATCGGCACGTATCTTACCCCAATGTGTAGTAGTGTCACCGTTGGCAAATTCAATGAGGTCGAGTGCATCCTGCACAAAGGGATCAATCTGGTCGAGTGGAACGAGTTCTGCCGTATTAAATTGACAAGCCATTCCACAATTAAGAATGGGCAAGGGTTCTGCACCAATGTCTTCTGCCAGCTGGAAGTATTCAAAAAAACCAAGTCCGAAGGTTTGGAAATAATCGGGCGCAGAACGATTTGGGAATTCAACATTCCACCGGTTCATAATGAGCTGACGCTCTTCAACAGGACCGATGGTATTCTTCCATTGGTAGCGGTTTTTCAAATCCATGCCTTCCACAATACAGCCACCCGGAAAACGAATGAAGCCGGGTTTCATATCGGCCAGCAATTGTACCATGTCGGCACGCATGCCGCCGGGCCTGCCTTTCCAGGTATTTGCGGGAAACAGCGAAAGCATGTCAAGGTCAATCACACCGCTTCCTTCAAACCAAATTCTGAATTGTGCTTTCGGTTCTGTTTGAATGGCATTGAAACTCGCAGAAAATTTTTTCCAATCATTACCGGTAACCGCAGGGTTCGCCACAACACTTCCAATAGTTTCCCCCTTGCCATTTATCAATTCTCCATGCAGGGTAATACCAGCGTTTTGCTGGCGGTACATAAATGAAAAATCGTACCGCAGGCCATTGGAAATACCCATTCCGCGGAAGCCTTCGTTGGTCAGGCTTAGGTTTCCCTTTGTTGCATTACTAATAGTAATGCGTGCAAATCGTGGATTGGCAATGCTTTTCTCCTGCCTGTTCAGGACCGTCACTGCACCTTCTTTAAAAGGATTCTGTTCCACTTTCCAGCCCATCAGTGGTTTGCTAAATTCAAATGACCGGTTTTTTATGAGCTCGGCATAAATGCCGCCATCAGCACCCAGGTTGATGTCTTCAAAAAAGATGCCCCACATGGTAGGTTGTATGTCTGCCACCGGCTTGTCGGCCTGAATGGTTAATACTTTTGCTTGCTGCGCAACAGCACCCATCACCAACAGAGAACACGACAATACTGCAAAAACTGAATTCCTGAGTTTCATATGGCAATGATTAATTGTTGGCACCTGAATGTTTTTGTTGGTGCCAGGTAAGCAACATCGTTGGAAGCACCCTTCAACAGTTTCAGGAGCGCTAAGGTAAAAATCTTTTTTATTATTTGTCATAATTACAATTATTTTTGAAGAGCACAATCAACGACCCGGAACTTGCCATTTTCCTCAAAAAGACCTTGCCGAATACCTGAAATTCAGAATTATGTCTAAATATCAAAACCAACAACGGTTTCTAGTGGCAGTGGACTGCATTGTGTTTGGATTTGACGGGCGCAAACTGAAGCTCCTGCTGATTAAGCGGGGCTTTGAACCCAAAAAGAATCATTGGAGTTTGATGGGAGGATTTGTGCAGAAAGAGGAAAGTGCCGACCAGGCAGCTGTACGGATTTTAAAAGGAATGACCGGCCTGGAAGGCATTTACCTGGAGCAATTGCATGCCTTTACATCACCTGACCGCGACCCTATTGAACGCACATTATCCATAGCCTATTTTGCCCTCATCGACATTAACAAGTACGAAAAGCAAATCACCGAAGAGTACCATGCAGAGTGGTTTCCACTCAACGAAACCCCTGAACTCATCTTCGACCATAATGATATGGTAGAGCTCGCCAAGAAGAAATTGCGCTACAAAGCCGCCTTGCATCCTATCTTGTTTGAATTACTTCCTTCAAAATTTACACTACCCTTGCTTCAAAGCCTGTTTGAAGATATTTATGAAACGAAATTTGACCAGGGCAATTTCAGCAGGAAAATCATTTCAACCGGCATGCTCCTTAAGCAAAAAGACAAAGACAAGGAAGGCTCCAAGAAAGGCGCATTTTACTATAAACTCGATAAAAAGCATTACCTGAAAAACTTCCACAAATTCCAACATTTCATTCCCAATCCGGGCGGGCTTATTTAATTTGCCTGCACTTAAAATCTTCGTTGTATTCAACAAAACATTGCCAGCAATATGAACACCACTTTTAAATCCAGGTTGAACATTTCCATCTTGTTTATCCTATTTGTATGCTCGGCTGAAGCACAGCTTCGCCTTGCAAATTTCTTCTCAGACAATATGGTTTTGCAACAGCAAACCAAAGCTGCCATATGGGGATGGGCAGGCGCCAATAAAAATGTTTCGGTTACCACATCCTGGAACAAAAAGAAAGTGAGCACTAAAGCAAATAACGAGGGCAAATGGAAACTGTTAGTGGAAACTCCTGCGGCCGGCGGCCCTTATGAAATAACCGTTTCTGAAAGTTCTACCATCACCATCAAAAATGTGCTGGTGGGCGAAGTGTGGTTGTGCAGTGGGCAATCGAACATGGAGATGCCCATGAAAGGCTATAAAGATCAACCCGTTCTTCACAGCAATGATGATATACTGCATAGCACAAACAGCCAGGTAAGATTGTATATTGTACCGCGGTCAGTGAAAGCTATTGCCCAGCAAGAAAGCAAACCATCAGAATGGAAGGAGGCCCAGCCGGAAAGCGTTGCCAACTTCAGTGCCACCGCCTATTATTTTGGAAGACTTCTGAATGAAATGCTTCATGTGCCGATAGGCCTGGTGAATATAAGTTATGGAGGTAGTCCGGCGGAAGCATGGATGAGCAACGACAGCATAAAAGCATTCCCGGAAATAAAGGTGCCACCGGTACAGGATTCGCTCAAGATGAATAACAGAACTGCCACTACCCTTTTCAATGGCATGTTGAATCCGTTTATTGGATACAGTATTAAAGGTGCCATCTGGTATCAGGGCGAAAGCAACTACGACAGGCCCGACCAGTATGAAAATCTTTTTCCTGCTATGGTACGTGAATGGCGAGCCCGCTGGGCGCAAGGCGATTTTCCCTTCTACTTCACGCAAATTGCTCCTTTCAATTATGCACCACTTCCCACATCAAATACGGGTGGCAAATACAATTCAGCCAACCTGCGAGATGCACAAAGAAAATCGGTAGCAAAAATTCCAAACAGCGAAATGGCAGTGCTGTTGGATGCAGGTGAAGAAACCTCCATTCATCCCGCCAACAAGCAAAAGGCTGGCGAACGACTGGCTTTATTATCGCTTGCCAACACGTATGGAATGAAAGGCTTTGCAGCCATGAGTCCATCGCTTGACTCATTAATCATAAAAGGCAGTGTGGCTACGTTGAAATTCAAAAACGCACCCATGGGACTTACATCCTTTGGCAAACGTCTTTCCAATTTTGAAATAGCCGGTACTGACAAAATTTTCAGGCCTGCACAAGCTATCATCAGTGGAGGCACAGTGCTGGTTTCAGCACCGAATGTAAGAGAACCTGTAGCTGTGCGTTATGCTTTCAGAGATTACGTGGAAGGTGATTTATTCAGTGTTGAAGGGTTGCCGGTTTCTTCTTTCAGAACCGATGACTGGTAGCATGAAAAATTTTCCCTTGCTCCGATTATTATGCCTGCATGCCTTGCTGGCTGTGCAGGCAAATCTGCTGTTTGGTCAGCGGTTGGAAACTGAAATTGACCGTTACAATATTACCTGGAACAGCCAAAGTAATAATTCGTCTGAATCCATGCCATGCGGTGGTGGGGACATCGGGATGAATGTATGGGTGGAGAATAACGACTTGCTGATTTACGTAGCAAGAAGCGGGTGGTTTGATGAAAACAACGCTTTGCTAAAAGTCGGACGCATAAGAGTGAAACTTTCTCCAAATCCATTTGCCGGCGGAAGTTTTCAACAACAATTGATATTGCAGGATGGTACTTTGCATATTGTTGGTGAAAAGGGAAAATTGAGAACCAATATAATAGTGTGGGCTGATGTGAAGCAACCTGTTGCACACGTTTCCATTGAGAGCAATCAGCCCACTGCCATGGAAGCTATTTACGAATCGTGGCGATACAAAAACCGCATCAACCTGGGAAAGGCCAACAACGCGAATTCATACAAATGGGCGCCACAGGGCGATGTGATTACGACTAAAGATTCTATTGCCTTCTTGAACAACAGCATTGTTTTCTTTCACAGAAACCAACCTAACACCGTATTTGATCTAACGGTAAAACAGCAGAGACTGGAATCGGTGAAAGAACAGATGTTCAATCCTCTCGGAAACCTCACTTTCGGAGGAGTATTTGAAGGAACTAATATGATTGCAGCCGGAAATACCAATGGAAAATATATTGATACAGATTTTGAGGGATGGAAACTGAAAAGTAAAAAAGCCAGCCTTTCCCATCAATTACAATTGCTGCTGCACACTGCACAAACAAAAACACTGGATGATTGGGAAAATGGATTACAACAAAGTTTGGCTGACAGCAAGGCAAACCTCCATGCACTAGAGGAAAACAAGCAGTGGTGGAATGCATTCTGGCAAAGGAGTTTCATTTTCATCAACCCTGCCAATGGAAATGTAACTGACACAGCATGGCAAGTAGCACGTAATTACCAACTCTTCCGTTACATGCTGGCGTGCAATGCATTTGGACAGTATCCAACCAAATTCAATGGAGGCCTATTTACTTATGATCCTGTATTCACCGATACATCACTACACTATACCCCTGATTTCAGAAACTGGGGTGGAGGTACACATACCGCGCAGAATCAACGCCTTGTTTATTTTCCAATGATCAGAAGCGGTGACTTCGATTTATTGAAACCGCAATTTGATTTCTACCTCCGTATACTGAAGAATGCAGAATTGCGCAGCCAGGTTTACTGGAACCATGGCGGTGCCTGCTTTACAGAGCAGATGGAAAACTTTGGCCTGCCCAATTCTGCGGAATATGCATGGAAGCGTCCTGCAGGTTTTGACAACGGTGTGGAATACAATGCCTGGCTGGAATATTTGTGGGATACATCTTTAGAGTTTTGCCTGATGATGCTGGAAGAAGAACGCTACACGCAAAAAGATATCACCGCATACATTCCATTCATTGAAAGTTGCCTGCGTTTTTTTGATGAGCATTATCAATGGCTGGCTAAACAACGCGGCAGAAAAGCGCTGAATGATGCAGGGCAACTGATATTATTCCCAGGTTCAGGTGCAGAAACATTCAAGATGACTTATAATTCCACTTCGACAATTGCCGCTTTGAAAACAGTTACATCAAGGTTGCTGAAATTACCGCCAAATTACCTGGATGAAGTTGAACGAAAATCATTGGATAGTTTTTACAGGCGCCTTCCTCCTATTGCCTACAACAATATTCAAGGCCACACTACCATTTCTCCCGCAAAGGCGTGGGAACGCATCAACAACGTGGAATCGCCACAACTCTACCCAGTATTTCCGTGGGGTATGTTTGGCATTGGAAAAAGCAATATCGACACAGCCATTAACACCTGGAAATTTGATTCCAATGTGGTGAAGTTCCGCAGTCATGTTGGGTGGAAACAGGATAACATTTTTGCCGCTAGGCTTGGGCTTACAGAAGATGCAAAGACGCTCACTTTCGCCAAACTTCAGAATTCAGGCAGGCGCTTTCCTGCCTTCTGGGGCCCGGGTTTCGATTGGACACCAGACCACAACTGGGGCGGCAGCGGAATGATTGGCCTGCAGGAAATGTTGCTGCAAACCGATGACAAAAAGATATACCTGTTTCCCGCCTGGCCTTCTGAACTCGAAGTACATTTTAAACTGAACGCCCCATACCAAACCACCGTGGAGGCCGAAATAAAATCAGGCAAATTGATCAAACTAAAAGTAATTCCGGAAGAAAGGTTAAAGGATGTGACCAACATGTTGGGTGGTGCTAATAAACCAGTAAATAATTAGGCAGAGGAGTTGAATCGGCTAAAGGCACAAAACTTGAATTTAGTTGTTCACTTATCTATGAAGTGTTTGTGTTGAACACCTAAAAAAAAGGTTATAGGCAATTCTGATTTCGTTTTCGGTTTTAATCATAGAAAAAATAGTTGCAGGATGTTGAAGCATTGCAGGCAATTTCTGAAAGCAGGTATCATCCAACTGATTCTCACCGCATCATTCCTGCTCGTTGTTGCACAGCAAGCTGGAGAAAATCAACTATCTGTTGTCGGGCAGAAGCAGGATGGCGCTTTTCAATTAGTTGCGGGCAAAAAAGCAGCCCCTGTTTATTTTGATACTGCTGATGCAATGGTGGTGCAAATAGCTGCAAAAGCATTTGTAAACGATGTAGGGTTGGTTTCCGGAATTACACCATCGTTGGCCTTTTCAACGGGCACTCCTTCTTACGGAGTTTTTGTTGGCACAATTGGGCAATGCGCATTCATTGACCATCTGATAAAGAACAAAAAACTGAATGTATCTTCCATAAAGAGGCAATGGGAAAGATTTGCCATAGCAGTAATTGAGAATCCGTTTGGTCGTACAGGAAAGGCCCTTGTGGTTGCAGGCAGCGATCCCCGCGGCACTGCGTTTGGAATTTTTGAACTTTCAAAAATGATGGGAGTATCGCCTTTTTGTTGGTGGGCCGATGTAGTGCCTGGGCATAAGGAAGAAATATTTGCTACAAAAGGAAAATTATTCTCTCAACCACCATCAGTCAAATACAGGGGAATCTTTCTCAATGATGAAGATTGGGGATTGCAGCCATGGGCAGCCAAAACATTTGAACCTGAAACAGGCGATATCGGTCCCAAAACTTATGCGAAAGTGTTTGAACTAATGCTCCGGTTAAAAGCCAACCTGATCTGGCCCGCCATGCATGACTGCACCAAAGCATTTTTCACGATAGCCGGCAATGCAAAAGTGGCAGCAGACTATTCTATTATTATTGGTTCATCGCATGCCGAACCCATGCTTCGTAACAATGTGGGTGAATGGAACGAAAAGACAATGGGTCATTTCAATTACCTCACCAATCAACAAACAATTGACAAATACTGGGAGTACCGTGTGAAGGAAAGCAGTGGGATCAATGCAATGTATACTCTTGGTATGCGGGGAGTTCACGACAGCCAGATGGAAGGCGCAAAGGATCCAAAGGAAGCTGTACCATTACTGGAAAATATTATTGGCAACCAACGCAACATGCTTGCCCGCCTTGTAAACAAAAATGTTGAAACCATACCACAAGTGTTTACGGCTTACAAGGAAGTTCTTGACATTTATGACAATGGTTTAAAAGTACCGGATGATGTGACCATAGTTTGGCCTGATGATAATTATGGCTACATCCAGCGACTGAATAACGAGAACGAAAAAAAACGATCTGGCGCTTCCGGGGTTTACTACCATGCCTCCTATTGGGGCCGGCCTCATGATTACTTATGGTTGGGCAGCACACATCCTTCTTTGATGAGATCGGAAATGATGAAGGCATTTGCGTCGGGAGCCAACCGGCTTTGGGTATTGAACGTTGGCGATATTAAACCGCTGGAATACAATATCGAAATGTTTATGGAAATGGCTTATGATGCCAGCCCTTTTAAGGACAGCAGGTATCCAAAAAAACATCTGTTGCAATGGGCAAGTTCATTGTTTGGCGAACCATTGGCTGATATGATAACGCCCGTTTTATGGGAGTACTACCAACTCGCATTCGAACGCAGACCCGAATTCATGGGCTGGAGCCAAACAGAGCCCACCACGAAAACTACATACACAAATTTCAACCATTTCTATTACGGAGATGAAGCTCAGCGAAGAATTGATCGCTACGAAGCATTGGAACAAAAAGTAAAGGCGCTCCGTACGAAAATTGCACCAAAGGATGCCGAAGCTTTTTACGAACTAGTTTATTATCCGGTGATAGGTGCCTCATTGATGAATAAGAAATTCTTGTATCGTGATAAGTGTTATTTCAATGCACAGCAAAACAGATTAAGCGCATTGGATTATGCACAGTTGTCGCTGGCAGCTTATGACAGCATCGTCCAGGAAACCAATTACTACAACAACCAATTATCAGGTGGTAAATGGAAAAATATGATGTCCATGAAGCCAAGGGAACTTCCTGTTTTCCTCGCTCCTGCCCTGCCGCAGGTTACTATCGACAGCTCCCAAGAATGGGGTGTAGCTCCTGAAGGTTTCGTGAAGAAAGATTCATCGCTATTGAAAGGTTCAAACAATTTGAAACTGCCACCATTTGATCCGCTGAACAGGCAGGTATATTTTATCGATATTTTTTTATGTGAAAGCAAAACGCTGGATTGGTCGGCATCTGTATCTGACCCGCGAATACGCCTATCCAAAACAAGCGGACGGTTGACACCTGAGTTTGGCCAAAAACAAATGCGACTCTATGCGAGTATTGATTGGACAAAAGCACCCTCAAATAAAATGCTGGCAGGGCAAATCACCTTCACTGCGGGCGGAAAGCAGGTGTTGGTGCAAGTGGACGGCGCTGACCTGCGGCTGTCGGAAAACTACCAGGGTTTTATTGAAAACAACGGGCTTGTTTCCATCCATGCATCGCATGACAGCAGGCTTATGAACAAAGGTTCGGGCGATTGGCATCTATTGCATGACCAGGGTTATACCGGCGAAGCGATGCAGTCACAGGCGGTAGCAATGAAAGATACACTGCATCTAAGCGACACCGGATGGATTCATCAAAACAGATCTTACATTGAATACAACTTCTATTCATTTTCACCGGCCGATGCCTCAGCCATTGTTTTTACCCTGCCCACGCATCCATTTAAAAACAACTATAGCATGCGCTAAGCCGTGTCAGTTGATGACGGACCACTGCAGGTAGTTGATTTCCGAACATTTGGAAGAAGCGAAGAATGGAAGCAAAATGTTTTAAGCAACCGCACCGCTAGAACAGTGCAGTTATCAAAACTTCAAAGTGGTGAGCACCACTTAAGAATTTACAGCATAGACCCGGGAGTAATACTCCAGAGTATTCTGATAGACCTCGGCGGATTGCAGAAAGCTTATAGTGCTGTTCCAG
Organism: Sphingobacteriales bacterium; assembly: GCA_037443285.1. Classification (GTDB taxonomy): domain Bacteria; phylum Bacteroidota; class Bacteroidia; order Chitinophagales; family Chitinophagaceae; genus Phnomibacter. The sequence goes on along the minus strand of JBBIOQ010000035.1, from coordinate 16,232 downwards.
AAACCAAAGTGCTTTCTACTTCAAAAAGGGTTTCTGAATAAAATTGTATTTGATTGAAAGCATAAAATAAACTGAATGAAGATTTGTGTAGCAGGGAACGGATTTTTCCCATGCAGCACTTCTTTGCAAAATGAAAGGCACAATGCATGTGGTTAAATATTAAACAGAAACGTAGCATGCAAAAAGTTCGGCGATATGGAAGGCAACCCGACAGATACAGTTTCAAATATTGTTTTCAAAGACATAACTGCCACTGCCACTGACGCCACTTTGAAAACCAGGTATACCGGCATTAGATATGAACATGTAACAGTAAATGACGTTCCGATAGTTGTAAAATAAAACATTGATTCAGCACTGATTTTACTATTTGCAAACGCCATAGCAGGAGACTATTTTTTATCTATTAAAACCGCTCCAGGCGTATAAGACACAAACCAACCAGCATCCAGAAAATGGAGTGAATCGAAAGCATCACTGGGAGGTGGCCTTCTTTAGCAATACCACTGGCCCCAGCAAACCGGCTGGCAGCAAAGGACTATTTGGCGGTGGATAAGGAGCTGTCATTTGCGTGTACCTGTGATCTTTAGGTAACCTGCTGTCCCCGACCAGTCTATTATGCCAGGTATTGGTCACTTCAATACGCAAATCATTTTCACCATTCTTTATTGCCTTGGTAATGTCAACCTGGAATGGCGGTGTCCACGCAATACCGCAGGATTGTCCATTCACAAAAACTTCAGCCATGTTCTGCACATCGCCAAGGTTTAATGCAAAACTTTTCCCTTTGGTTTCCTCATCCACCACAAGCGTTGTGGAATACGCTGCGGTTCCGGAAAAGTATTTGATAGATGTATCAGCGTTCTGGCTCCAATCCTGCAAATGATTCCAGCGCACCGGCTTCAATGGGCCGCCAAAAGCGCTATCAAATGAAACCATCCATGACTCTTGCAGTGTTTTGACCGGATGCCATGCACTCCCAGGATTGGATTTCGCATCATTGGAATTTGTCCCAGGCTTTTGCAGCACAACAAACACCGATTGGTTTCTTTCGAGAACTATTGGCAGTATTGTTCTGCCCCCTTCCATACGCCAACCATCAGCAGGCAGAATATTCCCATCCAGCGGGTACCACAATTCAGGCAACTTGTTGGTTACCCTAAGTGAAAGGTGTACAGTTCGCATTGAATCCAATTGATTTGACACAAAGTATACATCAAAGTCATCACCCTGCCTGTGTGTCCATGCAATGTTTTCAGCATGGCTACCGTTTTCGTCAGCAACAATACAATCAGGTTCAATGCCCAATTGTTCGAATGAGTTTGAAGTATATGGTCCCTGCACAATTTTACCGTTACCTGTTTCAACCCAACCAGTCTTTTCGTTTACCAATGCCCCGCTTGTTTTTAATCCCTGTATCATTTCATAGGGATTTCCGTTGGCAAGTACAGTAAGTCCGCCATTTGTCAACTCAATAATTTTGGCAGCAGCATTCTTCGACAGTACATTGCCTCCAGGTGTCATCCTCTCAACACCGGGAAGTACAAGTAATTTATAGGAAGCACCCCCACGTAATTCAAGCGTGTTATTGTTCGCTTTACTCAAGCTCAGCAAAGCATCTTCATTAAACGAATCATACGAATAACCATGCAGGGCATCCCCCCATTTTGCCGGGTCGCTTATGTTGGCACTGTGCGTAACACCAGCAGGCATTTGCCGAAGCGGCTGTCCTTCGTTCTTGAGTCTTTTTTCTTCACCGGATACTATTTCCTTTCCGAAAATACCGGGCATGGCACCCACCAATCGGTCGGGCAACAAGGCACGACGCGGATAATCATTGCCGGTAAACACTGCAATATCAGCAACAGGTTTTCCTAGTTGCAACAAGGCCTGGCAGCGCTTGACATAATCCACCCAGGCACGGTTTTGTTTCCACCAGGTTTGGTCGCGTTGAAAAAACGTACCAATGGCATCGAGCGTCATTCCGGGTTTTCGGTCCATCCATGGGTTGTGCATGAACACATGAAACACCATCTTGTTAATACCCAGCGCAAAGTTCCGGTCAGCAATTGTTTTCATCATGCCGGGATGTTCATCCCATGCCATGCGCAGTTCAGTGAATCCTTCAGCCTGCACAACAGGCTTGCTGTAGACATGCGCCCCGGAAACTGCATCCAGCATGTCGTTTGGTTTATCATGGGTTGGGCTTCTTAACCAAAATTCACCCATGGGCACATCAACTGCGTTATAATGAAGCATGCCATCGCCCACCATGGTGGGCGCAACACTCTCGGCACTTACCAAAAGTCCTTTTTTCTTTGCAAAACTACCCACGGTTTTAAAAAACACGTCATTCACCAATTCTGCAATGGTTGCCCTAACGTCATGCAACACTCTTTCGGATATAGCCGCATTCTCAATGGGTATTCCGGCCATCAACGGCAGGTAAGGCAACAAATCGTAGCCGCGTCTCCTTTTAAATTCATCAGCAAAATTTGCACTCCAGTTCTGGCTGCCACATTCCCAACTATCCACGTGCAGGTATTGTAATACACACCGCAACGCACCTTCATCACATTGCCGATAAAATTCTTCAAACCATTTATGGAGCTGTAGGGCTACTGCATGCTGGTTAAACTTATCGCACTCCAATCCCTTTCCACCGCCGGCAGTTTCGTTCTTGTGCCCGGTACTTGTGTGCCCTATGCGCAGGATGGTCCAATTGCCTGCAGGCGCCTGCCAATGCAAGGTTCCATCCTTATCCAGTTTGCCGGTAAGATTAACCAACTTCTTCAATGGCACACACACATCAGGTGGCACCTGTTGGTTGGTAGTTGCAGGGCTGATGCGCCACACCGAACCATTCTTGCCTTCAAACTGATCAATTTTTGCATCAGACGAAAGTTCGATACCCAAAACTTTCAGTGATGGTTTCCATTTGGCAGCATCCAGGTCTTCAGCACCAGGTTCGGAACCATTCTTTTCAAACACAAAACGGAAATACTTTGCAGTGGTTAACGGAATTGCATGTGTATAAAATTCATCCCAGTCCTGCCAACCATGCCGCGGCGATTGCAATTGCTTCACTGTGCTGAATTGTTTGCCATCGCTACTTGCCTGCACCAACAAACGATTGCTTTGGTAATTGGTTTTACTTCGGATGACAATGGAACGGCAAGTGAATGGTTTTTCAAATGCATACTGAATCCAGCAGTTTTCTTCGCTGGTGAAATTCTTTGAATTGTCAGGATTAGTCAAAAATTGTGCAACGGAGTCATCCTTGCTGCTGGTAATGACCGGCTTGATGATTTGGGTAGACATTCCTGCTTCTTTGGTTGATGGAAACGCAAACACAGCAATGTCTTTGTAATATCCTTCATTGGTTTGTGGCTGAGGCAAAACTATGCTGATGGGATTGCCGCCTTTCACATGGGTTTGTGTCCACACCACTTTTTGCATCGACATTTCAGGAGTAATCCATGGACCGCCGGCTAGTGCAAATCCATCACTCACATGAATGCCAAGTTTGATGCCATTTCGGTCCGCTTCATTCACCGCATGACGCACCATCTGCCACCAGCGTGAAGATAGTTGCAAGGCAGGAGTATCGGTATAGGGGGGATTGGCAACTCCTTTAATGAACATCATGTATGCACCTCCTATTCCTGCCTGCTTCATGGCATCAAGGTCGGCAGTGATTCCTTCCTTGGACACAGCAGCCTGCATCCAATACCAAAACACCCAGGGGCTTGCGGAGGGAGGTGGATTTAAGAACTGCTGACGCAAGTCAGCCTGCATTTTATAAGTTGATTGTGCATTGGATGATTGCAATGTGAGTGCCAAAATGCAAGTGACAATTGCCAAACTTTTTAAAGCAGATGCGAAGCTCTTCGGGTTTGTATTTAGTATCCCGCATTTCATTTTTTATTTGCCTTTACTGCTTCGCTAATACTAATGCGTTTCGTGTTCAGAGGTTTCAGGTAAAAAGCATAATGATATCCTTTCGAAGGAATCATGTATTGTTCCAGCGGGGCGGCCACTTCGCTCCAGCTGTCGTTGCCACCCACTCCCATTTGAACCAGGTCAATATTTACAGTGATGAAACCAGCATCGACTAATTTATTCGTGTGTTTGGCGGTGGAAATGTTTTGTTCGGTATACGGCCATGCACTCATACTCAACAAGCTATCTGCTATTACAAGCAACCCATCCTTTGTAGCAGCGTTATGCAGAAACATCCATCGAACATCCGTGCGATTCCCATTTTCCTGCGGCACTACATAAGGCTCCATGAAATCCTGAATTGGCATACTGAAAATGCCTGCGTCAAATCCATAACGCCGGTCAATGTAGTTTTCCAATGGGCCACGGCCATACCATTCAATATTGTCGTCGCTACGCAGGAAACCTCCCTGCATGCCCACTTTCGGAATATCGGGCAAACCATCCTTTACATTCAGTGAATAGTCCACTTTCAAAAGACCATCTTTCGAAACCTCATACTGTACGAGCACTTGAGCGCTATCATTAATCAATGTGTAAGTGCTCACCACTTTACTATTCCCATTTTCATTTAGAAGTTGAATGTCCTTGAATTGTGGCAGCGCTTCATACCACTGCCGCAATACTTTGTGGCTCTTCCATCCCCTGCGATCATTGTCGGTTTGCGGCCGGGTGAAATGCGGAAGCAACGGTGCAAACACCTGCTCCTTTCCTTTCCACAAGTACGATTCGAGAGCTCCTGATGTTTTATTGATAGTGACGGCAAAGTCCCTGCCCTTCGCAACAAACCCATTTCCATTTTCAGTAAATACAATGCCAGCAAAAGATTTCCCTTTCCGAGCTGCAGGGCTCACAGCCAATTGGTTTGATGCAATTACATAACCCTTTTCTGCCCATGCATTCGGCTCTTTTAACGCAAATTGAATGTCGGCATGATATTCAGCATCAGCCGTCATTCCCTGCAAATATTTACTGATGTTGATAATGGTATCCTGACCTGGCTGCAAATGCAGAAATGGCAGTGGATTTTGGTTGATAATTTTTCCATCCTCCCTGATGGAAAGAGTGGCCGCATAGTCACTCGTATTTTTTACTTCACTCCTGTTCCTAACTACTACCAACCGCTTCAACGAATCCATCCATTCGCATTGAACAGGTTGAAAAACCCGCTTGCATTCATACATAGCAGCCTTTGGTCTTCCATCTGCAGCCACAATTCCCTTGATGGTGAAGTTGTCAAAATATTTTTCACCAAAATCGCCGCCGTAGGCATAATAAGGAGTGCCGCTTGAATCGTATTTCAACAATCCCTGGTCTTTGAATTCCCAAATGCAACCACCAATGATGCGGGGCGTATTTCGCCACTGATCCCAGAATTCCCTGATGTTACCTGCACTGTTGCCCATGGCGTGTGCATACTCACAAAAGAAAATGGGGCGATGGTCACCATTGTTTTGATTCGCCAGCAATGGAGCGGTATACAATGCAGGATACATCCGGCTCACCATATCAACATAATATTGGTCAAGCGGATTTTGCAAACGATGTGAATGGTCGTTTGCCTTAGGATAACGCGGGTCGGAAGGGTTGATATATCCTTCTTCACGTGGACTACCCATGGCGGGCTCATAATGCAAAGGACGAGTGATGTCAAAGTCCTTCACCCACGCTGCCATAGCTGCATGATTGGGACCACTGCCTGCTTCGTTTCCGAGGCTCCAGAAAATAATGCACGGATGATTTTTGTCACGCAATGCCATCCTGCTCACACGGTCGATGTATGCGCTTGTCCACGTTGCATCATGATCCAGTTTGCCACCCAGCCCATGTGTTTCCAGGTCAGCTTCATCAATAACCATGATGCCAAACTCATCGCATAAATCGAGCAGGTAAGGATCACTCGGATAATGGCTTAACCGGATGCAGTTGAAGTTAAACTGCTTGATGGTTTTGATATCCTGCAAAATATCTTCCCTCGTCAACGCCTTTCCTCTTGTTGGATGATGGTCAGGACGATTGACTC
>JBBIOQ010000035.1:0-10197 GCA_037443285.1 Sphingobacteriales bacterium | reverse complement strand
ATACAGGTAAGTGAGTTTGCCATTGATGAGCAACTTGCTATCCGTTTTCCTGAATTCAATGGTACGAAAACCAACTTTACATGTCTTCACTTCCAACACATTTGATGCACTATCCTCCAAAGAAAGTACCATCCTGTAAAGGTTAGGTTCCTCTGGGCTCCACTTCAGTGGGTGGGAGATTTTCGCTTCAAGCAAACCGAATTTCACCCTGTCGAGCCGCGGATGAATTTCGTTGATGATTTCATCAACACTTTTCTGTAAAGGCTTATCCAGCAAAGGTTTGCCGTCACTATCATAAACCTGCACCTTCAATACATAACCATTCATTTCCCTGCCTGCCAGGTTTTCTATTCGCGGACGAATACTGAGCAAAGCATCTTGGTAATCCTTGTCGAGTTTGGTTTGGTAAAAGAAATCAGCAATACGCAATTTGGGCTCTGCATGCAAATAAACCTCGCGGTGAATGCCACTCATTCGCCATTGGTCCTGGTCTTCCAAAAAACTGCCGTCGCTCCAGCGTATCACCCAAACTGAAACGATATTTTCGCCATCTTTCAAGTAAGGTGTAATGTTGAATTCCGAAGGCAGAAAACTGTCTTCAGCATAGCCCAACAATTTGCCATTCACCCAAACCTTGTATGCAGAACTTACTCCACCAAAATGAAGGGTAATGTTCATGCCTTTCCATGCAGCAGGAATGGTAAATGACCGCTGGTAACAACCAACACCATTGTCGTCCCTGGGTACATACGGTGGATTGACAGGACGAAACGGATACACAGCACTTTTGTAAATCGGCTTATCGTAGCCTTGCATTTCCCAATTGGAAGGAACAGCAATTTTCTTCCACCCATTCACTTTTGATTTGTAAAAGTCCTGCGGCTCATCGCCCGGTTTCATGGCAAATGAAAAATCCCATTCACCATTTAGCGAAACATATCTTCCGCTTGTATTTCTGTCGCCTTTTAATGCATCGGTTACTGACGCAAATGAGTAGGCCGTTGCCCTTGATGCATCGCGGTTTATCCCGCTTACCAGCGGATCTTCGTAAGGCTCACGATTATAGACAGCCGGCGCAACAGGAACCGGCGCGGGTGTTTTGTCTACCAATTGTGCCGAAGTTATCGCAGCAAATGAGAGCAGGAAAAGGAAGATGAAATATCGAAGAAGTTTGTTCATTGGTCTATACGTGTCATGCATACAATCACTTACCTGATTAATGGCATCCATACCGTCATGTCCGATTTACCGCGGTTGGCCCATGCGTAATAAGGAATTAATTTGATTGGTATTGTTTTCATTGAAGAATTCACCTCGCTGTACAAACGATGGCTCCAGTCTTGTGGCTGCATTTGCTTAGCCTCTCCTTTCAAGGCCATCACCGTTGTATTTCCGATTTTCATTGCTTCAGTTTTTAACTGAAGGGTTGCAGGAATAGCCACATCGAATACATTGTTGCCGGGCATGTCCGCCGATTCAAGGCAATACACTACAGGTCCGCGTTTCACCACCACTTGGTTGCGGGTTTCTTCTACCAATGGATTGCTCTCGATCAATGTAACGGGCATTTCAAGGTTGAGTTGAATATTATCGCCTGTTCGCCAAATCCTGCTCAATGGAACATATCCGTCCTGCTTCTTTGTTACCAGGAAAACAGTATCATTTACTTTTAATTGAAATTGTTTGCACCACCCCGGAATGCGAAAGAAGAAAGTCGTCTTTGTTGCAGGTGCTTCCTTCACTTTTATTTTCACAACGCCACTCCATGGATAATCCGATTGCTGCTCCAGTTTAAGGGAGGCTCCATTCTTTAGCTTGGTTGCAAGTTTGTTGCCTCCATACATGTTGAAGTATAAACCACCATCGCCCACGCTGTACATGTAATTGCTCACTTCAGCAATGGTGCGCACCGTGTTGGGAGGGCAACAATTTGATTTGCTGATATAGGGAACACGACCACCTTCCCAACGCAGATGATACGGGTAGTTGGCAGTAGATGCCAGTGGATTGGTATAGAAAAATTTTGTACCATCAAGGCTAATGCCACTCAATACACTGTTATACAGGCAGAGTTCAACCACATCGGCATATTTTGCATTTCCTGTCAGTAAAAACATACGCCAGTTCCACAACACATTTCCAATGTTAGCGCAGGTTTCGTTGTGTGCGCTGAAGTTGGGCAACTGGAAATCGCGACCGTATGACTGATGCACTTTTTGCACAGAGTCCGGCTTGTAGGATGTGCCATCCACCGACACCCCATCGTACAAAGCGCCACATCCGCCGGTCACGTACATTTTTGTATTCACCACATTGTCCCACATTTTATCCAGTGTTTGCATCAATGAAGCATCGCCTGTTTCTGCATACACATCGGCTACTCCAGCAAACAGGTAATTGGCACGCACGGCATGGCCAACCACTTTGGTCATTTCCCTGACAGGTGCACGGTCGCTGTTATCATCCGTTCCTTCCACTGTGCCGCGTATGTCAATAAGTTTCTTGTCGAGGTCGAGGTATTTCTTTTCACCTGTAGTGCGATACAGTTCGGCCAGTCCCATGTAATGCGAAGGACAAATGGCATTGCGGGCTTCTTCAGGTGTGGCCTTGGCATAAAAACCAATGAGGAAATCGGCCGCCTTCTTTGCAATGTTCAGTAACGCAGGATCGCCGGTAGCACGATAGTGTACACAAGCTGCCGTCATGAGGTGACCAAAATTGTAAGCTTCAAAACTCAGCTTGTCATCAAACATTTTTGATTGCCCGGTGCTGCGCTGTTCAATGATATTTTTTGTGTAGATATATCCATCATCTTTTTGAGCCTTTGCAATTACGTTGATCGCTTCTTCCATCCATGCATTCAACTTAGGGTCTTTAGTTACGGCATACATGGCAGCAACTGCTTCAAGTGTTTTATAGAAATCACCATCGTGAAAGGAAGGCCCGCGAAAATGGCCTGTATCAAGGCCTGCGGCAATTTTAAAATTGTCGAAAGCATAGCAGATGGTATCGCTGGTGTAGGTTGCCCAAAGTGCAGGCACCATTGCCTTGCGGCAGACATCAAAACGATCGGCCCAGAAACCCTGTGTCCACTGTACATCCGTGAGTCCAACACTGCTGAGTTTTGCATTCGGACTGTGGCTGGTATTCACCAGGTTGTTTTGCGCCTTCAATGAAAACATCAAAAAGCCGGCAAGGCATATCGTTATCAGAAGTTTCATCATCTTAGTTTCAAAAATATGCACGCTGATACCACTATGACGTGTTGTGCACTCAGCCTGCAGTTTTCAACTTCGTCAAAGTAGGGATTTTAAGCCCGATTTTCCATCCCGTCCTGTCATGGCCGCAGCAATTTGGCACTCACTGCATAGCCTTATATTGTACCGTGTACAGTATTCCTGGTTCAATAGAAAGTTCATAGAGGTTGCCTCCTCCTTTTGCCAGCGCATTTCCCTCTTTGCACAACGGGGTAACCTTGCTTCTGAATCGCAGTGTCCCCTTCCCTTCCGCACTCCTGATTTTCAGGGCCGTCTTGTTTACTTCCAATTCAATTTCACCATGCGGTGTAGGCACTTTTCCTTTCATCCATTGCAGACCACCCAAAGCAGGTTCGGCAAGGTAGGTGCCATAAGCAGGTGAGGTAGGTTTTACGCCGAGGTAATATTTTCCCAACAGGTAAATAGGACTGGCACCCCATGCATGGCAAAGGCTTTTGCCAAACTCCCGGCCATACATCAAGTAATGTTCTGCTCCTTTTTTTGCAGGGTCATATTCTTCCCAAAAACTGGTAGCGCCCAGCCTGAGCATGCCGCCCCAATAGTCTTTCATTTCTTTGAGCACATAAGATTGTTCGCCCATTGCACACAGGGCTTCCAATTCATAAAAACGCATGTATGGCGTAGTAATTTTCGGAACATTATCGTTAAGCAAAACAGACTGTTTTACCTGCTGTTTTTGTTGTTGGTTGAAATAGTCGAAGAAGATACCGAACATGTTGGCATAGCGGGTCACATTTTCCGTAGCCTTGCCATCAACACAGCTGTGCACAAGCGCCTGTTTTTGTTCGTTCCAGTAAATGGCGAATAATTTCTTCTTCACATCATTTGCCAGGTTATTGTATTCAGCAACACCCGGAGCATCGCCGGCAATGGCACCACAAAGCGCCATGGTTTCGAGGCTGCGTGCAAATAGCATTTGCTCAAAACTTACCTCTCCTTTTTTGCTTAAACCCGCCGCCCAGTCTATGAAAATCCAGTCGCCGGGCATTCCTTCGAGCAGCCCGTTTTTGTTGCGTCTGCCGAGTACATAGCTCATGAGGCTTTTCATGCGGTCGTAGTTTTGAACGATGAAGGATTTGTCGCCGCTGTAGAGATAATAATCGTAAATGCCGAGAAACCAGTAAAAGGTGTAATCCATGATGGTATTGATGTGGCCTGTAACAGGATCCTTTCCACGCAATGCATACATGGTGCGTGTGACGGTACCATTGTCATTCATGAGATAGTAGTTCATCAGGTAACTCTGGTAAGCATCGCCACTCCAAACCCATCGGTCGCGTTTGATGCCATCTATGAAAAACTCACGTGTGCTCAGGTGCAGCGTGTATTTGGCCACATCGTAAATACGATTGATTTCTTCGTCGCTACACACAAAACTGCCGCGATCTTTCAGGTCAGCGTATTCATAAAGCATGGAAACCGAATCGTAACGCACATTACCATCGGACACTATGTTCACATAGCGAAATGCTTTTGTCAAAAGCATTGTTGAATCTTTGGAGGAAGATGAGTTTATGCTCAGCCGGTCGAGGGTAACGGCGCCGTCTTTGCTCAATGCTTCTTCACGACTCTCACCATAGTAGATAGTGAGATTGCCGTTTCCTTGCAAACCATGCAGTTTAATAAAACCGAAAGTCTCCTTTCCGAAATCTATCAACTGTGCGTTTGCATTTTTCTGAACCGATTTTGCAGATTGACGTGAAACGGGAAGCCTGAATGATGAAGGACGCGTTGCAGGATTATTGAAATTCCATGAACCGGCATGCAACCATTTTGTCGCTGAGACATCGGAGGTTTTTCCTGTTTCATCAATCCATTCTTTGTCTTCAAAAGTGACGAGCCACGAACTGTCGCTGGAAATAGTATTGCCTTGCACAAAAATGGCGGGCACATATTCCTGGCAGAACACCTTTACGTTGATTTTGTGCCTGCCAGCCGGAACCGTTATGCGGGAAGGTGTTCCCTCAAAGGGCTTGCCATCGAGTTTTACGTTGTATTGGCCTTCAGCGAAAATGGATACTTCTTCTGGAACTTTCACATCAAACTCTTTGTGAAAATCCATGAGTACATAATGATTGTCCACCTTCCAGAATACAGGGAAGAAAGTACCGCGATCAGTACGACGGTTCTGCATTTTATTGCTCAGCCATATTTCGTAATCGCCGGGGTACCAGATCCATGTGGCTTGTTGTGAAAAGGCCACATGCACAGCAAAAGAAAAGCCGAACAGCATTACCCAATGCTGAAGAGTGCGACGCAACAGCGGCGTTATTGTAGCACTGAAGCCTGTTACAAAAAAATCTTTTCTATTCATTAATTGCACATTTAAAATCCGTTGAAGAAAATGTAGAGACTAATCATGATAACGATGAGAGCAATCCATACAAGCCACACACGCCTGGTAGGTTTGGGCAATGGTTCGCTGCTAATTGCGATGGCTGTTTGGGGTTTGCGATCGGTAAATGAGATGAACAATGCCAACACAAACAACAACGCAAAAATGAAGAATGATAACAGCAGGTAATGCGGCCAGAAGTTGTAAGTTTTGGCAGGAAACACCCAGAGGTACAGCACGCCGATGCCAAGACTGATGCCTGAACCCCACGACAATGTGAAATTTACTGCACGCCGCGTAGTGCGCTTCCAAAACACGGAAAGTAAAAACACGACTGAAAGTGGCGGGGCAATAAATCCAAGCACTGCCTGGAATACATCAAACAGGTTGAGGCCTTTGATACTGTCGATGGCAATGGCCATGAAAATGGCGAAGAGACAGCCGGCAACTACCGTGATGCGGCCGATTTTTATGATTTGATCATTGGTTGCTTCGGGATGCAAACGCTTGACATAAATATCGGTGGTGAACACTGTGCTGAGTGCATTGAGCGAAGAGCCGATAGTGCCCACTAATACAGCAATGAGTACAACAATGACTAATCCATTAAGGCCCGCAGGAAAAATATTTGTAACCAACGTCATGTAGGCCTCATTGGGATCGCTGAGGTTCGGATACAATTCGTAACACACAATACCCGGCACAATAAACAATGGCAGCGATAAAATTTTTAGCCATCCAATAAAACTAACGCCAAGCTGTCCCTGCTCAAGGTTGCGGGCACCCAACACCGATTGCACCATGGCCTGGTCGGTGCAGAAAAAAGCCACTGCAGAAACCGGATAACCCAAAAGGATAGCAGGCCACGGATAGCTTTTGTCGCCGGCAGGATGTATAAGATTCCAGTAGCCCTGTGGTGCTTTGTGAAACAACTCCGAAACTCCGCCCACCTTTTGCACACCAATGATGGCAAGCATGAAGGATACCACAATGAGCAGCAGCATCTGAAACACATTTACCCTGGCTATGGCTTTGAGCCCGCCGGCAAATGCAAACAAACCGGCAAACAACACCAGTACAATCACCGATTGCCACATGGGCACACCCAATATTTGCCTGACTAAAAACCCACCGGCAAACAAACCGAGTGACAACCAGGAAATCAATATCTTGATGAGTGCATACCAGGCAAGAATGTTGCGTGTTCCATCGCCGTAACGCTGGCCCATGAATTCGGGCATGGTAGTTACTTTGCTCGCAATGTAGCGTGGTGCAAACACCATGGCCAGCAGGAACAAAAACACAAAAGCATACCATTCAAAATTTCCCGCAACAATACCGGTACTGTAGCCAATGCTGGCAAAGGCCAGCAGCATGGAGGGACCCACATTTGTGCCCCACATGTTGAAACCTATGTTGTACCAGTTGAGCGACTTGCCGGCAAGAAAAAGTGTTTCTCCCTTTCCGCGTTTCTTCCCAAAACTGGCGCGGTAGCCTATGTACAATAGTATCAGCAAATACGCAGCTACTATTGCGTAATCAATGGTTTGAAGTTTGGAAAGGATGTTATTCATGTGGGCAATGGCAATCGTTGATGGCAATATATTTTTGGAAATTCATGCTGCGCCGACTTTGCGCCGCAGAAAGAATTTGACTACAATGAAAAATCATGCAGGCCGTATTCATCCAGTATTTCACGTACTTTAACCGGCCTTCCTGTTTGCAGGCTCCGGTCCATAGCCTGCAGCAGCGCAACAGTGCCAATCCCCTGCTTCAAATCGGGGTAAGCGGCAAAATTCTGTTCAATGGAATCGGCGAAGTATTCAAGATAATTCTGGTATTCGCCTGCATGGTGACTTTGACCTTCGAAACGGAAGTAATGCTTCAATGCTGCATCGCCCCATGTGATGATTTTTTCTTCGCCAGAATTCGTAGTAACGGAGTAACGCAGCTCATGATAGTCAGCCTGGCTGGCGCCAACTGTTCCCCTCAAAATACAACTCATGCCACTTTCCCGCTGTGGTGGTTGAATGGGCCCCGTGTATGCCCCGCTCACCCTTGCAATTCTACCATCCGTCGCTTTGAAAATGAAATGCATAGTGTCCTCATTTTTCAGGCCGGCTACTCTTCCATTGTGGCTAATCATTCCATAGCCCATTACTTCCTCGATGCCAGGCAAGTACCAGCGAATGAAATCGACCGGGTGACTCAATCCGCCGTACAACCATTTGAATGATTTCTCCAATGCCCATTTCTTTTCAAGGAACCAACGATGGTCGGCGTTATAATGGCTTTCTATCGTAATCAATTCGCCAATGACACCTTCTTCAAAATCTTTGCGCTGGCGTTTGTAGGGTTCAAAAAAACGAGAACTCTGCCCAACGAAAACCTTTTTGCCCACTTGTTGCTGCAGTTCCATGAGTTCCCTTGCCTTGCCCAGATCATCGATGAAAGGCTTGGTACAAACAACATGCTTGTTGTGTTGCAAAGCCAGCATCACATGGGCTGCATGAAGATGGTCGGGGGTGTAAATGGCAATGACATCAATAGCTGGATCATTGAGCAAATCCTCGTAGCAGGTCGTATAATGATCGTACTGAAATTCCAAGCAACGTTGTTTGCAAAGCGTTGCATTTGCATCGCAAATATTATGCAGGTGAAGCTTATTGCTCTTTAATGCAGCCGACATGGTACTGCGTCCTTCTCCCAAACCTAAAATGCCAATGTTCAACATAACACAAGAAATTATTTGTTTGAATTGCTTTGTAACTGTTGAAAGAAAACCCACACCTCGTCCGGCTTTGTGCCTTCAATTCCTACCTGGTATTTCTTCATGCGTTTATTCCATTCATCCATGCGTGGATTGCCTGCAGTGGTTTTGGGGTTGAGTTGGTCGAGGCTCTCGCCTTTCGGAATACTGATGACCAGCATAAGTTGCCTGCCACTCCTGAACAACAGTAATTGCTGAAATCCTGCATTGCAGAAGCCCTGCGCAACTTCGGGCCAATTTTCAAATTGCGTTGCATGATAATTCATGTACTCCTGCTGCAGCGTTTTATTTTCAACGAGATTAGCTGTTAGAATAATGTGCTGCCATTCTCTTGCAGTACTGGTATCTGCACAGTGTTTGTGCCTGCTGAATTCATAAAAGAGGTTGTAGTAAACTTTCACAGTTGCACCTGGAAAATTGTTTTGCAGCCTGCCCTGCATGACACCAATATCCTGCACTTTGCTAAAAATCACATAGTGGTTCTGCCATTGGTAAATGGCAGAAGAATCCATATTGTTCTGTTGCAAAATTCTTCTGAGTTTGGGTAGGTCTAGCGACGTTCCCTGTTTGACTACCATTTCAATCACCTCGTTGTGTTCTTCGTTGATGGGCCATGTAAAACGATTTGAGGTTTTTTCCTTCAACAGGAAATAGTACCCGGGCAAAAGGCCAGCCTGCTCTTTGATAGGTACGCTCACTTGTGGCCCGTTGTTTGTCCAAACATTTCCGGGACCATTTGCATTTTGCAGGTACTTCTGCGTAGGCGTCCAATTGTCCTTAACTGTGAAATAAGATGAGCCTTCATCGCAGTAGATATAAAACCAGTGTGATGGCAGGTGTGCATATGGAGCCTTGTAAATGCTATCGATGTAATTACCGCTTATGACTGAATTGGGCTGGGCACTGAGTGTGTAAATACCTGCGCAATCGTAATTGTGCTTTCCGTAATGATGAATTTTATTGGAGATAATTTTATTGTCGTGCATTGCATTGGCAGCTGGGTTCCAGCCCCAACCCATGCTGACACCTGAGTAGGAAATATTCTCCACTTCATTATGCTCAATGAGTGTGTTGCGGCTATAGCCCACACCAATTCCTACGCAGCCCCAGTCTTCATTTGTAACGTCAGTAACCAGATTATTGCTTACCTCGAGACTGTCGCAAATTTCTCTTTCATCTTTTGGGTTATAAGGCAAATGAATTTCGCTGCCTTCATTAGAAAACACCGCAGCAAGTATGCCGTTGCCGCCAATGTCTTTGAACAGGTTACCTTTTATTGTGTTGTGGTGAACACCTTTGAAATAATCCAGACCAGTAGAAGCAAGATGTTCGAAACGGCAGTTTTCAAAACCTGTTCTTTCAGCGAAAGAAACAGTCACCGCTGCAGCCGGCCTGCCAATCCAGGCCTGGTTATCGAGCATAGGCCGGGCGGGAGTGCCTGCGGGTTTCAGCCTGTATGCATCGGTCATGTACATGCCTGCCTGGTGCGGCACATGACCATACAATGAAGGCCGCAGCCAGCCTGTGTGTTGAAACGAAATGCCCTTGAAGTAAATGTTTGCAACTGGATGTTCGATAGAGCCTTGCATGTTCACTAATGTTTCAAGAAGAGGTGCAACCACCTTGGCACGCTGCATATTTTCATTTCTGCGAGGCCAGTAATAAATTTTGCGGTTTGTTGCATCAAGCCACCATTCACCGGGTTCATCAAGAAATTCTATTGCGTTGCACAGATAGTAGGCCGAGTTGCCTGTTTCATTAGATATCAGGGAGCAGGCCAGGGATGTTCGCTCTGTATGCGGCTCTCAGGCTGG
>JBBIOQ010000034.1:6627-34658 GCA_037443285.1 Sphingobacteriales bacterium | reverse complement strand
TCAGTCAAAGCAACATCTGTTTGTTATCATGCACATAACACCTTTCACCTGGACCAACAACGGAATACCTTGCCCTGAACTCACAGACATGTTTGCCAATCAAAAGAACCTGAGAGCCATTTTTCATGGCCATGACCACGACCAGGACAACGTAAAGGAAAGTAATGGTAAGCCGTATTTTTTTGATGCACATGTTGCCGGCAATTGGGGTACTGAATACAGGGGCTACCGCATTGTGGAACTGATGAAAAGTGGAGAAGTGCTTACCTATCAAATGAACCCCGCTGCAAACTTGCAGGTCAATACCAATCATCTGATCCTAGCTTCACAATAAGCTTGCTGTACCATCTTCCTCCTTGAAAAACGGAATAAAAAAAATCCCGCATTTGCTTTTGCATCATGCGGGATTGTAAATTAATGTACCTACTACGTTACCTTACAAACTGAACCGATTTTGTTTCATTGCCGTTCAATACGGAAAGCATGTAGATGCCGTGTGGAAGGTTATCAACCGGGATGGCAATAGGTGAGCTTGAAACAGAAATTTTGTTAGCGTAAAGCATTTTGCCCGACATGTCATTTAGGGCTATTTGAACCTGACCTGTTACACCTGTCAATGCAAAATTCAATATGCCATTGGATGCTTGTCCTAGCACCTGGATGTTCCACTTTGCTGCATTCAGTTTCAGTGAAACTACACTGCTGAGTGTTGTACTTCCGTCTTTGTTATTTGTAAGCAGCCTATAGTATAGAATTGTTTTGCCGCTTGAAGCAATGTCTGCATCTGTGAATGAATAATTGTGCTTGATTGCCGAATTTCCCAAGGCTTGTACAATGCCTATATTTTCAAAGTGTAATGCATCCATGCTTCGCTGGATAGTAAAATGGCTGGTATTGATTTCCTGCAATGTTGTCCACTGCACTTTTGCATCATTGTTTACTCTTGCAACAGCGAATTCCGCCAGTTTAACAGGCAAAGGAGAAAACACACCATCAACAACAAACAAATCTGTTAGCGTAGGGGAATCACCATCAGTAGCGCTGAAAATGATTTTACCATTGTTGATGATCGAAAGTTCTGGGTCTGAATTGCCGGTGTTGATATTGATGTCCTGCACCATAGTTGTACCTGCGAGGGTTCCATCAGACTTCCACAATTCATTGCCATGTATTCCATCGTCGGCAGCAAAATACAAACTGGATGTTGTGTAGATGTAGGAAGGGCTGGTCAATGAACTGCCGCTTCCGGATTTGATATCCTTCACCAAAACTGTATTGGCTACTGTGCCATCCGATACCCATAATTCATCTCCGTTGGCCGATGAGCCTCCCTTAAAGAAGAATTTATTTCCCTGGAACAATTGGCTTACTACATTTCCATTGGAGAAATTGAATCCAATAAATATAAAGGGCAGATCACCTTGCGAAGCTGCTGTAAATGATTTGAAAAGAACTGTGCCGCTGGTAGATCCGTCGCACTCCCATAACTCTGACCTTGTATCACCATCGGAAACAGGGAAAATAAATTTTGTCGGCAGGTTCACTGCATCATTTATCAAAATGTTTGGGAATGCCGCACCGGGAGCAAAATCCTTTAATAGTGCTGTGTTAGCAGTTGTTCCATATGTTGCCCACATCTCACCATTACTAGTACCATCGGTGGCATTGAAATAAGCTCGGTTTTGGAAAACATGAAAACCCGATAACAATGGAAATGAGAAGCCAGGAAATAATTCTATTTCAGTAGAGCTACCCACACCCGGGTTAATATCTTTCAATAAAGTAGTTCCGCCGGTTGTTCCATCAGTTAACCAAACTTCGGAACCATAGGAAACAGTAGTAGCCGCAAAGAGGATAGTGTTGTTGAAATTGAAGAACTGCTTTGGGTTGGAAGATGCAACACCTGTGTTGATGTCTTTCAGCAGCATGGTGCCTCCGTTGGTGCCGTCCGATTTCCAGAGTTCATTTCCTTCGGCGGCAGTCTGCGCACTAAACAAAAGGTAGGTGCCGGTTGAAAACAGGTTATAGTTGTTTTCTGTGTTGCTGCTTCCTCCCCCGGATACGATATCCTTCACAAGAGTAGTACCGCCGTTCGTTCCATCTGTTTTCCAGAGTTCACGGCCCTCGGCTAAAGTGGCAGCACTGAAATAGATAAAACCATTTAACATGGCAAAATCAGATGGATTCGATCCTGTGCTTCCGGAATAAATGTCCTTTACAAGTGCAGTGCCACCAGGTGTACCATCAGTTGCATAGATTTCAGATCCGGTGGCTGCTGCCTTTGCCCTGAAAATAAATTTCCCTCCAACAATTCCTGCTCCTTCTTCCAGTTTGATGGTAGCCGAGATTTGAACAGTTGATGCGAGTGTTCCTTCGGTAACCCAAATAGAACTGTCGATGTCAGATGCGAGAATAGTTGTAACACTATTCAGGGGAATGACAACATGCAGGCTGTTGTTCGAATTGATTCTTGTAACCTGTGCACGGGTTGCGAGTGCTGCAAATGACATGCATACTGCAATAACAAAACCCTTTTTCATGGACGTTTGTTTTCGGTTAAAAATTGAAAAAAGGGATGCTGATGGTAATCCGGGAACTTAAGGGGGGAAGTCTAAGGAAACTGGTTTTGAACTTTCTTAAAGTTACCAAACTTGCTTGGAAAAAGCCAATACCGCTCAGGCAAATAATACTGCAGTCTAAATCTTAGGTTGTCTGGTCAAGCCCGATGAGCTGTAAAGCCGGCAGGAATTAAAGGGAAGCCCTGATAGTAAGATCGAATGGCACTTCCAGGTGTTCCTTCGATTTGTCAAGAATGAGTTTTGCGGCCATTTCTCCCATCTTCTGAAAATCTGTTGACATGGTAGTAATGCCATCAAGGATGATTTTCTTCAGGGGCGTGTCGTTGTAAGAAATTACACCAACATCTTTGCCCACTTTCAACTTCAGGGTTATTATGCGTTCGATGAGCTTTACAAGGTCAGTCTCCATCAGGTTGATATACACTTCGCCGGCATGAATGGGTTCATGCGAAATGTCGTGCACTACTTTCGATTCAAATGCATATTCCTTGCAGAAGTGTTCAAAACCTTTCAGGATTTCTGTTGGAAAATAAGTGTAGGCAGGAAACACAATTTTAAGTGAATGATATTTGCTGAGCAGCGGCTTTGCTTTTTCCAAAGCGTGAAAAATATCTTCTTCAAAATCTTCATACACTGCTCCATAATCGCCGGTCACACCGGGTAACAATTTGTCGAGCAAAATCAGCTTATCCTTCGGCAGGCTATTAATGATTTCGTAAGCGTGATGGCCACCTTCGAGGAAGTGAGGGATAATCACATAGTAGTTGTAATCTTCTTTCTGTTTGGCTGCCAGCAACCTTTTAAAAAGCAGGAAGTCGTTGTTATAAATGTAGAAGTCGATGGCCGCATTATCGCCCAATGCTTCAACAAAGGCATCGTAGATGATTTTCTTGTGAAAGCTCAGCTTGTTGAACAAAAGAAAAATTTTGAGCTGCTGGCCAATCTCCGTGTTTTGTATGAAATAGCCTTTGCCGGGAACAGAACCCAGTACGCCCATTTGTTTCAGGTGTTTGTATGCCTTTTCAGCAGTGTCCCTGGCAATATCAAGTTCATAGCTGAGATCGTTAATGGAGGGTAGCGTAACTTCTTTCTCCAGTTGGCCGGCTCCAATGCCTTTCAATATGGAATTGGCCAGTTGCAGGTACTTAGGCGTGGCCGATAATTCATCCACATGCAGGATGGAATAAATGTTTGTGATTTTCATACAGCAGTCCAGCATCAAATTTAGTGTAATTCACCGCTTCTTAAAACCTTGCTGTGCATTTATGGGCATGACAGTGCATGACAGCCAGAAAAAACCCCCAAATTACTTTTACTCATCAGCATACTCGAAACGATTGCACTATGCAGGCTATACTGGGCGTCATCTTTCATTTTATCGGCGGTTTTGCTTCGGGAAGTTTCTACATGCCTTACAAAAAGGTGCGGCAGTGGAACTGGGAAAGCTATTGGATTGTCGGGGGGTTATTTTCCTGGCTTATCGTGCCTCCATTGGCAGCGTGGCTTACGGTGCCTGGCTTTGCGCCTATTATCAGAAGTGCTGCTCCCAGTGTTCTTGGCTTCACATTCATGTATGGAATTCTGTGGGGCTTTGGCGGGTTGACCTATGGCCTGGGTGTCCGGTACCTCGGCATGTCGCTGGGCAATTCGGTAGTCCTTGGCTTCTGCTCCGCATTTGGTGCATTGGTGCCTTCCATTTATTACAATTTTTATCCTGCCCCGGGCAAGACCACATTTCATGATTTGGTGTCTACCGGTTGGGGTATGGTTGTTTTTGCAGGCGTAATTCTTTGCCTTACTGGAATCTACATCTGCGGCAGGGCCGGCATGATGAAAGAAAAGGAATTGCCGGAGGATGAAAAGAAAAAAAGTGTGGCTGAATTCAACCTCGTCAAGGGTTTGACCGTTGCTGTGTTTTCCGGCATCATGAGCGCCTGTTTCAATTTTGGCATAGAAGCAGGAAAGCCAATGGCAGAGAAAGCTGTTGAATTGGGAATGAATCCCCTGTTTCAGAACAATGTAACTTATGTAGTGCTGTTGTGGGGTGGCCTTAGCACCAACCTTGTGTGGAGTGTAATTCTCAATATTCGAAATCGTTCCTACACCAATTACACCGACAAACGCACACCGCTGAAGATGAACTACCTGTTTTCAGCATTGGCAGGTACTACCTGGTTCATGCAATTCTTTTTCTATGGAATGGGAGAAAGCAAATTGGGTAATGGCGCCAGCAGCTGGATACTGCATATGGCATTCATTATACTCGTTGCCAACATGTGGGGACTTGTACTCAAAGAATGGAGCGATGTGAGTCCGAAAACAAAACGAACATTCGTCATTGGAATCATTGCCATCCTGCTGTCCGTGTTACTGGTGGGCTATGGCAATTCAATAAAGTTGTAAACGAAAAATGAAAAAGCAATAGTGATGTCAACAGTTACGAAATCATTCAAGCACGTTAGCTACCTCTGGAATGAGGAAAAAGCTGCTGCACTGGCTGGTGACGAAGTGGCCCTGCTGGTGTACCGTTCTAACCTGCTAGGTGCCGATTTGCGCCTCACCAATTATGGCGGAGGCAATACATCCTGCAAAGCCATGGCTACCGACCCGCTTACCGGGCAGGAAACCGAGGTGATGTGGGTAAAGGGAAGTGGTGGCGATTTGGGCACCATGAAACGCAATGGACTGGCTGCCTTGTATGTCGATAGGCTACGTAGTCTTAAGAATCGCTATCGCGGAATTGAACACGAAGATGAAATGGTTGAATTATTCAATCATTGCATTTACGACCTGCAATCAAAGGCTCCTTCTATCGACACTCCACTGCATGCATTTCTTCCATTCAGGCATGTTGATCACCTGCATCCTGATGCAGCCATTGCTATAGCTGCAGCCAAAGATGGGGAGCAGATTACCCGCGAATTATTTGGTGGAACCATTGGCTGGGTACCCTGGCAAAGGCCCGGTTTCGATCTCGGACTTCAGCTGAAGAAATGCCTTGATGAAAATCCCGGAATACGTGGAATAATGCTTGGTTCGCACGGTTTGTTTACCTGGGGCGATACGGCCCTCGAAAGTTATATCAACACATTGCAGGTTATAGAGCGCTGCGCCGAATACATTTCAGAAAAGCAGGAAGCCAAACCCGCATTTGGCGGCCAGAAGATTTCTCCGGCTGATGCACCAAATCGCTGCAAAGCAGCAGCAGCACTGGCGCCGGTATTGCGCGGACTCTGTTCTTCGCAAAACAGGATGATTGGTCATTTTACCGATGACGCAAGGGTGCTGGAGTTTATTGATTCAAACCAGCTTGATGTTCTGGCTCCGCTGGGCACCAGTTGCCCGGACCATTTTCTGCGCACAAAAATTTCGCCGTTGGTACTCAATCTCTCGCAGGACGAAGATTTGAGCAACGCCGATAAAGTGAAGGAAAAAATTGCACCGCAATTTGATGCATACCGCAAAATGTATGCTGAATACTACGCATCCTGCAAGCATGCCAACAGCCCGGCCATGCGTGACCCCAACCCGGTGGTTATACTCTATCCCGGCATCGGCATGTTCACTTTTGCAAAGGATAAACAAACAGCAAGGGTAGCTGCAGAATTTTATATCAATGCCATTAATGTGATGAAGGGGGCCGAAGCCATTTCTTCATACACCTCGTTGCCAAGGCAGGAAGCATTTGATATTGAATACTGGTTACTCGAAGAAGCAAAGCTGCAGCGTATGCCAAAGCCGAAGCCTCTTTCAGGCAGAATAGCTCTCATCACTGGCAGCGGTGGCGGCATTGGAAAGGCCATTGCCAAAAAGTTTGCTGCCGAAGGTGCATGCGTTATTCTTTCCGATAACAACGCAGAGCGTCTTGAAGAAGCAAAGAATGAGTTTCTTGCCCAATTTGGAAAGGATATGGTGGCAGGTGATATACTTGATGTTACAGACGCCCACAGCATTGCACAAACCATTGAAACGGCTATTCTCTCATTTGGTGGCGTTGATATTGTGGTGAACAATGCAGGACTTTCCATTTCAAAATCGTTGCTCGACCATACGCAGGATGATTGGAACCTGCTGTACGATGTATTGGTAAAAGGCCAGTTCCTGGTGACACAGGCTGGTGTGGCAATCATGCGCAAGCAGGCCATGGGTGGCGATGTACTCAATATAGTAAGCAAAAACGCATTGGTAAGCGGACCGAATAATGCAGGATATGGATCAGCAAAGGCCGCACAACTGCATTTGTCACGTTTGAATGCTGCTGAACTAGGTGCCGATAAGATTAGGGTGAATGTGGTGAATCCTGATGCCGTTATTGCAGGCAGCAATATCTGGAGTGGTGGATGGGCCGAAGGCAGGGCTAAAGCTTATGGCGTTTCCATTGAAGAATTGCCATCCTATTATGCCAAACGCACTTTGCTCGATGAAATAATTTACCCGGAAGATATTGCCAACGCATGCTTCGCATTTGTTGGTGGTTTGTTGGGCAAGTCAACTGGTAACGTACTCAATGTAGACGGTGGCGTAGCCCCCGCATTTGTAAGATGATTTTATTTCAGTTTTTCTCATAAGCATTGTTGATTAGGGGTTGGCAGTTTCAACTGTCAACCCTTTTTTTCAGAATTTTGTACACTATTAAAACCAGGTTGTATGCAAGTAAGCAAAAGCAGTGTTGCAGACTTCAATCAGTCGCAAATCAGTGCTCACAAAAAGCAGTTTGATTTTGTTGCCTCAGGTATTGAAAAAGTGGATGGCATTTTGCAAAAACTGGCCGCCTTCCAGGTAGCCATACCCAGTTGGGCCTTGGGCACAGGTGGCACAAGGTTTGGCCGTTTCAGCGGGGGAGGTGAGCCGCGCAACCTGGAGGAAAAGATGGAGGATGTCGGTTTGCTGCATGCACTCAACCAATCGAGTGGTGCCATTTCATTGCACATACCTTGGGACATTCCAAAAGATGCTGCACACATTAAATCTCTGGCAGCCTCGCTGAATTTGAAATTTGATGCGGTTAATTCCAACACCTTCCAGGATCAGCCCAACCAACCATTCAGTTATAAATACGGATCGTTGCAGCATGTCGACAAGGCTGTTCGCCAGCAGGCTATTGAACACAATATTGAAGTGATAAAATATGGTGTAGAATTGGGATCTGGTGCACTCACTGTGTGGCTGGCCGATGGTTCCTGTTTTCCCGGTCAACTCAATTTTCGCCACGCATTTCAGCGTACGTTGGAAAGCCTGAAAGAGATTTATGCAGCATTGCCCGATGACTGGAAAATGTATCTTGAATACAAAGCATTCGAACCCAATTTTTATTCAACTACCGTTGCAGATTGGGGGCAATCGTTCACTTACGTCAACAAACTTGGGCCCAAGGCACTTACACTTGTCGACCTTGGTCACCACCTGCCCAATGCCAACATAGAGCAGATAGTTTCCTTGTTGTTGATGGAAGAAAAACTGGGCGGGTTCCATTTCAACGATTCAAAGTATGGCGATGATGACCTCACAGTGGGTAGCATCAAACCGTACCAGTTATTCCTGATCTTCAGCGAACTGGTGGAAGGTATGGATGCCCGTGGCATGAACCATGCAACCGATCTTGGCTGGATGATTGATGCTTCGCACAACGTGAAAGATCCATTGGAAGATTTGCTGCAATCTGTTGAGGCCATACAGATTGCCTACGCACAGGCTTTGCTGGTAGACAGGGAAAAATTGAATGCTGCACAATTGCAAAATGATGTGGTATCGGCACAGGAAATATTGCAAAATGCATTCCGCACAGATGTAAGGCCCATTGTAGCCGAAGCCCGATTGCAAAATGGTGGCGCACTCAACCCATTGCGGTTTTACCGCGACATGAAAGTGCGGGAGAATCTAATAAAGGAACGTGGTGAAAAAACAATTTCAACTGGTTTGTAATGAAAGCAATACCGGTAATAGCAGTAGCGGATGTTGGCAAAACCAACAAAAAGATTTTTTTGCTGGATGAGCATTATCAATTGGTGTTCGAAAAAAAAACCAACCTGGAAGGAACAGTTGACGAAGACCAGTTTGCCTCAGAAAATGTTGAATTGCTTTCGCAATGGTTGAAAGAGTCGATTGACCAGCTATTGCAGGATGAACGCTTTGAAATTAAAGCGATCAACTTTTCGGCATATGGCGCAAGTTTTGTTTATCTCGATGAAAATTTTCAGGTAATTCCCCCATTGTACAATTACCTGAAGCCTTACCCAACAAAACTGCTGAAGGAATTTTACAATAAATACGGCGGCGAAAGTGCATTGGCAAAAAAGACAGCCTCACCTGTTTTGGGAAGCCTCAATTCAGGCATGCAACTGTACCGGTTGAAATATGAGCAACCCGAAAAATTTGCATCCATCAAACATGCGCTGCACCTGCCTCAGTATTTAAGTTTTGTGCTCAGTGGAAAATTATATTCCGACATAACCAGCATTGGGTGTCATACCAACCTTTGGAGTTTTCATTGCAAATGCTATCATGAATGGGTAGCGCAGGAAGGCATCACAGAAAAACTTGCACCCATTACAGAGGTGGATGCCATAGGTGGGTTTTACCATGAAAATATTCCTGTTGGAATTGGCCTCCACGATAGTTCAGCAGCGCTTATTCCTTATCTCACTTCTTTTCACACACCATTCATCCTCCTTTCTACTGGTACGTGGTGCATTAGCATCAATCCCTTTAACCATACGCCGCTTACCGATTATGAATTGTACCACGATTGTTTGTGCTATCTCTCATTCAGCGGCAAACCAGTAAAGGCATCGCGGCTGTTTGCAGGTCACGACCATGAACAACAAGTGAAACGGATTGCGAAACATTTTCACAAGGAGGAAGATTATTTTACTACCGTTGAATTTGACAAAAACCTGTTACACGGAAAGAAAAGTATGATTCACCGCATGCAGAGTGTAGGGCAGGAGGATATGCTTGCGCAATCTGTTTTTCAATCGAGAAAACTAGACGCTTTCAGTAGTTATGAGGAAGCCTATCACCAGTTGATAATGGACATCATTGTTGAACAGACAAGGTCAACAAAATTGGTGCTTGGCGATACCAAAGTGAAACAGATTATTGTGGATGGTGGTTTTAGTAACAATGCCATTTACATGCAATTGCTTGCTGAAGCTTTCCCGGAACAAGAGGTGTACGCAGCCACTATTGCACAGGCATCCACAATGGGTGCTGCATTGGTCATGCACAAACACTGGAACAAAAAACCAATTCCGTCCGATATCATTCAAATGAAACACTACTCAATCGCCAACGCATAGTGGCGGTGAAGTAGTTCTCTTTACAATATTCATCGATTGCTTTCTCTGCATAAGAGTTGCCATTGCATTGTAACACTATTAAAAAAAATCTTATGACAGGCAACACACTTGACCCCGTATTGATGCATCCCCGCGACCAGATTGTAATGGTCATCAGCCGCATTTACCGCCGCGGCCTTACCACCACATCGGGTGGAAATATTTCCATCATTGATGAAAATGGCGATATATGGGTTACGCCATCTGCTGTTGACAAAGGTTCGCTTCGGGCAACTGATATTGTTTGTGTAAAAAAGGACGGTACCATAGTCGGCAGGCACAAGCCATCTTCAGAATTTCCTTTTCACAAAGCAATATACCAGGCAAGACCTGAAATCAAATCGGTGATACATGCGCATCCGCCGGCACTCGTATCATTCAGCATTGTAAGGCAAATACCTAATACCAATATCATTTCCCAGGCAAAGTTTGTTTGTGGCCCTATTGGTTATGCTGATTATCGCCTGCCCGGTAGCCAGGCACTCGGAAATATTATTGCAGAAGAATTTGCAAAGGGTTTCAATGCAATAATCATGGAAAACCACGGCACGGTAGTAGGTGGCACCAGCATTGCCGATTGCTTTCTACGTTTTGAAACGCTTGAGTTTTGTGCCAGGACTATTTTGTATGCCAATATGGTTGGCGAGCCATCATACCTCACCGATGAACAAATTGATGCGATTGACCATCAATTGCCTCCACTGCCACCAGAAATGAAGGAAGTGGAACACCCAAGTGATGAGCGTGAAATACGAAGCGAAATATGCAACATAGTGCAGCGTGCCTGCAGCCAGGGGCTCATGACAAGTTCATACGGAACCATTTCGAAACGCTGGCGTGGCAATGATTTCCTGATTACACCCACCGATGTGCCCCGTTGGGACCTTCAGCCCAAAGACATAGTTCAAATTAAAAATGGTCATCGCGAGGCAGGAAAATTGCCAAGCCGTTCTACGCATTTGCACCAGTTGATTTATGAAATGCACCCGGAGATAAATTCCATTATCCTTACGCAAACACCTTACCTCATGGCGTTTGCATCATCCAATGCTGACTACAATGTGCGCACCATTCCTGAAAGCTGGATCTTTTTGCAGGATGTAAAGACCATTGAATTTGGAGATCAGTCGGCAGGAAAAACACTGATTGCCGAATCACTTTCCAAAAGCAGCCCGGCGTTACTCATTAAGAATGACTTCGCATTGGTAACCGGCGACAAACTGCTGCAAACTTTTGACTACCTTGAAGTAGCTGAGTTCAGCGCCAAATCACTTGTGATGTCTTCAGTGCTGGGCAAAATGGTACCCATTAATGATGAACAGGTAGAAGAACTTCGCGAAGCTTTCCTGAAGTAAGCATTTGCCGGGTATAAGATGCTGCAGATGGAAGCAAAGTTGTTCCGTTATCCATGAAAAAGAATCTTGCCATGGCAGCATCTAACTTAAAAATAGGATTGTTCGGTATTGGCCTCGATGCTTACTGGCCGCAGTTTGCCGGTCTTAAGGAACGTCTTGACGGTTACCTGAAAATAGTGGAGGAAAAAATTTCAGCCCTGCATCCTGCGGTGGTGAATGCCGGGTTGATAGATACTACTGACAAGGCATTTGCCGCAGGCAAACTTTTCAGGACCGAAGACGTTGACATCATTTTCCTGTATGTAACTACCTACGCCTTGTCGTCGACGGTATTGCCGGTAGTGCAGCGTGCAAAAGTGCCTGTCATTATTCTCAATCTTGCACCAGAGGCCTCAATAGATTACCTGGCTTTTAATTCCTTGGCCGACCGAACACGCATGACTGGTGAGTGGCTTGCTTTTTGTTCTGCATGCCCTGTGCCTGAAATTGCCAATGTGTTTAACCGCACTGGTATTCTTTTTCACCAGGTGACCGGCATGCTCCACAACGACCCTGAATGCTGGAATGAAATAGCGGAATGGATTGCAGCCGCCAAAGTAGCCAATACCATGTGTTACAACCGGCTAGGCTGCATGGGGCATTATTACAGTGGCATGCTCGATATTTATACAGACCTCACGCAGCAGTATGCGCATTTTGGTGGCCACATTGAATTAATTGAAGTGGAGGAACTTGCTGTATTGCGCAAGGAAGTGACAAAGGAAGAAACGGAGAAGAGGTTGGAACTTTTTCAGGAAGCATTCGACATACAGCATGATTGTGAGCATGTGGAACTGGTGAAGGCAGCAATAACCTCAATGGCATTGGACAAATTGGTTGACCGCCACCAACTTGGTTCACTGGCATATTACTACAAAGGCACTGGCAATGTTGAAAATGAGGAAGCAATCAGTTCCATCATCCTTGGCAATTCATTGCTTACAGCTAAAGGCATTCCGGTGGCTGGTGAGTATGAAATCAAAAACGTGCAGGCCATGAAAATCATGGACAGCTTTGGAGCTGGAGGTTCATTTACTGAATATTATGCCATGGATTATTCCGATGATGTTGTTTTAATGGGGCATGATGGTCCTGGCCATATTGCTATTTCAGAGGGCAAGCCAAAAGTGCGACCGCTTCATGTATACCATGGCAAAGTAGGCAAGGGTGTTTCGGTGGAAATGATGGTGAAGCATGGCCCCGTAACCCTGCTGAGTGTGGTGGAAAAGAAGGGTGGTGGTCTGATGTTGCTGGTGGCCGAAGGTCAGTCGGTTCCCGGACCTATTCTGCAGATTGGAAATACCAATAGTCGCTATCAATTCTCCATCGGAGCCCGGAAGTTTGTGAATGAATGGAACAGCCACGGGCCAGCACACCACTGCACGGTAGGAGTGGGTCATATCAGTACAAAAATTGAAAAGCTTGGAAGCCTGCTTCAAATGGATGTAGTGAAAGTGTGTTGATATTTTCCTGGCCATCTGTTTTCGCATAAATTCTTCATGACAGAACAGGATAGTTCTTCCATAATGCGTGGTAATTTGCATACCTCTCAGTAATGCCATTCTGATGAAGATGGCTGCTTGCTCAACTGGTGTCAAAAAAGTGCAGCATCTGAATGCTGGTTCCTAAAGGCCATCGCAAAAAAGCAGTTCGTTTTCATGGCGAAAAACATTGAATAGCTATGCGGGAACTGCGATTGTTGTTGTGCGTAAGTGTTACAGCGCTGTTAGTGTTTAATACGCTGCATGCACAACAATCAAATGCTGGTGCAGCAAAAAAAGTCACCCTTATTTTACCCGACAAAGCACATGCTCGCATACAGTTTGGCGCTGACAAAATTGAGCAATCGCTGAAGGCAGCGGGCTACAAAGTGAGCCATGCAAATGCATCACAAATAGCCACAGCTGCAAAACCGGTGATCGTTATTGCGCAGCGCAATGACCCAATGATAGCAAATGCTGCCAAACTGCTGAAAGCAGATACCACCAACAAGGCTGGTAATGAAGGATTCGCCATTTCGAACAGCAAAGGTGTCATTGTTATTTCAGGTATTGATTTTTCCGGCACCTTGTATGGCTGTCTCGCACTGGTTGATAGTATTGCCCGTCAGAAGAAACTTCCACCTGATTTTTCAGTAACCGATGCACCTGAAATGGTTCTGCGTGGTGCCTGCATTGGTGTGCAGAAGCCGGTTTACCTGCCCGGTCGCAACGTGTATGAATATCCTTATACACCCGAAACATTTCCCTGGTTTTACGACAAGGCATTGTGGATTCAATACCTCGATTCATTGGTCGACAATCGCATGAACTCACTGTTCCTGTGGAATGGACATCCTTTTGCATCGCTGGTGAAGCTGAAGGATTATCCGTATGCAGTGGAAGTGGATGATGCTACTTTCAAAAAGAATGAAGAGATATTCAGCTTTCTAACCACCGAAGCCAACAAGCGTGGCATTTGGGTCATTCAGATGTTTTACAACATCATAGTATCAAAACCTTTTGCAGAAAAAAATGGATTGAAAACACAGGACCGCAACCGGCCTATTATTCCATTAATTGCCGATTACACCCGCAAAAGCATTGCAGCGTTTGTAGAAAAGTATCCCAATGTTGGATTGATGGTTGCTTTGGGGGAAGCCATGGAAGGCGTGGGGCAGGACGATATAGATTGGTTCACGAAAACTATTATTCCGGGTGTGAAAGACGGACTGCAGGCTTTGGGAAAAACGGAGGAGCCACCTATTGTGCTGCGTGCACACGACACAGATGCGCCTTCGGTAATGAAAGCAGCGTTGCCCTTGTACAAAAACCTGTTCACCGAAGCCAAGTACAACGGTGAGGCTTTGACGACTTACACACCACGGGGTCCATGGGCCGAATTGCATCGTAACCTGGCCAGCCTGGGCAGTGTGCAGATTGAAAATGTGCACATACTTGCCAACCTTGAGCCATTCCGTTATGGCTCGCCAGAGTTTATTCAGAAATCGGTGCAGGCCATGCATGAAGTGCATCATGGCAATGGCTTGCACTTGTATCCACAGGCTTCCTACTGGGACTGGCCGTACAGCGCCGACAAAACATCGCCCCGTTTGTTGCAGATAGACCGCGATTGGATTTGGTACAAGGCATGGTCTCGCTATGCATGGCAAGCTAATCGCAATGTAACCGTTGAAAAGAACTACTGGGATGGTGAATTGGCCAAAAGGTTTGGAACAGATGAAAGTGCGGCAGAAGGAATTCGGGAAGCCTACAATCAATCAGGTGAAATTGCTCCAAAACTGTTGCGCAGGTTTGGTATTACAGATGGCAACCGACAAACGCTTACACTGGGTATGCTTATGAGCCAGTTGATTAATCCGTACCGCTATGGATTGTTTACGCTGCTTTACAATTCTGAAGGGCCTGAAGGTGAAATGCTGGTGGAGTTTGCTGAGAAAGAATGGAAGCATGAACAACACCTGGGCGAAACTCCGGTGCAAATTATTCATGAAGTGAAAGCGCATGGAGATGCAGCAGTGGCGGCTATTGAAAAAGCAGCAAACGCAATCACAAAAAACAACGATGAATTTCTGCACCTGCGCAATGATATGTATATCTACCGAGCGTTGGCCTACCATTTTGCTGAAAAGGCCAATGCGGCATTGAAAGTGTTGCGATACAAATATTCCAATGACATTAAGGACCTTGATACGGCCTACCTGCACCTCGATAGTAGTGTTCAGTATTATAATCAACTTGTAGAACTTACAAAAGACACCTACCTGTATGCCAACAGCATGCAAACGCAGCAGCGTAAGATTCCGGTTGGCGGCGATGATGGGAAGAACAAAACATGGCAGGAATTGCTTCCATTCTACACCCGCGAACTCAGCAATTTTCGCAGGCATATCGATTCATTGAAATCGCCATTAAAAAGCAATGCTGTAGTTCAGCGAATTCCTTTGCAAAATGCCAATGTAATACTTGATTCAAAACCGGCTGCTTACTATGAAATTGCCACAGGAAAGGAATTGTTTACAGATACTGCCACTTACATTAAGAACTATGCAGAAGAATTGAAAGCATTGCATGGGCTGAAACTTTCGAGGGTGCAGCAAATACAGGAAGGAACAACACTTCGTTTTAGCAATGAAAAGCCGGTAAAAGTTGTTGTGGGATATTTTAATTCCAAAGAACCGCGGTTTTTGCAGGCACCCCAATTGGAAATCGATGCAAGCGCCAATGACTATGGCCAGGCCGAACCAAAAATCAGGAATGCAATCATTATTTCCGGTATGCCACCAGTGAATATTCACACTTTTACATTCAAGCCGGGCAGCAACACTCTCACAATTGGCAAAGGCATCTGCCTGGTGTTGGGATTTGTAGACGAGGCCGTGCCATTCCCTGTGTATGATGCAGGCCTTGTATCTGGTGGAGTGAAGCAGGAACTGGATTGGCTGTTTGAATAAATCGATGAAAAAATGAAAAGGTCTCTTATTCAGTTCGTATTGCTGCAAATGGTCTCAATCCTAATGCTTTGTTGCATGCTTAGTGTTGAATCGTATTCACAATCGTATTTCAACGTGATGCAATATGGAGCCAGGAACGACAGTACCCAACTTGCAACAAAAGCTATAGCAGCGGCCATCAATGCTGCATCAAAGCAAGGAGGTGGAACCGTGTATTTTCCGGCAGGCAAATACCTCACGGGGGCTATTTATCTCAAAAGCAACATCACGATGTTGATTGATGCCGGTGCTGAACTTCACTTCAGCGACAATTTTGATGATTACCTGCCTTTTGTTGAATCGCGTTACGAAGGCGTGGATGTGTTCAGTTTCTCACCGTTGTTTTATGCTTTCAATGCAGAAAACATAACAATTAAAGGGAGAGGCGTGGTCGATGGTCATGGTAAGAAATGGTGGGATTTTGTGGAAGGCTACAAAGCAGGACAACCACGCAGCAAATGGCAGTATTTGTTCGACAGTCTAAACAAAAACATTTTGCTACCGGATGACCCTGCACAGATGAAGCGTGGTTTCCTGCGGCCTCCGTTCATACAACCGATGTACAGTAAAAATGTGTTGGTGGAAGGCATCACCATTGTGAACTCGCCATTTTGGACGGTGAACCCGGAGTTCTGCGAGAATGTAACCGTTCATGGCGTTACCATCAACAATCCGCATTCACCGAATACAGATGGCATCAACCCCGAGAGTTGTAAGTATGTGCATATTTCCGATTGCCACATCAGCGTTGGCGATGATTGCATCACCATCAAATCTGGTAAGGATGTGCCGGGCAGAACTAAAGCCATGCCTGCCGAAAATTATACCATCACCAACTGTACCATGCTTGCGGGACATGGAGGCCTAGTAATTGGCAGTGAAATGAGCGGCGATGTGCGAAAGATTTCGATTTCGAATTGCATCTTCGATGGCACCGATAGGGGTATTAGAATTAAAACGGCACGTGGCCGTGGTGGTGTGGTGGAAGAAATAAGGGTGAGCAATGTTGTGATGAAAAATATCAGGGAGCAAGCCATTGTGCTCGACATGCAATATGCAAAAACCAATCCTGAACCCGTGTCGGAGAGGACACCACAATTCAGAAATATTCACCTGAGCAACATTACAGCCCAAACAAAGGAAGCCATTTATATAAATGGCATTTCAGAGATGCCGGCGGAGGATATCACCTTCAACGACATTCAGTTTGATGCTGAACGTGGCGCCACCATCAAACAAGCGAAGAACATAGAACTGCATAATGTGCGTATTACTACAAAGCAAGGCGCATCGCTGATGGCTGAAAATGTACAGGGATTAACCCTGGATGGTTTTAAAACACTGAAGCCTGTTGAAGGAAAACCAACCATTGATTTGCTGAATGTTCAGGATGTGTTTTTGTATAATGCAAATCCTGTGAAGGGAACGGATGTGTATTTGCAGGTGAAAGGAGCATCCACTAAAAATGTATTGTTGAAGGGGAACAACTTTGTACAGGTGAAAAGGCCGGTTGTGAAAGATGATGTTGTGCAGGACGAAATAAAAGTTGATTAAAGAACAAAATGTTGAAGAGAGTGACACAACACAAGATGATAAAAGGAAGGATGGCTGGTTACAAAATAATTGGCCTCAAAATGATGACGTTTCTTTTGTGTGCAGTTTATGCTTCCACCTTTGGGCAGCAACAGCTGAATCTTTGGTACACAAGGCCTGCAGTTAAATGGACGGATGCATTGCCGATTGGCAATGGCAGGCTGGGCGCTATGGTTTTTGGTGGCGTGGAAACTGACCGCATTCAATTTAACGAAGAGACTTTGTGGACCGGTGAACCACGCGATTACAACCGCAAAGGTGCTTACGAATATTTGCCGCAAATAAGACAGTTGCTGTTTGAAGGAAAGCAACAGGAGGCAGACCAATTGGCGGAGCAGCATTTCATGGGCACGAAGAGTGATGAAGGCAACAGAGCCGCATGGGTGGCTGCCATGCGTGAAGGAAAGGGCATAAAAGGGAATGCCGCTGCTGAAAAGTTTGATGATAGCAAATGGAAAAGAATTCAGGTCCCGGCATTTGATGGTTGGGAATCGGTGGGGCTTGATGGGCTTGACGGGGCATTGTGGTTCAGGACAAGTTTTGAATTGCCTAGGTCCTGGGCCGGAAAGAATATGGTGCTTGACTTGAACCGCATTCGTGATTTGGATTTTACGTACATGAATGGAAAGTTGGTGGGCAGCATGGAAGGAACTGATCCCCGCAAATACACCATACCTGCTGCTGTGCTGCATGCAGGAAAAAACATGATAGCCATACAGGTACTTAATTTCAACGACAAAGGCGGATTGCAGGGATACAAAGACACTTCGAAACATATTGGTTTGTATCCTGAAGGCATGGACGAGAACCAGAAGCTCTCACTAAATGGACAATGGAAATATTTTGTGCAGAACGATGAGCCACCTGCAGTACCGCACTACCAGGCCGATTACCAGCCGTTTGGTGATTTGTACTTGCATTTTGCTGCAGGCAATAACGTGACTGATTACAAGCGTTCATTGGATTTGAGCAAAGCAATTGTTCAAACCCAATACACTATCAATGACATTCATTACAGTCGTGAATACTTTGCAAGTGCGCCTGATAATGCGATTGTAATTGGTTTGAATGCAAACATACCCGGCAGTGTGAGTTTCAGTGCAAGAATGAGCAGCCCGCACAAAGAATTCCGGGTAAAGCGAATAGATGCAAACACCATAGCGCTGTTGGTGAAAGTGCGCAACGGTGCATTGTTTGGCGAAAGCTGGCTGCGCATAAATGCGGTAAAAGGAAGTGTAACCGTGCAGGGCGACAGTATTGTAGTTTCAAATGCCGATGCTGCAACGCTGTACCTGGTAGCAGCTACCAACTACAAAAACTACAAGGATGTTTCGGGGAATCCGTCAGCACTCTGTGGCTCAATGATGAAAAAAAATCAGTTGAAATCTTTGGAACAAGTGAGGGGAGCACATGTAAAAGAGTATCAGCAATATTTCAATCGCTTCTCAATAAACCTGGGTAGCAGTGAAAATGAAAAACTGCCGACTGATGAACGCATCGAGAAATTCTCTTCGTCAAATGATGCACCGTTTGCTGCGCTGTACATGCAATACGGCCGTTACCTGCTCATATCCAGTTCACGCCCCGGTACAAGACCTGCCAACTTGCAAGGTATTTGGAATGATTTGCTGAATCCGCCGTGGGGCAGCAAGTACACCACAAACATTAATGCAGAGATGAACTACTGGCCTGCGGAGTTGCTCAATCTTTCTCCCATGCACGAACCATTGTTTAAAATGATTGAGGAGCTTTCGCAATCGGGCAGGGAAACAGCGAAAGATTATTATAATGCTCCTGGTTGGGTATTGCATCACAACACGGATGAGTGGAGGGGCACAGCGCCCATCAACGCTGCCAATCACGGTATTTGGGTATCAGGTGGCGCATGGCTCAGCCATCATTTGTGGGAGCATTATTTGTTTACACAAGACAAGAAGTTTCTGCAGGACCGTGCATACCCTGTGATGAAAGAGGCTGCCCGTTTCTTCAATAGTTTTTTGATAGTGGATCCAAAAACAGGATGGCTGATCAGTACGCCTTCCAACTCGCCGGAGCAGGGAGGTTTGGTAGCAGGCCCCACCATGGATCACCAAATCATTCGTTCGCTATTCAGGGCAACCATTGCTGCCGGTGAAATATTGCATACACACAATGCATTACTTGACAGCCTTAAAGAAAAAGTTGCAAGGATTGCTCCAAACCAAATTGGGAAATACGGACAGTTACAGGAGTGGATGCAGGATGTGGATGACCCCAACAACAAGCATCGCCATGTATCACATTTGTGGGCAGTTTATCCGGGGCATGAAATCAACTGGGATGAAACAGACTCACTGATGAAAGCAGTAAGGCAATCGTTGTTGTTTCGCGGAGATGCAGCTACCGGCTGGAGCCTCGGCTGGAAAATAAACCTGTGGGCTCGTTTCAAAGATGGAGATCATGCTTATAAACTGGTACAAATGCTGCTCAGCCCTGCTGAAAAATTTGGTGCTGGTTCTTATGTGAACCTGTTTGATGCGCATCCTCCTTTTCAGATCGACGGCAACTTCGGCGGTGCGGCAGGTATTGGTGAAATGCTGCTGCAGAGCCACACGCAATACATTGATGTGCTGCCTGCTTTGCCTACAGCATTAGCTAATGGTGAAGTAAAAGGCCTTTGCGCAAGGGGTGGTTTTGTGGTTGATTTGAAATGGAGTAACGGCAAACTGGAAATGCTGACAGTTCATTCACTTGCCGGGATGAAAGCTGTGTTGCGATACAACAGAAAAGTATTTGAATTGAACACAGAAAAAGGCAAAGCCTACAGGATGAATGGAAACCTGGAAATTATAAAATGAGTTCACTTTCCAATAAATATTATTTCAATCGCTTTTCGAATCGTCTGAGTTTCTTCAATGTTGATGCCTGCCTACTCAGGGTGTTTTATAAACTGTTGCCACATGTATTGTTCCTCGTAGTTGCTGCTGATTCTTTGTTTGCGCAACAGGGAACAAGACTAGACATTTCACTGGACAAAAGTTGGCGAACAACAGCCAATGATACCAATCAAAATCTCTATGCTGGATTTGAAAAGCAGGGATTCAACGATGCTGCCTGGATGGTGGTGGATGTGCCGCACAACTGGGACGCTTATGAAGGATACAGACGCAAACTTCATGGCAACCGTCATGGATATGCGTGGTATAGAAAAAATTTCAGTTTAGAAAAAAAGGAACCCGGCAAACGTTATTTCTTTTTTTTCGAAGGGGTTGGCTCTTATGCTACAGTTTGGTTGAATGGCAGTAAAGTTAGCTATCACCCAGGAGGCCGAACCACGTTCACCATTGATGTTACCAATTACATCCAGGCTGGCAAAACGAACATTATTGCTGTGCGTGCTGACCATCCTGCCGGTATCAAAGATCTTCCATGGGTATGTGGAGGTTGTTCTGATGAAAGGGGATTTAGCGAGGGTTCACAGCCAATGGGCATTTTCCGGCCGGTGCATTTGATTGTCACCAATTCCTTGCGCATTGAACCGTTTGGTGTGCATGTATGGAATGATACCACGGCAACAGAAAAATCGGCACAGGTTTTTGTAGCTACTGAAATAAAAAACTACAACGATAAAGCGGTTCAGTTCACAGTGCATTCCATGTTATTGGATCACCAGGGAAAATTGGTGACTGAGTCTTTTTCAAAACAGGAATTGAATGCAGGATCCATGCACACTGTTGCACAATCTTTACCTGCAATGTATCGTCCGAGGCTTTGGAATATTGAAGACCCCTATTTGTATAGCCTTGTTTCTGAAGTGAAACAAAATGATGTAGTAATCGACAGGATTACAACGGCATTCGGAATTCGCACCATTTCCTGGCAAATGGGAAACCCAAACAGTACGCATCAGTTTTTGTTGAATGGCAAACCGGTTTTCATCAACGGCATTGCTGAATACGAACATTTGCTGGGCAGCAGTCATGCATTCAGCAGCGAAGAAATAAGGGCCAGGGTGATGCAGGTGAAAGCTGCTGGCTTCAATGCTTTCCGCGATGCGCACCATCCTCACAACCTGCGTTATCAAAATCTGCTCGACAGTTTGGGGATACTTTGGTGGACACAATTAAGTGCTCATGTGTGGTATGATTCGCGGGAGTTTAGAAACAACTTCAAACAACTGCTTACAGATTGGGTGAAGGAACGCCGCAATTCTCCGTCGCTGGTTTTATATGGCTTACAGAATGAAAGCAAACTACCGGCCGACTTTGCACTTGAATGTACCGAACTCATACGTTCGCTCGACCCAACAGCATCATCGCAGCGTTTGATTACCACCTGCAATGGTGGCAGCGGAACGGATTGGGATGTGCCGCAAAACTGGACTGGCACTTATGGTGGAAATCCGGCCACCTATGGGGAAGATTTGAAGCGGCAAATCCTGGTAGGTGAGTATGGTGCATGGCGCACATTGGATTTACACAGTGAAGCCGGCTTCGTGCAAAATGCGGCATACAGCGAAGACCGCATGACGCAACTGATGGAAATGAAATTGAGATTGGCTGAATCAGTAAAAGACAGTGTGGCCGGGCATTTCATGTGGTTGCTTACTTCGCACGACAACCCTGGCAGGGTGCAGGGCGGCGAAGGCTTTCGCGCCATTGACCGCATTGGTCCTGTGAACTACAAGGGACTGCTAACGCCATGGGAAGAACCGCTCGATGCGTTCTACATGTATCGCTCCAACTATGCGCCGAAAGAAAAGGAGCCAATGGTGTACATCGTTTCTCATACATGGCCCGACAGGTGGACAAAACCCGGTATGAAGAATAACCTCATTGTTTATTCCAATTGTGATGAAGTGGAATTGTTCAATGATGTGAGAACAAATTCGTTGGGAAGGAAAAAGAAGGGAGCAATCGGCACACATTTTCAGTGGGACAGTGTCGCCATTAAATATAACATCCTGTATGCATTGGGATATGTAAACGGAAAGGAAGTGGCGCATGACTGCATTGTGTTGAATCATTTGGATAAAGCTCCGCATTTCGATGTATTGAACAGTAATGCGAAGAACATTACAAAGCCACAATCCAATTATCAATACCTCTACCGGGTGAACTGCGGTGGTGCTGCATACAAGGATGTAAATGGGAATGTGTGGATGGCAGACAGGGAGCGGAAGCAAAGCAAAACATGGGGCTCAACGTCATGGACTTCGCCCATGCCGGATATGCCTGTTTTTTTTGCAAGTCAGCGCAGCACCAATGATCCGGTGCTAGGCACAAGGGATTGGAAATTATTTCAAACATTTCGTTATGGCAGGCAACAATTGCAATATCAATTTCCTGTGAAGGATGGCGAATACCTGGTGGAGTTGTATTTCATGGAACCCTGGTGGGGAACAGGTGGCGGCTTAAACGCCGGCGGATTTCGCCTGTTTGATGTAGCAGTGAATGGGAAAACCTATATCAGAAATCTCGACCTGTGGAAAGAAGTCGGTCATGATGTTGCTTTGAAGAGAACAATCAAGGTAGTTGTTCATGGAGGGTTACTCACTATTTCATTTCCAAAGATTGAAGCAGGGCAGGCTGTGATTTCAGGCATTGCCATTGCAACAACCGATAAGTTGGCCACAGTTGCTTCATCGCCACAGCCACTTGCAACCTTGCTGGGAAACACCCATAGAATCACCATCCATGATTGGCTGAATACCGGTGATACGCTGCAACAAGGGTCAGAAAAAATATTCAGCGCCCTTCCCCCTGATTTTTATGGGGCGCAATGGTTGCAATATAATGCTGTTGAGCATCCATCGACTAATGCAAACCAAGCCTTGCAGGTGAATGATGATGCAGATATGTTGTTGGCCCTGGATAGCATTACATCGATCCATGCTTCGTATTTAAAAGGATTTTCGAATACAAGCACCTACGTTGAATTGGGCGATGCTAGCAAATTGCTTGTGTTTAAAAAACGATTCCAAAAAGGGGAGCAGTTTGAATGGAACAGCTCAAATCTCTTGCTTGCTATGGTTCCTGCAAGCAACATGGAACCTGCCTACGATCTGAAACCGGTTACAAGCTACAAAGTCGTACAGGCAAAATGGTTTGGCGCAGGTGTGGTAAAGGGACAGGTGGATGGAAAGGACAGGATAATATTTGAGAAAGCATCTCGAGAAAATGCTATTGAATGGAATATTACAACCGGTGTTGCAGACATGTATTCGCTGACTGTTGCTTACAACAATGCAAACAGTAAATCATTGCATGGCACTTTGCAATTCCTGATGGCTGATGGTACGCTTATGAAGGAAGAAAAAGTAGAGTTTACACCTACCCGGCCAGGCAAATCGAATTACATTGTGAGCAATACAGGTAGCATGATTAATGCAGGACATTACATCGTCAGGCTAAAATCCCCCGATGCTGAAAATCTGAGTGTGAATACACTGGATGTGCAATGAAAAAAAACTAAAAATTATTTGAGCATGAAAACATTGGTTTGTGTTGAACCCGGAACCTTCAGCTATGAGCAGCGTGCAGAGCCTTTGCTGCAACCGGGTCAGGCTATCATTAAAATCAAACGCATCGGTATTTGCGGTACGGACCTGCATGCATTCGAAGGCACGCAGCCCTATTTTTCTTATCCCCGCGTTTTGGGTCATGAACTTGCAGGTGATTTGGTAGCCGCGGATGATGCGCCAGGTTTCGAAATTGGTGAAAGGGTAAGTTTTATTCCGTATTTCTATTGTGGAAAATGCATTGCATGCCGATCGGGTTTGGAAAATTGTTGTGCCAATATCAAAGTGTGCGGCGTGCATATTGATGGTGGTTTTGCCGATTATCTTTCTGTTCCTTCTTATTCCTTGCTGCATGGCGAAGGCCTGAGCTATGATGAACTCAGCCTGGTAGAACCATTGGCCATTGGTGCGCATGGAGTGCGCCGTGCCGGTGTGCTGCCGGGAGAATTTGTTTTGGTGGTGGGGGCAGGTCCAATCGGGTTGGGCATTGCTGAATTTGCACGGATAGCAGGAGGTAATGTGATTGTAATGGACATCAACGAAGGCCGCTTGGCGTTCTGTCGGGATCACTTGCAGGTACCTTACACCATCAACCCAATAACACAGGATTCAATGGAGCAATTGAAAACGATTACCAACGGTGACATGCCAACAGTGGTGATTGATGCCACCGGAAGCCTGAAAGCCATCAACAATTCATTTCAATTCATGGCGCATGGTGCACGGTATGTGCTGGTGGGATTGCAAAAGGGTGAAATCACGGTGAGCCATCCTGAATTTCACAAACGCGAAGGCACACTCATGAGCAGCCGCAATGCCACCCGTGCCGATTTCGAGCATGTCATTCACAGCATGAAGAAGGCACTGGTGAATCCTGCCAATTACATCACACACCGGGTGCGATTTGACGAAGTGAAGGATGAATTTGCATCCTGGCTGAAACCCGAAACAGGCGTGATAAAAGCTATGGTGCAATTGGGAGAGTAGGTCTTGTATTGATTTTGTAAATGGATTTGAATATGGTTATTCGAAGAGTAATATTAATAGCCATTTTGGTTACGCTTGTTTCCATTGGGATGAAAGCGCAGAACACCTCTGCCAAAGTGAGTGATGCAACAATGCAGGAGATTTATAACGAAGTGAAAACGCCTTTCAAATATGGATTGGTGATTGTGCCTGCCAGCGATACGCTGAAAGTGGATTGCCCCGCTGTATTCAGGAAGGGAAAGAATTGGTACATGTCGTACATCGTTTTCAATGGCCGTGGCTATGAAACATGGCTGGCAAAAAGCAGGAACCTTTTGCAGTGGGAAACATTGGGCAAGCTGCTTTCATTTGCAGAAGACACCACACGCTGGGATGCCAGTCAGAATGCAGGTTACGTTGCACTGGTGGACACTAAATGGAACGGCAGTTATACGTTGCAGCAATATGATGGAAAATACTGGATGAGTTATTTTGGCGGCAATGCAAGAGGCTACGAAGCAGGTCAACTTTCGTTAGGGATAGCTTACACTACAGAAAACCCAATCAAAGCACATGAATGGAGCCGGCTACCCAAACCCATTTTTACTTCGCAGGATGCCGATGTCCGCTGGTGGGAAAACAAAAAGCAGTTTAAGAGTACCGTCATTTGGGATAAAAATAAAACCACCGGCCATCCATTCGTGATGTACTACAACGCAAATGGCGACACGGCAAAAGACAACAAAAAAACAAGATGGTTTGAGCGCATTGGAATGGCCGTGAGTGATGATATGGTAAACTGGAAAAGATTTAATTCTGAACCGGTGGTTCATCATCCAGTCGGCATTACCGGCGACCCGAATGTTCAGAAGATTGACGACTTGTGGGTGATGTTCTATTTCGGGGCATTCTGGCAGGACAGGAAAGGGGCGTTCAACCGGTTTGCGTGTTCCTATGATTTGATAAACTGGACCGACTGGACAGGTGAAAATCTTGTTGAATCATCAGAACCATTTGATGAATTGTATGCGCACAAATCTTGTGTTGTGAAACATGATGGAGTCGTGTACCACTTTTACAATGCAGTGAACAAGAAAGATCAGCGTGGCATTGCGGTAGCTACATCTCGGGATCTGGGAAAGAGTTCCGTTCATTTTGTTGAAAGTAAGTAACTCAAATGCAGCATTTCTCCAACCGGTATTCTCAAACGATCATGAAGTGTTATTTCAAAATAGTTTTCAGTATTTGCCTGGTGATGCCGGGTGTCATTGCATTGGCGCAGCGAAGCAATATTCCCTTCAACAATAATTGGAAATTCAGTTTGGGAAAAGATTCGTTGGCATCGTCACCAGCTTACGATGATGCTTCGTGGCGCAAACTTGAATTGCCGCACGACTGGAGCATCGAGGGAAATTTCAGTGAACAAAATTCCACAACGTTCAACGAAGGTGCATTGCCCGCCGGCATTGGCTGGTACAGAAAAACATTCACACTGCCGCAAACACTGCAAGGCAAACTGGTCTATATCAATTTCGATGGCATTTACAAGAACAGCGAAGTTTGGGTAAACGGCCATTACCTGGGCAAGCGCCCGAATGGCTATATTTCTTTCAGGTACGAGATGAGCACTTACCTGCACTTTGGAAATACAAAAAATGTTATCGCTGTTCGTGTTGATAATTCAGATCAGCCTGATTCACGTTGGTATACAGGCTCCGGCATTTACCGGAAAGTGTATCTGACCGCTACTGATAAAATTGCAGTGGACCAGTGGGGCGTATTTGTTACCACCCCGGAGGTGAAAATAGATAAGGCCGGCGTGCTCATTAAGACCAAAATCATTAATGAAAGCGGAGTGTCGAAATCTCTGAAGGTGCAGTATGTTTTGTATGACAAAAAGGGAATGCTCATTACGAAGAAGGAGCGTATCAAAGAAGATGGAATCAATGGTGGAAATATAATAGGAGATAGTGCCATGCTTTACGTGGAGCATCCAAATCTTTGGTCGGTAAGCAAGCCATATCAATACAAAGCAGTGGTGAATATTTTGGTTGGCAATAAATTGGTTGATACTTACGAAACTTCATTCGGCATTCGCAGTTTTTATTTCGATGCAGCCAAAGGATTCTTTTTGAATAACGAGCCTTTGAAAATATTAGGCGTGTGCAATCACCATGATCTTGGCGCATTGGGTGCTGCTGTCAACGTGCGTGCCATTGAGCGACAATTGCAACTGCTGAAGGCAATGGGGTGCAACGCTATCCGAACAGCACACAACCCGCCTGCAACAGAACTGCT
Source organism: Sphingobacteriales bacterium (assembly GCA_037443285.1). Taxonomy (GTDB): domain Bacteria; phylum Bacteroidota; class Bacteroidia; order Chitinophagales; family Chitinophagaceae; genus Phnomibacter. The sequence goes on along the minus strand of JBBIOQ010000034.1, from coordinate 7,500 downwards.
CGACCTGTGTGATAAGATGGGCTTCCTGGTGCTCGATGAAGCCTTTGACATGTGGAACAAGAAGAAGAACAAAGCGGACTATCATGTGCAGTTTGAAGAATGGCACCAGCGTGACCTTCAGGACATGATGAAACGCGACCGAAATCATCCCAGTGTTTTCATGTGGAGCATAGGCAATGAAATTCGTGAGCAGTTCGATTCTTCTGGAACACGCATTGCCAAAGCGTTAGTTGATATTGTCAAAAGCGAGGACAATACCCGCCCTGTAACCTGTGCATTGACCGAAAATATTCCGGAGAAAAATTTCATTTATCAATCAGGTGCGCTGGATGTTCTTGGATTCAACTACAAAATGAAGGACTATCCGGATTTGCCCAAGCGGTTTCCAGGGCAGAAATTCATTGCAACAGAAACAGCATCGGCCTTAGCCACTCGCGACTATTATGATTTTCCATCTGATAGCATGCGATTGTGGCCACCGGATTCGAAACCATTTGCAGGGGGCAATGCAGAGCATACCGTTTCTTCCTTCGACCATGTGTATGCATACTGGGGTGCTTCGCATGAAGCAAGTTGGAATGCAGTGAAGAATCAACAACACATAGCAGGTTTATTTGTGTGGAGTGGTTTTGATTTCCTCGGCGAACCTGTTCCTTATGAATGGCCATCACGCAGTTCATACTACGGCATCATCGATTTGGCTGGCTTTCCTAAAAACACTTACTATCTCTATCAAAGTGAGTGGACCAACAAGCCGGTGCTGCACCTGTTTCCACATTGGAACTGGAAGCCTGGCCAAATAGTGGATGTGTGTGCATACTACAACACTGCGGATGAGGTGGAACTATTCCTGAATGGAAAATCATTGGGAGT
>JBBIOQ010000034.1:0-6527 GCA_037443285.1 Sphingobacteriales bacterium | reverse complement strand
GTTCCAGATGCAGATAATGAAGTGAAGTTTGTCATCAAAGGGCCGGGCATATTGCTAGGTGTGGATAATGGCGATCCAGTCAGCATGGAATCATTCAAAACAAATAAGCGCAAGGCATTTCATGGTAAATGCCTGGCAATAATAGGAGCAGGGCAAAACAAGGGCGTTATCACTCTTGAAACTTCATCACCCGGATTGCTGGGCGCTTCTGTTCAGTTGATAGTGCAATAATGTATAAGTTCACTCCATTTGTGAGGTATTTTCATCAATAAGCTTACCATTTTAAAGCAATGTTTCAGCATTGCAAACCAGCCATTCTAAGGCTGGCGCAATCGATTCCGTAAATAGGCAGTTCATTTCAGGACAGTTCAGGACAGTATAGGGTCTGAACGGATATAGCTTTGTTATCAGTTTATTAATTGTTGCTGTATGAAATACCTCTACCTGGTGATTGCCGGGGTTATATTGTTTTCTGCTTTTGCATCTTCACAGAATGTTGCTCCTGCCAAAAATGATACCTCCAGCTACACAAAAACCATCAATGCACGTGCCGACAAAATTGTTGCCACTCTTAATATCAAAGATTCGGTAAAGGCTTTACAGGTCAGGGATTTAATTTCATCGCAATACCGGGATCTGAATACTGTTTACACACAACGCGATACAGCTGTTGCCGTTGCAAAACGCGAAAATGCCGGTAACAAAGTAGCCCTTGATTCGGCAACAAAAACTATTGAGACTGCTACCACAGCAAGTACCGATAAGCTGCACAAACAATTCCTTAAAAATTTGTCAAGTTTCCTCAATGAGGAACAAATTGTAAAAGTGAAAGATGGCATGACTTATGGCATTCTTCCGCTCACATACAATGCTTACCTTGATATGTTACCTCAACTAACTGAACCCCAAAAAAAGCAAATAATGGCATGGTTGGTAGAAGCAAGAGAACATGCCATGGATGCTGAATCATCGGACAAGAAACACTGGTGGTTTGGCAAATACAAAGGGAGAATCAACAACTACCTTTCTTCTGAAGGGTACGACATGAAAAAGGAAGGCGAAGCTTGGCAAAAACGCATCAAAGAAAAGGGATAACAACCGCCGCAACACTTATACAATTTCCCTTTCCACAGTGATACGGTTCTTTCACCCCTGCATTGACGATTAACCAAAAACCGGATTTTATAATTCTAAAAATTGCGCTTATGAAACTAAAATGGCTGCTTCCATTCATGAATGGAATACTGGCGCTCTTCGTTTCGTTCAACCTTTATGCTCAGGAAATAACAGTTACTGGCAGGGTAGTGGACAAACAAACAAACGCACCACTTGCGGGAGCTACAGTGAAAATCAAAAACAGTACTGTATCCACAGTCACTGATTTACAGGGTGCTTTCAGGATTAAAGCCCCTTCTTCCGAATCAATTATCACCATCACTTATGTTGGCTACAAGCTCTTTGAAGATAAAGTGGGCGATGGAACGCTGAATGTCAGCCTTGAAAGCACAGGTAGCGACCTGAACGAAGTGGTTGTTGTGGGCTATGGTACACAGAAGAAAGCCCATCTCACTGGTTCGGTTGGAACCCTGGAAATAAAAAAGATTGAAGACATCCCGGTGGGCAGCTTGTCTGAAGCACTCAAAGGACAAATCAACGGTGTGAGTGTTACAGGTGGCTATGCACGTCCCGGTGAACCCGCTACCATTACTATTAGAAACCCTGTATACTTTTCCAAAGATGGTGGTTCAAAAGAACCATTGTTTATCATTGATGACATCTTCCGTACCAAGTCTGATTTTGACATGCTGGATGCCAGTGAAATTGAAAATGTTTCGGTGTTGAAGGATGCAGCAGCAGCCATTTATGGCATACTTGGTTCAAACGGTGTAGTATTAGTAAAAACAAAGCGTGGCAAGTCAGGAACTGCACAAATCAGCTACAGCTCTTCTTATGGAATTGCCGATGCCACTTTCATGCCAAAAGTGATGACCGGTGCCGACCAGGCCACTTTGCTCAATGATTACAACACTATCAGGTATGGAAAATTCGATTCAACAAAATCTGATTTTTATTTTCCTGATGAAGTCGATTATTTCAGAACGCACAACTACGATTGGCTGAGCCAGGCATGGCAGCAGGCCTTTGAAATGAGGCAGGCCTTGAACATTAGTGGCGGTACCGAAAAGGCTACCTACTTTGCCGGATTTACCTACAACACTGCAAACAGCAACTTTGATGGCAGCCGTTTCAACAGGTACTCCTTCAGGGCCAGTTCAGATATCAAATTGGCTACAGGTTTGAAACTGGGTCTTTCACTCAGTGCTAACCTCTCCGACAAGAAGAACACCTTCTCCAAGCAGGGTAGTGAAGACTTGAACAACGACTGGAGAACACTGCTCACAACACCTCAGTTCAATCCGCCTTATGTGAATGGCTTGCCTGTACTTATTCAAGGTACATCAGGCGGAAGCAGTGCAGTATCTAACTACCACTATTTTGCTATTCACCAATCAGATAACTACACGCAATCTGTAGTCAATGGAGTAAACTTCCAGGGACAACTTTCTTATGATTTTCCATTCCTGAAAGGCCTCCGTGCTTCGGTTAACTACAACCGCAACCTGAATAATACATGGGGCAAACAATACGGAACCAAATACAGTGTGTACCAGTTTAAAATGATTGGCGGCAACAAACACATTTATGGTGACCAGGTTTCTGCTACCTACCTGTTGAGCAATGGTGACCGTGTTCGTTTGAACCCTCAATACACGGATAACTACCAGCTCAATGGTACTATAAACTACGACAAACGTTTCGGTCAGCACCAAATCAATGCACTGTTCTCCTATGAGCAGAGTGAATCAATGACGGATGGTGTATCAGGCATGGCTGAAGGTGTAGTGATTGGCGGCCTCGACAACATGAACTTTGCACTTGGCACGCAAACAACTTCTGAAACTATTTCAGAAAGCGGACGCCTTGCATACATTGGAAGATTGAATTATAACTATGCCAGCAAATACCTGGTAGAACTGCAATTCAGGGCCGATGCAAGTATTCGGTTTGCTCCTGAAAACAGGTGGGGTTATTTCCCATCCGGTTCATTGGGTTGGGTAATTTCTGAAGAGAAATTCTTCAGGGGTCTTTCAAAAACTGTGAACTACCTCAAACTGCGCGGTTCTGCCGGCTTTCTCGGATTGGATGCAACCAAATCGTACCAATGGCTGAGAAGCTATGCTATTCAGACCGGAAAGGCTGCCGTATTTGGTGGAAACGGTGATCGTGGACTGGCAGTGGTCACCAATGTCGACATGGCCAACCGCGATGTACATTGGGATGATGTAGACAAGTACAACGTTGGCCTCGATGCCAAATTCCTGAACAACCGCTTGTCTGCAAGTGTGGACGGATTTGTCGACTACCGCCGCAACATGCTTTCTAGTCTTACCACAGCGCCTTCTATCCTTATTGGTACACCCATTCCTTCGGAAAATTTTGGTGCTGCCAACACCTTTGGATATGAAATCACCGTTGGATGGAAGGATAAAATCAATAAGGACTGGAACTATAACGTCACTGCCAACTTCAACTGGAACGACAACAAAGTGTTGATAACCGACGTAGCAGCTTTGGATAAGGGTACATTTAAAGACCCAACTGGCAAATCAAGCGACAAGGGCTTCTATGGGTACAAATGCCTTGGTATGTTCCGCACACAAGCTGATGTAGACAACTGGCTGAAATTGTATCCTAACTACAAAGTGTTTGGCAATGCTCCTGCACCAGGTATGCTTTATTTCGAAGACGTGAGAGGCCCGCAGGGTTCCGATGGCAAATATGCCGCACCTGATGGAACCATCACCTCTGCCGACCAAACCTACCTGAACCAGCATGCTGAAAACCACTATGGCCTGGGCCTCAACTGGGGTATCAGCTACAAATCCATCAGTCTGAATGTAGTGATGGGTATGAACTGGGGCGGTGTTGGTTCGGTAGAATCTGCTGCAAGGAAAGTGGCTACTTCTACATCCAACAGGCCGACTTTCTGGAACGACCACTGGACTCCGAACAATACCAACGCAGCCTATCCGGCGCCATACTATACATACTCGTATGATTTGGCTACCGATTACTGGTGGAGGAGTTCTTTCTCATTCCGCGTCACCAACTTCAACCTTTCTTATACAGTTCCCCAACGTTTCATGAACAACCTGAAGATGCAAGGAGCAAGGTTCTACATTGTAGGAACCAACCCCATCAACTTCTACAATCCTTATGACTACAAAGACAACGGAAGCGGTTCGTTTGATGTGTTCCCAACGCTCAGGTCGTTCTCGCTTGGTTTGAATCTTAATCTGTAAAATGAAAATGTGATTAAAATGAAACGCACAATAAAATATATAGCATTGGCAGGGTTGGTGGCATTGGGCGCCTGCAACAAGGCACTCGACAAAACTGATTTAACCAAGCTCGACCCTGAAATGGTGTTTTCTGACTCCAACCTGGTGCAGCTGAACATGGACAACATTTACGACAACAACCTTCCTGTATGGGGCGGCCAAAATACCAGCAGTGTGCTGAGTGGAGTGCAGCCTCAGATGTCGGAAGAGTCGTGGAATACCAGTACAAATATCTTCTTTGAAGGCACCGTGAATTATGGAACAAACGAGCCCAAAGATTATGGTACTTCGCTGAATACAAACAATACACAGCCCAATACAAACTGGGGCAAAATCAGGCAACTCAATGTTTTCATTGAATCCATGAAAGCAAGTCCACTGCCAGCATCCACGAGGAACAAGTTCATTGGCCAGGCATTATTCTTCAGGGCATTCCGTTACTGGGATATTGTCAGGATTCATGGTGGAGTTCCCATCGTACTCCTGCCATTGAACGGTGTAGGACAGGCAGCCCGCGACTCGGCACTCCTGCCTCGCAACAGTACCAGTGATTGCTTTGCACAAATGGCCAAAGACCTCGATTCAGCCATTGCATATCTGCCAGGAAAATGGACCGCCGCTGGAACCTGGGGTAGAATTACAAGTGGCGCTGCTGCAGCATTGAAGGGCAGGATTCTGTTATACTTCGCAAGCCCCATGTTCAACCCAACCAATCTTACCAGCAGGTGGCAAGCCGCTTACGATGCAAACCTCCAGGCCAAGCAAATCCTGGATGCAAACGGATTTGGGCTGAACACCTCCTACCAGAAAATGTGGTTTACAGAAGCAAACAACCCTGAGGCTGTAATGGTTACCGGCTACAACACTTCCACCGGCGACCAAACGAAGAAAAACAACTCATGGGATAACTCCACCCGTCCAAAATATTTGGGCACAACGGGTGGCTCTAACCAACCATCATGGGAACTGGTGAAAGCCTACCCCATGAAAGATGGCAAAATGCCTGGCGATCCAACAAGCGCCTACACGTATTCTGACCAGCTTTTCTACAAAAACCGCGACCCACGTTTTGATGCCACCATTGGTTACAACGGCTGCGGGTGGCCCATCAACGGCAACACCAATTACAAGCTTTGGACATACTACGAAACTGCTTCCAAGTCAACTGAATCCTCAGCCACTTCTACAGGTTTCTATTGCAGAAAGGCAATTTCCGAAGCCACGTTCACTAACTCAGATCCTCAGTATTGCGGAACCGACTGGATGGAAATCCGTTATGCCGAAGTGTTGCTGAACCTGGCCGAGAGTGCTGTTGGTATTGGTAAACTGGGAACAGCTGATGATGCATATGCCGGCCTTATTGCAGTAAGAAAGAGGGCGGGTATCACCGCAGGCAGTGATGGACTGTATGGCTTGAAGTCAGGCATGTCGCAAAGTGAACTCTTCACTGCAGTACTGAACGAAAAGAAAATTGAATTTGCTTTTGAAGGCAAGCGTTTCTGGGATTTGTACCGTTGGAAACTGGTTGAGTCAACCCTGAACGGATGGAAGCGTAACCGCATCAGGATTGTATTGAAAACCGGCACCGGCATTCCTACTGCAGCCGACCTGGCCAACCCGACAAGTCCATACTACCGCGATGTGCAGAACCTTGATTCGATGTATGTAAAATACTTCACTGTTACTGTTAACAACAACCCGTTGGTAACAAACTCAACCACATCGTTGGATCCAAAAGTAATTTCATGGAGTCCTACCTATTATTTCTTCCCAATACCCATGCAGGCTATTACAAATAATCCCAACCTCGTTCAAAACAACAACTGGGGCGGCACATTCGACCCCACCAAATAGAATCGATTTCAACCGGAAGAAAGAGTTGCGTTTGCATCTCTTTCTTCCTCCGGTGATTTGCGTTGATGTCTTGTATGGATCGTGAAGTTTGATTTTGAGTTACAGTTTTAGAATTCTAATCGTTATGAAAAAATTAGTCGCCTTGCTTCTGTTTGCAGGAGCCTCATTAGCTGCATTTTCGCAATATCCCGATATACCTGCTGATGTTCAGAAAAGAGCAGATTCATTATTGGCCGCTGCTGAAAAGCACAGTGATTCTGCGTGGGCAGT
>JBBIOQ010000033.1:0-35449 GCA_037443285.1 Sphingobacteriales bacterium | reverse complement strand
ATTACTTTCCGATACAAAACTTACTGAAGATGTAATCAAGCTGGTCTTCGTTGGTGATGGCGCCGGTAATTTCTCCGAGGTAATGCAGGCAGCGCCTGATGTCAAGAGCAAGCAGGTCGCCTGGCAAACCTTGCTGCATACCGGCAGTGATATCGGCAATGCTTTCCGCCACTTTTTTTAATGCTGCAAAGTGCCTTGCATTGGTTACAATGGTATTTTCCTTGCTGATGCTTTCATCAAGCACGGCATCAACAAGTTTTTCTTTCAACAGGTCGACATGATGGCCGGTTTTGGCAGAAAGAAAAATCACATCATGCCCTGAGGAAAGTTCTTCCTGGTGCGCTGCACTTAATGTATCTGACTTGTTGGCAACAAGAACAAAATGTTTCGTTTCGGCACGCAGCAAGGTTTCAGCTGCTGCCAGTTGAACGGTTGTTTCCTGCATGGCATCAAAAAGGTAAACCACAATATCCGCCATCCGCATTTTTTCCAGGCTTCGTTCCACCCCAATTGATTCAATCACATCCGTACTTTCCCTGATTCCTGCAGTATCAATAAGTCTGAATAGAATGCCATCTATATTCAACACTTCTTCAATCGTATCCCGGGTAGTACCGGCAATGTCGCTGACTATGGCACGGTTTTCATTGAGCAATGTGTTGAGCAACGTACTCTTACCCGCATTGGGCTTACCAATAATGGCAACATTTACACCCTGCTTTATTACGTTGCCAAGCCTGAAACTTTCAAGTAACTTTTTTACCGTTTCGCCTATTGTATTTACAAGTTGGTACAATGCAGTTCTGTCGGCAAATTCAACATCTTCTGTACTGAAATCAAGTTCAAGTTCAATGAGGGCACTAAACTTTATCAGCTGTTCTCTAAGGATACTCAACACATTGCTGAAACCGCCGCGCATTTGGTTCAGTGCCGTTTGGTGGGCCATTTCAGAATGACTTGCAATAACGTCCGCTACAGCTTCGGCCTGCGCCAGGTCCATTTTTCCATTCAGGAAAGCCCTTAAGGTGAACTCGCCCGGTTTAGCAAGCCTTGCACCCTCTGCAATGCATGCATCCAAAACCTTTTGAAGGATATAGGGAGAGCCATGGCAACTAATTTCAATAACATGCTCACCGGTAAAACTTTTTGGAGACCTGAATAGGCTTACCACTACTTCGTCAAGGGGTATGCCGTTTTGCTGAAGCCATCCAACATGCAGTGTGTGCGATGGTTTGTCTGAAATTCCTTTGCCTGGCATTAGTCGATCGATAATGGCAAATGCCTGTGGCCCGCTCATTCGTACAACACCTAATGCCCCAACACCGGGCGGAGTTGACAACGCCACAATTGTTTCAATCCAGTTTGCTGCATTCATTGAACCTGTTGTTTTCTGTACCAACTGCAAAGATGGCTCATAATAACAAAAAGCCTGCCCACAATCGGGCAGACTTCAAAACACACAAGGAAAAAGGGAATAATAATTATAGCAAAACCAGGTTATCCTATTGAAAACGTAGGTTGTCGGCTAAGGCAAACTTTGTTATTTCAGATCCCATTCCGGCAGCAGATTTTACAGGAGGCATATACTCACAAGTAAGCTGGGTGTTGTTGTCAAGCGCCGTAACCATGGCCCTTGAAAAATATTCCATTTGAGAAGGCGTCAAGTGTAAATAGATTTCATTGTCGCTAGCGTACATTGTTTGATTAACTGAGCTATTGATCGACTTGCGGGGTTTGTAAGTTTTTTTTGCCTCTTTCATTTTCTGCGATTGAAAACTCTCAACATCAAGAATTACAGAATAAGAATATATGCTGTACGTGCCAAGTTCCCGGGCATCAAAATGATTGAGTTGTCGTGTCAGAATACCGTTAGTGTTAGTGTTTGTATTCTTGTTGCGATGCACTTTCATTACATTTTCCTGGCTATTACCAGCAAAGCCAAAAAGCAGAAGCACCGAAAGCGTCAAACCGACAACTGTTTCAATGTAACAACGAGTATTCAAAGGCGATTGCTTTTCATTCAAAGACGGCGATGTGGCAAGCGGCTGATTCTGATAGGCTATTGAATTTTGGGTCATGGCTGTGAATTTGTAAATGAGATGATGGAATAGCAAGGAATCCATAAATAGAAATCAGCTTTCTTGTTGATTTGACTGCAGCAGAAAAATTTTCTTTATTGTTCAATCCTGAATGAGATAGACTGAATGTGTCTGAAGATTACCTTGCTGCCGTTTTGTTCAGCAGGTTTCCACCTTGGTCCACTCTTAATGATCCTTACCGCTTCTTCTGCAAGTCCATCACCCGGATTGTCCAAAGCCTGCACTTCGCTAATGTTTCCATCGCGGTCAACCACAAACTGTACACGCACAATTGCCTGGGTACCGTTTTCCTGGGCTGCTGCAGGATAACGAAGGTTTCGCTCCAGGTACCTGCGCCATGCCTCTGCCCCACCGGGAAATTCAGCTGGATTTTCAACTTTTGAAAAGACTGTTTCATCAACGGGCTCAACAATTCTGGGCGCAATTACGCTGCCAACACTTTGTGCTTCAGCAGGAGGTGTTTGTGTTCCATCATCTTCAACACCTGCCATATTCACCAAACCTATTTTAGATTTGTCAATCACTTCAACTTCCGGGGGCATTTCATCAGCATTCACTTCTTCATTCTTAACTATCAGAATACTGGCCAGGTGTGCAGTCTGTATTTTTTGTTGCTGCACGATGGGTGGCTTTGGAGGAATAGGCAACTCTTTTGGCTGTTCCTTGTATTGCTCCAACTGCACAGGCCCTGCTAATTGCAGTGGCACAATTTCATTTTGATTCTTATTATAGAGATAGTTGACAGCAACCATCAGGAAGCAGGTGAATAGCATGGAAATGACTGCAGCAGCTAATCGGCGGCTGTAATGTTTGCGCAATTCATAAGCTCCGTACATCTTGTTCCTTCCTTCAAAAAGAATGTCGAGAAGGTCAGTTGTCAGCAGTTCATTTGCGTCTTTCATTGTTGTGAGTTTTAATAAAAAGACGCATCCTCTGTAACAATTCCATAACAAAAAACCAATACTATTTCATAAAAAATATGAAGTAGGGGCATAAAAAAAGCCATCCTTTCGGATGGCTTGAATTTCTTCGCGGCAGAAGGGATAATCACTCGAGTTTGAAAGTAATTGCCTGGATGTGGCGGTAGATAACTTTACGACCGTTTTGTTCAGCAGGTTTCCACTTTGGACCCTTTTTGATGATACGAACAGCTTCTTCAGCCAATCCGTCGCCTGGGTCATTCAGGGCCTGCACTTCACTGATGTTTCCTTCGCGGTCAACAATGAACTGAACCTTTACCACACCTTGTGTGCCGTTTTCCTGTGCGGATTCGGGATACTGGAGGTTTCTTTCGAGGTAACGACGCCATGCATCGGGACCTCCGGGAAATTCAGCAGGGTTTTCCACTTTGGTGAACACCTTGTCGTAATCTTCTTCCACCACTTTAGGGGCCACTACTTCACCAGTACCTTTTGATTCCACAGGAGGAGCAACAATGCCTTCATCTTTTGTTCCTTCCTGGTTAATGGTACCAATTTTAGCCTCTTCAATTTTTTCAATTTCTGGTGGCTTTTCGTCTTCCTTCACTTCCTCGTCCTTTACAATTTTGGGCGGGGTGAACTTGGCAATTTCCACTTTAGGCGGATCTGGAAGTTTGGGTGGAGGAGGCGGAGGAGGAGGCTCGTTCTTTTGCTGATCCTTCACTTCTTCCAACTTCACATCCTGAATTTCAGCCTGGGCCTTTTTATTCTTGGCAGCTTCTTTTGAAATAACAGAGCCTACGAAAATCATAAGCGCAATAATCAGCATTGCGGTAATGGCAATGGTAAGGCGCTTATTGTATGATTTCCGCAATTCATATGCTCCGTATTCCTTGTTGCGGCCATCAAAAAGGATGTCAAGGAAATCGGCGGTCAAAATTTTGTTTACATCCATCATAGCGGTAAGTATTTGCTAATGAGATTCAGAATTCAAATTATTCCACAACTTATTGTTGAGGAGTTGCAGGTGCTACACCCTGAGTGGCATTTATCAACTGCATCTCAGGCTCCGAAATATCCACCAAGGCATAACGTTTTACGTCGTTGATGGTCATTTCATCCAGGGCATCCACAACATCGCGGAATTTGGAATCCTTACTTGGCTTGATTACTATCACAAGGTCTTTAGGATCGGTGTTTTTCTTCTTATTCAGAATGACATCCCGAATACCCTTGAAATCTGTGCTCTTGAAATTAGAGCCATTATCTGCCAGGATACCTTCGTAGTAAAAAACGTTCCTGTCTTTGCCAAGCATTATCGTAAGCGCACCCGATTCTTTGGCTTTGTTTTGCTCTTCCGGCTTTTCAGTGTCCTTTGGCAGGAACAACTTCATAACCGTAGGTGTGCTCATGGTAGTGGTAAAGATGAAAAAGGTAATCAACAGGAATCCCAGGTCAACCATTGGAGTAAGGTCAACCCTGGTATTGAGTTTTTTGCCCTTTTTGACGCCGGGTCCTTTTTTGTGGCCACCACCGCCGCCGCCTTCTCCTAAATCTGCCATAGCTGATTGTTTTTAAGAATTAATAAATCCGCTGCCTTAGTCAGACAGTTTTTCCCCGGCTCTTTGTTTTTCGCTCAATGGTGAGCCCGCCGGAATTGGTTCCTGGTTGGTAATGATCTGGAACTTCATCTGGTCGTTTTTCTTGAATGCGTCTATCACATTCTTGAAAATCGGGTATGGAACGTCCTTGTCGCCTTTCACCATCAGGTTGAGCTTTTGGCCCAGAAACACCGAAGATGTTGAAGCAATCCACTCTGTAACCTCGTTGTGCGTACTGTCGACGCAAGGAATCCCAGGCAGGGATTTGCCATTGCGCTGCTCAGCCGGCAGGTTTACAAAAGACTTAAGCGTGCTAAGAGAGGAAGCAAAGAATTCAGCCTTTGATGCCTTTTTTAAATCAGCTTCAGACAATTGGAGGTTCAGGCGCTTATTCAAATCATCAACAACTTCCATCCTGCGTTCTTCTTCCGAGTATGAGATAAACACTCTTCCGTCGGGGCTGATAGTGACAAGGCATTGATCCTGGTCTTCAGCTGTTTTAGAAGAAACCGAGCTGGGTGTTACCACACTGATAGCCTCAGGAGCTTTAAACTTGGTGGTTAAGATGAAGAAGGACAAAAGCAGAAACGCCACATCGCAAAACGCGGTCATATCCACCCAGGTACTTTTTCTTGCAATTTTTGGCCTACCCATATTGTTTCGTTCAATGAATTAACTAATAAGATTCACGTCCACAGCATTTCCATAATTGAAATGCAACTTTTTTTCGCCATACTTATTTGTAGAGCGAAGCAAAGCTTTGAGTAAGCGTGAAGCCTGATTCATCGATACCAAAAGTAATGGAGTCAATACGAGTGGTGAAGATGTTGTAGAACACCATGGCAACTGCTGACGTGGCAATACCCAGGGCTGTGTTGTACAGGGCTTCTGAGATACCAATAGCCAGGTTGGCAGCGGCAGCGGCACCACCACTTTCTTCACCCAGTGAGGCGAACGACCTGATCATACCCATAACCGTACCCAACAACGCTACCAGGGTAGCCAGTGATGTGATGGTTGAAAGGAATACCAGGTTTTTCTCTAGCATAGGCAATTCCAGTGCGGTAGCTTCTTCTACTTCCTTCTGAATAGCGAGAACTTTCTGGTCGGTATCGAGTCCTTCAAAGCCAATCATTTCTTTGTATTTGCGCAGACCAGCCTTCATTACATTACCTACACTTCCTTTTTGCTTATCGCATTCGCCGAATGCGGCATCCAGGTTTTTGTTTGCAAGGTGATATTGAACTTTGCGGATGAATTCGGCAGTAGAACCTTTACCGGTTGCTTTTGAAATAGTAAGGAAACGTTCAATAGCAAAAGTCCAAACCATCAGGTGCAATCCGAACAGCAGGGGTACAATGATACCACCTTCGTAAGCACGGGTGAAAGCTCCTTTAGGTCCGCGGTGGTCAGGCCAGAATCCACCTTTCAAATCGGGCTGCGAAAAGTTGGAAGGGTCGCCCAAAACGAAACGCCAAATAACATAACCAGCCACGATGCACGCAATGGGAGCAATAAGACTGATAGCGTTGCCGCCTTTTTTAGGCTGAACAGAAGTGGCAGCCTTGGCCACAGTTGCAGTAGGTTTGTTCTCTGCCATGATTGTTGGTTTTTAGTTTAAAATTCTTTGATTAGGAAATCGTTAGCAATTGGGGAGCAAGTGTACATAAAAATTAAATTCACCGCGGCCTGTTACACTTTTTTTTTGGTGTATCAATAGATTATTTTGACAAAAGCCTCAAGGGTAAAACATTTTTTGTGCTACCTACTGTGTAGACGCCAAATTAGCGTCAAACAAGTTCATCATTAGAATTCATATCCTGAAATCTATTAACAGCAAACCTTTGTACCTCAAATGATTCCCTTTGTAAATTTTGTAATTACCTCTTTGACACAATTTGCTACTTTCAGCGTCTTTGTTTTTAAAATTCATACCTACTACATGAAAAGCCTTCATCTAAAACTACTCAGTACATCCCTGGTTATGGCAGGGATTATGGGCGCTACCGCCCAGGACCGAAAACCTGGTGGACCGCAAACTCCACAACTGGAACTACCCAGGGACAACCCGGTGGAAATGGTGGCAATAAGCCCGCAACACCTCCAACCAAAGGCACAAAACCTTACAAAGAAGTAATTACTGAAAAAGCAAAAACACAGAATGGTCTTTTCAAAGTACATTTTGTGGATGACAAGTATTATCTCGAAATCCCTGATTCCTTGCTGGGTCGTGATATGCTGCTGGTCAATCGCATTTCAAAAGGAGCAGCAGGCATTCGTGCCGGTTTTGCTGGTTATGCAGGCGATGTAGTCAATGAAAGTGTTCTTCGCTTTGAAAAAGGGCCCGATGACAAAGTATTCATCAACAAAATGAGTTTTCGCGAAAGGGCAAGCGACTCAACCGGTGGCATGTATCGCTCCGTGATGAATTCCAATATTCAACCAATTGTGTATGCTTTTGACATTAAAGCATACAACAAAGACTCTACAGCTTCAGTAGTTGAAATTACCCCGCTCATTACATCAGACAACGACCTGCTTTTTTTTGATGCTGGCGACAAACGTTCCTTCAGCCTGGGCAGTGTGCAGAGCGATAAGTCATACATCGTAAGTGTAAATGCTTATCCCAGCAACCTGAACATCAAAACTGTAAAGACCTACGGCCGCACACCATCACAATCCTCCACTCCTTTCCAAGGCTTTGGTCAGCAGCAGAGCACCGACCCTGCCACTTACGAACTAAACAACTCGCTGGTGTTATTACCAAAGTTGCCCATGAAATCAAGAATCTGGGATGAAAGAGTAGGATACTTCTCCACCAGCTATGTTGATTTTGACGCAAATCCACAAGGCGTAAAAGACATAACACTAGCCCGCCGCTGGAGACTGGAACCTAAACCTGAGGATGTTGAAAAATATAAAAACGGTGAACTGGTAGAACCGCAGAAGCCCATCGTTTATTATATCGACCCATCCACCCCCAAGAAATGGGTTCCCTATCTTATTCAAGGCGTAAATGACTGGCAGAAAGCATTTGAAAAAGCCGGGTTCAAAAATGCCATCATGGCCAAAATGGCGCCTACCCGCCAGGAAGACTCAACATGGAATCTTGAAGATGCCCGTTACTCAGCTATTGTGTACAAACCTTCTGATATTCCCAATGCCAGCGGGCCCAACATTCAGGACCCACGCAGTGGCGAAATCATGGAAAGCCATATCAATTGGTATCACAACGTTATGAGCCTGGTGCATGATTGGTATATGATTCAGACAGCAGCAGTTGATGCCCGTTCTCGCAAAATGACT
The DNA here is from genome assembly GCA_037443285.1 of Sphingobacteriales bacterium. GTDB lineage: Bacteria > Bacteroidota > Bacteroidia > Chitinophagales > Chitinophagaceae > Phnomibacter. The sequence goes on along the minus strand of JBBIOQ010000033.1, from coordinate 27,523 downwards.
TTTGATGATGAACTGATGGGTCAACTCATCCGTTTTGTGAGCAGCCACGAAGTAGGCCACACACTTGGACTTCGCCACAATTTTGGATCCTCCTCAACCGTCCCTGTAGAAAAACTGCGTGACAAGAATTTTGTGGAAGCCAACGGGCACACACCTTCCATTATGGACTATGCCCGCTTTAACTATGTAGCGCAGCCCGAAGATAACATTACAGAAACGGGCCTTTTCCCACGCATAGGCGACTATGATATGTGGGCCATTGAATGGGGCTATCGATGGTATGCCAATACAAAAACTGCTGAAGAAGACAAACCAGTGCTCAACAAACTCACCATTGAAAAATTGAAAAACCCGCGTAATTGGTGGGGCGATGGAGAAAGCTATGGAGATGACCCACGTTCGCAGACTGAAGACCTTGGCGACAATTCAATGAAAGCAAGCAGCTATGGCATTAAGAACCTGCAGCGCATTTTACCTAATCTTCCAGAGTGGACCAAGGAAGCCAATGATGGCTTTGATAACCTTGAGCAGATGTATAACCAACTTACCACCCAGTTTGGCAGATACATTGGGCATGTGAGCAGGAATATTGGCGGCATTGAACGCACTCCAAAAACAGTAGAACAACCAGGTGCTGTTTACGATTTCACGCCCAAGGCCAAGCAGAAAGATGCCATGAAATGGTTGCAGGACAATGTTTTCAAAACACCAACCTGGGTGATAGACCAAAAAGTAACAAGCCTCACAAACCTTTCGCCTCAAACAGTAGTTGCCGGTTTACAATCAAGGGCACTAAGCAGCCTGCTGAGTAGCAACACTGCAACAAAACTGCAGCGCTATGAAGCTGAAAAATCTGCCGAAGCATATACATTCAGCGATATGATGACTGAACTGCGCAAAGGCATATTTAGTGAATTGGCTGCCCGCCAACCCATTGATATTTACCGCAGGGCTTTGCAAAAAGATTATGTTACAAGGCTTATCAGTATTGTAAAACCACCTGCAGGTTCACAACCACCTGCAGGAAGTTTCATTATTACCATTGGCAGCGGCGGCTCCAGCAATTCTGACCAGGTTTCAGTTGTCAAAGCACAATTGCGCAGCCTGCAGTCAGAAATAAAAGCGGCCTCCCCCATTATTACTGATAACGCAACAAAAATGCACCTTGCCGATTTGCAGGAAAGAATCATCAATGCTTTTGCGAAGGACTAATTCGCTTCCGGAATCTTACAAAAAATCCCGCCGTAATTGGCGGGATTTTTTATTAACCTTACCTGGCAAAAAGCAACAAACCTGCGTAGCCATCCGTTTCCAATTCATGCCTCACTCCACCACTATATCCTGGTTTCATTTCAAGATAACGAAGTCGCTTGGTCTTCTATCCCTGCTACTAGCTGCAGCCTCGATGGGATGCAAAAAGAATTCAGTGGATGCCAGCCTTCCTGCTGCACAATTATTGAACCAGCATTACGGAACTGCGCCAGCCCAAACCGCTGACATTTACCTGCCTTCCGGAAGAAACGCATCTACTACACAGGTTACAATTTTCCTGCATGGAGGCGGATGGATATCGGGCGACAAATCGGACATCAACAGTTTGGTTACGGCCATTCAGGCGGCCAACCCGCAAATGGCTTTTCTTTCCATCAATTACACACTTGCCGACGGCACATCAACCACTATGCATCCTGCGCAGATGAATGATATAAAAAAAGCGATTGCTTATGTAAAATCAAATGCTGCTAATTGGATGGTTTCTGAGAAAATAAGTCTTGCCGGAATTAGCGCAGGCGCCCATCTTGCATTGTTGTATGCCTACAATTACGACACTGCCAAGACAGTCAAATCAGTATCGAGCATTGTAGGGCCAACCGACCTTACAGATAATTTTTATGCAAAGAACGCCTATTTCCAATCCTGGTTCAAATTGTACATCGGCAAAACTTATAATGAGGATTCTTTGCTGTTCAAAAACCTTAGCCCTGCACTGCAGGTTAAAGCTTCGGTGCCGCCAACTTTCATGGCATATGGCGCACAAGACCCGTTGGTTCCAGTTTCCAACTACACCCTGTTAAAGGCTTCCTTGGCCAGAGCAGGAGTTGCATACGCGGATACCTTATACCAGCTTGAAGGACATGAGTTTTCCACCCCGGCTATGGCAGCCACCATGCATGCCATGTTTGCGTTTATGAAGCAACAGGTGAAATGAAATGCAGGAGTTGAAAAAAGCGACTGCTACTCGTAACGAAGTGCGACTATAGGATCGAGCTTGGCTGCCTTGCTCGCAGGATAAAACCCTGCCAGCAAACCTGTGACGAAACAGATTACCACCCCCAGCAATACCCATAGCCACGGTACTACAAAACCCGTTTTGAGGATTATGCCGAAAACGTTTCCTACCAGCACTCCCAGGACGATACCAAAGCCTGCGCCCAGCAAACTAATGATGATGGATTCAAACAGGAATTGCTGCCTGATATTTCGGCGAGTAGCCCCCATTGCTTTGCTAAGACCCACCTCCTTGGTTCTTTCAGTTACTGCTACCAGCATAATATTCATTAAACCAATAGCAGCACCTATCAAAGTAATAAGGCCTATTACACCTGCTGAGCCGGTAATGCCGCTCAGGAAACTGATGAACTTTTCAGCGAGTGCATCGCTCTTGTCGATATAGAAATTATCGGCTTCACGGATGTCAAGCTTTCTGATGTTTCTGAAAATGCCTGTGGCCTGACCCACTGCATGATCAAGCAATTTGTAATCATCAACCATCACGCCTATACTAAAAGTGTTGATACTGCTCGCCACCTGGCGGATATTGTTGTAAGTGGTGATGCCAACATTGTCGAGGTTCATGAAAGCGCTGGCCCCTTTCTTCTTCAACACACCAATTACCAGGTAAGGCCTGTCGCCAATTTTCACAATCTTGTCAAGTGCTTTTTGAGCATTACCTCCAAAGCACTTGTTTACAACCTCATCGCCAATGATTACCACTGCTCTTCCGCTCTGAACATCGTTATCAGAAAAATTGCGCCCAAATGCAAGCTTGTACCCGTTTAGCTCAAGATAATTTTCATCGCCCCCAAGAAAGGAGACATTTGGATTGGTCTTAAACGCCTTTTCGTTCGTTATATATTGCACTGTTTCATTGAAGCTCCCTCTTAGTGAAACACTTACCAGCGAAGGATAGGTGAAATCCTTTTTGAAGGCGATTGCCTCTTCATAGCTTATCATCCTTCCGGTATTCGACTGGCGTTCTTTTTGTCTTGCTTTGGTAGTTTTTTCTACCTGCCTCCTGTTGCCCCCGCCCATGAAGAAATTTCGTTCACGATAGCGAATACTGAAGGCATTGGCGCCAAGCGTACTGAAACTTTCACGCAGGCTTTGGTTCATGGCAGCAATGGCGGTAATGATTCCAATTAAAGCCATAATACCCAATGCAATAATTGCAACCGTAATACCGGTTCGCAGTTTATTCATTTTCACCGTTTGCCAAGCCAGGGCAATTGAGTCGCCAATTTGCATGGGTTAAAGGTAAACTTTAAGCACCAGCAGGCTATACCATTGGTAACAAAATAGCGTGCCACATCAGCCCTTTCAACCGCAGATAATGAAGCAGATAAAATGAAGCCGCCACAAATGAAAAATGGCCGGAGTTCCGGCCACCTTCAGAAATATTTTCCGCCACTTGTCAGAAATAGAGGTATTGGAGCAAAGCCTGCGGCATCACTCCCAAAATGATAACCAGTGCCGCAACAGCTACCAGAAGATATTTGAATGCTGGAGTTACTGCGTGAGCCACCGCATCGCCTGTTTTGAAATACATGGCTTGAATGACACGGAAATAATAATAAACGCTTACAGATGCACAAAGCATGGCCAGCACCAGCAGCCAAAGGTATTTGCCACCACCTGCAAGTGCAGATGCCACCATATAATATTTGCTGAAGAACCCTGCAGTAATCGGAATGCCAGCCAGGCTCAATAAAAATATGGTGGCAGCAAAAGCTACAACCGGTTCCTTCTTTGCAAAACCATTGAAGCCTTCAAATGAAAAGTCTTCCATACGAGCCAACACTGCAAACATGCCAATAGTAGCTAAGGAATACGCTGCAGCATACAGCACAATACCTTCACGTGCCCAGAAGTTGAATGCAAACAAGGCAAACAACATGAACCCTGCCTGCGCAATTGAACTGTAAGCAAGCATGCGCTTCACACTTTGCTGAAATACTGCGGTGATGTTACCAATCAATAGAGTGAGTGCAATGATGATGGAAATTACGAGTTGCCACTTTTCCTGTATGATGCCATAGGACCCTTCGAACAATTTGATGAATGCTACAAAAGCGGCCACTTTCACAATGGTAGCCATGAAGGATGTGAACACGGTGGGAGCGCCATCATACACATCAGGCGTCCAGAAATGGAAGGGCACAGCACTTACTTTGAAAGCCATACTTACCAATATCAGCAATAGTCCTCCAACAAGGTTATAGCTGATTGGTGTGAACTGAAGATTGAACTTGCTGAGCAGGAAAGAACCACCTGCGCCATAAATGAGTGCAATACCCATGAGCATGATGCCTGTACTGAATGAGCCCATCAGGAAATATTTCAGTGCAGCTTCTACGCTTTTCAGGTTGCGTTTGTCGGCGCCGGTGAGTATGTAAAGCGGAATAGAAATGATTTCAATACCCAGGAAAAGCATGAGGAGGTTAGTATAGCTTGTTGCAATGCCTACACCTGTAAAAATGAAGAAGATAAGTGCATAGTACTCTGCCACATAATTGCCAACCTTTTCAATATCGCGACCACTAAGCAGGAAATAAATCACACATGCCCCAAGCATAATTTCATTGAGCAAAAGATTGAATCGGGAGGTCGCCAGCATGTCTGCAGTGTTGACATGGAAAACAGGCCCATGGTTCATTTCCCATGCATTCAGCACAGCCAATGCAACCATTAACAGAAGGGCCACCATGCTTACCTGCCGCTTGTCTTTCAGCAAAATGCCTGCAAACATCATGAGCACTCCCAGCAATCCTCCAAAAATGATCAGGTTCATAATTTCAGTTCGAAATGATTAAAGATTCTTTTTCAACTTACTTCATTACTACCGCAGAAATCGCTTTCACGCCTGCCTGTCCCAGTTCCAGCATAGGCTTTGGAAAAACACCTGCAATAAAAATCATGGCAACAATCAGCAACAATGCCAGCGATTGCAAGGGCATCAAGTCTTTCACTGCAAACCGTTCATTCTTTTCGCCATACAAAACTTTCTGTATCATGCCCAGCGTGTATACTGCTGCAAGAATGATGCTGATACCTGCAACAACCGCGTACCACACATTGTATTGAAACAAGCCTGTAAACATGAGAAACTCACCCACAAATGCGTTGGTGAGAGGCAATGCAATATTTGCCAAAGCAACTACCACCAACATAATAGCAAGTCGTGGTGCCTGGTGGGCCAAACCACCCAGTTCGCTCATTTTGCGGATGCCGGTTTGCTGTTCAATAATATCTACCACAATCCATAGTCCTATGATGTTGATACCATGGTTGAAGAATTGCAACAAGGCTCCGTTGTAAGCATAACCATTATGAAGGAACAAAGCAGCATTCATGAGTCCAATGTGTGCAATGGATGAATAGGCAATTAATCGTTTGATATTGTCCTGCCTGATGGCAATAAGCGAAGCGTAGATGATACCAATGATGCTCAGCACAACAACAATGTTACCCATCTTGCTGCTCATTTCCGGAAACACCGGAAGCAGCCAGCGAATCACGGCAAACAATCCCATTTTTACCATAATACCACTCAGCACCATGGTAGTACTTGTTGGAGCAGTTTCGTAGGTATCGGGTTGCCAGGTATGAAATGGGAAGATGGGCATCTTAATAGCAAAAGCCACAAAGAAGAACCAGAAGAAATAGAGCTGTTCTTTGTTGATGAGCACAACAGCTTTGAAACTTTTCCATGCAAAACTTTGGTCAGGAGTTTTGTTGTAGAGGTAAATGATGCCAATGAGCATAAGCACCGAACCAACAAAAGTGTAAATGAAAAACTTAAACGTGACAGGTATTCTTTTTTCACCGCCCCACTTGCTGCACAAGAAGTAAACAGGTACCAGCGCCAGTTCCCAAAAGAAGTAAAACAGTAATGCATCCGATGCAAGAAACACTCCCATCAGTCCACTCATGGTGAGCAGCATGAGGCCATAATACTGATTGACATCGGCATAGCTGTTTTTCCATGTAGCAAGAAATATGACAACAAAACTTACCGCAGTGAGCAAGGTGGTAATTTTTGCAGGACCATCCAGCAGCAATGAAAAATTACTGTTGATGCTGCCGAGCCATATGCGTGAATACTGCAGCGCACTGCTTCCTGCAGGTAGTGTAAGTTCATAAGCGACTATACCCAGCACTGCCAGCGACGCTAGCAGCGATACAGTTTTTGCCACGCTTTCCTGTTTGATGCCAAATGAAATCAATGCGGCAATCAACGGCAGGAATATGAATGAAACAAGAATCATTATCGTTCAGTTTGAAAGTTTATTCTAATGCCAGTTACATCTTCAGGTAAAACACGAGGCGTATGAGCAGGATAATAGCAATTACCATCATCAGCAAATAACCGCCAACATTGCCGCTTTGCAAAAGCCTTAGTTGCCTGCTGCTAAATTGAACTGCTTTGCCTACTCCATTCACTAATCTGTCGATACCGCTTTTTTCAACCACTGCATTAAAGAAGCTACCCAAAGCCATCAACGGTTTTGCTATCATCGCGTCATACAGTTCGTCCACATACCATTTGTTCTCCAGGAATTTTCCAACGCCTTCTGCTTCTTTAGTAGCATTGGCTGCATTGCTGAATCGTTTGATGGCCACAAAAATCACAACGACAATCAAAAAGGTACTCACGCCTATCATCATCCATTCGGTGCTATGTGCAGGCGCTTCGTGGTGCGCCATGTATTGGTTGGCATCTTCAAATACAGGAGCCAGAAAATCTGAAAGTTTATGTGCGTTGGGTTTGAACAATTCAGGAATTCCAACAAGACCTCCTATAGCACTAAGTACAGCAAGGACTATCAATGGAACTGTCATTGCCTTTGGGCTTTCATGGGGTGTATGGTGCGCATCGCCGCGATTTTGCCCAAGGAATGTCATGGCATACAAGCGGAACATATAAAAGGCTGTCATGAGTGCACCAATTACTCCAAGAATGTAATACACCGGGTTCGCCTCAAAGGCATGAGCCAGGATTTCATCTTTTGAAAAGAATCCGCTGAAAGGAGGAATACCCGCAATAGCCAGGCAACCAATAAGCATGGTGGCATGGGTGATGGGCAGCATTTTCTTGAGCCCACCATAAAAACGCATATCCTGTTGGTGGTGCATGGCATGGATGACACTGCCTGCGCCGAGGAACAACAATGCTTTGAAGAAGGCATGCGTCATTACATGAAAAACAGCGCCGGTAAATGCACCTACTCCCAATCCAAGAAACATATAACCAAGTTGGCTGACGGTAGAATAAGCGAGTACTTTTTTAATATCGTTTTGCTTCAGCGCAATTGTGGCAGCAAGCAATGCAGTTGCAAGGCCCACAATAGCCACCACATGCATGCTTGCAGGCGCCAGCACATAAAGCAGGTTGCTGCGGGCAATCATGTAAATACCAGCAGTAACCATGGTTGCGGCATGGATAAGGGCCGAAACAGGCGTTGGACCTGCCATGGCATCGGGCAGCCAGGTATACAAAGGAATCTGCGCACTTTTTCCTGTAGCGCCAATCAACAGGCATAGTGTAATGCCGGTGATAGCCGTTGTGGAAATATTTCCAGGAAGTTGCGTGAACACGGCAGAGAAACTGGTGGTGCCAAACACTTGAATCATCCAGAAAACTGCGATGAGAAAACCAAGATCGCCAATGCGATTCATGATAAATGCTTTCTTAGCAGCAATGTTGTATTCAGTATTTGTAAACCAATAACCAATCAGCAGGTAAGAACAAAGCCCCACACCTTCCCACCCAATAAACATCACAACATAGTTGCCACCCATTACCAACAGCAGCATGCTGAACACAAACAAATTGAGGTAAGAGAAATAACGTGCAAAATTTGGTTCATCTTCTTCATGCATGTAGGCAGTTGAGTAAACATGAATAAGAAAACCAACACCGGTTATAATGAGCAGGAAAACAGCAGTGAGCGAATCAACCTGAAACTCAAAAGGAATCTTCAGGTTGCCGATACTGATGAAATCAAAGAGGTTAAAAATCTGCGTGTTGCCAGCCTTTACGCTGTTGAACACCAAAAAACTCAGCACGAAAGCAATAAGCACCACACCACTTCCAATAATGCCAGTAAGTGCTTTGCTCAGTTTGTTGCGCAGCAAGCCGTTAATCAGGAATCCGGCAAGCGGCAGCAACGGTATAATTGGGGCAAGTTTCATAACACCTGTATTCGCTATCTATTATATAATTTAGTTCTTCAATCGGTTCAGGAAATTGATATCAACATTGTGCACATTGCGATACATCATGACAATAATGGCAAGGCCAACACTCACCTCAGCAGCTGCCACCACCATGATGAAGAACACGAATAACTGGCCGTCAATTCCCGCCATCAGGTTTGTGGGCTCCACAACTGCCATGCGTTGATGTACCAGTTTTGAGAATGCCACCAGCAAGAGGTTTGCGGCATTCAGCATCAGTTCAATGCTCATGAAAACAATGATGGCATTGCGCCGGGTAAGCACACCTGTAACACCTATGCTGAAAATGATGATAGCGAGAAAGAGGTAATAATTTATTGGCATAAGAATTTCTTTAGCAGTTTAATCTCCTTTTTTACTAATCACTACAGCACCTACCATGGCACTTAAAAACAGTATACTACTCAGTTCAAATGGCACTACATACTCCGTGAACAATGCCTTGCCGAGGTTTTGTATCATGCCAAAATTTCCAGCGCCCGGTTTTTCCAGCATTTGAGGATAAGGTGTGTCAAGTGCGGCGATTAGTACTATCATCAGCATGCCGCCTGCAATTGCGCTGCTCCAAAGCAGGTATTTGTTTTTCTGCTGTTCTGTTTCCTTATTCAGGTTCATCAGCATCAGCACAAATAGAAACAGAACCATGATGGCTCCTGCATATACAATCAGGTTCACAATTGCCAGGAACTGTGCATTCATCAGAATATAATGGCCGCTGATGGCAAAAAAGGTCAATATCAGGTACAGCACGCTGTACACCGGATTCTTCCTGGTAATGACCATCAGCGAACTGAACACAGCCAGTGCACTCAAAAACCAGAAAGCAATTAGCGAAATATTCATTGTCAGAAATAGTATTTGATATTTAGCAGGGTGTGATCGTCAAATCGCCATCGTTGGCTATGGTGTGTAAGCAGGCAATCAGGAGTTTACAGGGTTTCGCACCCTTCCACCAGCTGCCTTTTCGTAGGCTTCCCGATCGGTAACCGGGTTGGGAATCAGCAATTCATTCTTGCTGTAAATAAATCCTTTCCGGTTGTAATTGGCAGGAGCAAATGTTTCGCTCAGGTAAATGGCATCTTTAGGGCATGCCTCTTCGCACAATCCGCAGAAAATGCATCGCAGCATGTTGATTTCATACCTGGCTGCATACTTTTCTTCGCGATACAAATTATCCTCCCCTGCCTGGCGTTCTGCGGCTTCCATGGTGATGGCTTCGGCCGGGCAAGCCACAGCACACAAGCCACAAGCTGTGCAACGTTCCCTTCCTTCCTCATCGCGGTTGAGTACATGCAATCCCCTGAACACCTGGCTGAATGGCCTTTTCTGTTCAGGATACTGAATCGTTGGCCGCTTTTTGAAAAGGTGACTGAATGTGATACCCATTCCCTTGAGAATGGCAGGCAAATAGAATCGCTCCACCATATTCATTGGCCGCCTGTTTACCTGTTTTGCCCTGTTGGTTAATGGTTGCATAATCTTACAGCGTTATTCCTTTTTTTTTGGTGCGATTGCTTCACTTTTTTTAAATCAGTTTGAGAAAAACATTTCCATTTTTTTCTGTTCATTGTTATCAATGCCAGGGTGCCCCGTTTTTCATCCACAACACTACAGCAGCCGTTACTACCATGTTGGCAAGTGCCCATGGAATAAGGCTTTTCCAGCCCAGGCGCATCAACTGGTCATAGCGGAATCTTGGGATAGTCCAACGAACCCACATAAACACAAACACAAAAAATACCGCCTTCAGCATAAGCGCTACAAACCCCAGCAATGATAGCAGGTTAGGGTTCAAGGTACTTGTGGCTTCATTGTAAAACGGAATGTCGTAGCCGCCGAAGTACAATGTGCTCATGATGACACTGCTAATGAACATGTTGATGTATTCAGCAAAGAGGTAAAACCCAAGTTTCATGGAACTGTATTCCTGGTGGTATCCAAAGTTGAGCTCGTTTTCAGCTTCAGGAAGATCAAAAGGTGTGCGGTTACATTCGGCAAATGCACACACTATAAAAATGACAAAGCCTACAGGCTGGTACAAGATGTTCCAACCATTTTGCTGCTGAATTACCACAACATCATGCAGGCTGAGTGACCCGGTGACAAACACCAGCGAAATAATGGCAAGTCCCATGGCCAGTTCATAGCTGATGTTTTGCGATGCACCCCGAATAGCTGCAAGCAGAGAAAACTTATTATTCGACGACCAACCGCCAATCATTACCCCATAAACGCCCAAGGCAACCACGGCAAAAATGTATAGTATGCCAATATTAATATCAGCAATTTGAAGGCTGATGGTTCTGCCGGCAATCACCAGTTTATCGCCCCACGGAATAACAGCACTTGTCATAAGCGCAGCAAGCAGGGCCATAGCAGGGCCCATTACAAACAATGCTTTGTTGGCCTTGTTGGGAATGATATCTTCTTTGAAAAAAAGTTTGATAGCATCGGCCACAGGCTGTAGTAAGCCAAACCAACCAAAGCGGTTGGGGCCAAGCCTGTCCTGTAAGAAGCCGGCAACCTTGCGTTCGGCATAAGTGCTGTACATAGCAAAAACCAGCGCAATGGTAACCACTACTAATATGAGAACAAACTTTTCGAGCATCAGCGCCCAATCTAGTTGTATTGCTAATAAAGATGTCATGTTGCTGATTACTTAGTAATTAGTTTTCCTTCTTAAAAACATTTGCGGTTGCAGGACCATCTATCATGCTGAGTTCAATGTCGGGATTGTTTACCCCACTCACTGAATGAATATCCATCAACAACCTGGGCTTTCTTCCGTCCAGCACTTTTTCAATTGTCTCCACAGGATTTTTCAAGCCCTTGTATTTGCCCTGCCCGATTACTGAATGCCTGTCAATGGGTGCAAGACCTTCAATGGTCCAGTCGCTGGCCTTCTTTGCATGAAAGCGGCAGTCATTGCAAATCCATCCTGTTTGCCCTGTTTTCTCGCTGTTCTTTATTTCACCCCATTCGTCTTTTCGTGCAGTTACACGAAACACTTCATCGCCTCGCATCCACAAGGTTACTTCGCCACAGCACTTGTCGCAATTGCGATGTGCGTACAACGGCTTTGTAAACCAAACGCGGTTTTTGAAACGGAAGGTTTTGTCGGTTAATGCCCCCACCGGGCACACATCAATGACGTTGCCAATGAAATCATTATCAAGGCTTTTTTCTATATAGGTAGCAATTTCAGAATGGTCGCCACGGTCGAGTACACCGTGTACACGTTTCTTGGAAACCTGGTCAGCAGTAAACACACAACGGTAGCAAAGTATGCATCGCGTCATGTGCAGTTGAATGAAGGGGCCGAGGTCATGTTTCTTAAAAGTGCGGCGCTGAAATTCATAACGGGTGCCGACTTTGCCATGTTCATAACTCAAATCCTGCAAATGACATTCGCCAGCCTGATCGCAAATAGGACAGTCGAGCGGATGATTGAGCAACAGGAATTCAACAATACCAGCTCTTGCATCGAGTACCTTCTGGCTGGTAATGCTTTTCACTTCCATGCCATCCATAATCGTTGTACGGCAACTGGCCACCAGCTTTGGCATGGGGCGTGGGTCTTTTTCCGATCCTTTGCTCACTTCCACCAAACAAGTGCGGCATTTACCACCACTGCCTTTCAGCGGAGTGTAAAAGCACATGGCAGGTGGCGTAACCTCTCCTCCAATTTTACGGGCAGCCTGCAAAATGGTAGTACCCGCAGGAACTTCCACTGTAATGTTATCAATAGTTATTTTCAACAGTTGGTCCGACATATGTTGAATTATCATTTATTTTTTTACTCCATGCCCCCATCCGGGAAATGTACAACAGTTTCGTTCAGCTCAATTTGATTCAATTAATGCTCATCGAAACAACAAATTAGTTATGCCGATGCGGGCACATGAATAGCGTCGGCATAATGAGCAAGTCCGTAGTTGCGTGTCAGAGCTTCTGCTGGGTTAAGCACATGCCATTCAAACTCGTCGCGGAAGTGGCGGATGGCTGCAGCCACCGGCCATGCAGCCGCATCACCAAGCGGGCAAATTGTATTGCCCTCAATTTTTGATTGAATGTCATTCAGCAAATCGATATCACTCATTTTGCCTTTTCCGGTTTCAATACTCCACAAAATCTTTTCCATCCAGCCGGTTCCTTCGCGGCAGGGAGAACACTGACCACAACTTTCATGACGATAGAATCTTGCAAGGGTGTAAGTATTCTTTACCACGCATTGGTCTTCGTCCAGCACAATAAATCCGCCAGAGCCCAGCATGGTGCCGGTGGCAAAACCGCCATCACTCAGGCTTTCATAATTCATGTACCGGGTTTCGCCCTTTGCTGTTTTCAGCATCAGGTTTGCAGGAAGAATGGGCACGGACGAACCACCGGGGATGCAGGCTTTCAGCCTTTTGCCATTGGCTATTCCGCCGCAGTATTCGTTGCTGTAAATAAATTCTTCCACACTAAGATTCATCTCAATTTCATACACACCGGGCTTTACAATATTGCCACAAGCGCTTATAAGTTTGGTGCCTGTTGAACGGCCAACGCCAATTTTTGCATACTCTTCTCCCCCATCATTTATGATAGGAACAACTGCAGCAATAGTTTCTACGTTGTTCACCACAGTCGGGCAATCGTACAAGCCTTTCACAGCAGGGAATGGCGGTTTGATGCGTGGGTTGCCTCGTTTGCCTTCCAGGCTTTCGAGCAATGCTGTTTCTTCGCCACAGATGTAGGCCCCTGCGCCCCGGTGAACATAAATTTCAAGATCGTACCCCGTGCCCAGAATATTTTTTCCGAGCCATCCGTTGTTTTTTGCTTCAGCAATGGCCTGGTCAAGAATGTCAGGAATCCACGCATACTCGCCGCGGATGTAGATGTATGATCGGGTGGAACCCAGTGCATAGGAAGCCAGGATCATTCCTTCGATGAGAAGATGCGGAAGGAATTCCATGAGGTAGCGATCCTTGAAAGTGCCGGGTTCCGATTCATCAGCATTCACTACCAGGTAGCGGGGCACGCCTTCGGGTTTAGCCAAGAAACCCCATTTCATGCCGGCTGGAAATCCTGCGCCACCGCGGCCCCGTAAGCCGCTTTTCTTCACCTCTTCCGTTACTTCATCGGGGGTCATGCCTTTCAAAGCCTTTTCCACGCTGCGGTAACCACCCTCACGACGATACACATCGTAATAACGGATACCTTCTACATGTGCTTTCTCCAACAAAAGTTTTCTTCCCATGTCTTCTTTTTTGCCTTTCAGTGTGGCTTGCTACACATTGTTAGTGTGAAGCAATGAATAGCATCAGTTCAGGCTTGCAGCCTGTTTTCTGCATTCGTCAATTATCTGGTCAATTTTTTCTTTGGTCAGGTGTTCGCGGTATGTTTTTCCCATTTGCATCATGGGGGCATAGCCACATGCACCAAGGCATTCAGCAGTTTTAAGCGTAAACAAGCCATCGGCCGTTGTTTCGCCTACACTGATTCCAAGTTTCTCTTTGATGTAAGCAATAATGCCATTGCTGCCGTTCAGCATGCAAGGGCCCGTTTGGCATACTTCGAACACATGCTTGCCAACAGGCTTCAGGTTGTACATGCTATAAAACGTGGCTACTTCATACACTTCAATAGGCTCAAGGCTGAGCAGCGAAGCAACATAGTCCATGGCTTCAGCACTTAGCCATCCCCATTCTTCCTGTGCAAGGTGCAGCAGCGGCATCAGCGCACTCTTCTGCTTTCCTTCGGGATAGCGGCCGATGATTTCCTTCACCTTCGCCATTTTTTCTTCAGAAAACTGTACCATTTTATTTTTTGCCTGTTGGTATTAAAATTTCATTTTGCTGCTGTGCAGTCTTACGTCAAATCATGGTCCGTCATGCGTCCAGTTCACCTGCTATCAGGTTAAGGGATGACATGGTTACTATGGCATCACTCAGCATGCCGCCCCTTGTCAGTTCCGGGTATGCCTGGTAGTAAATGAAGCAGGGCCTGCGGAAATGCAAACGATAGGGCGTACGTCCTCCGTCGCTAATGAGGTAAAAACCAAGCTCACCATTTGCTGCTTCAATGGAATGGTACACTTCACCTTTTGGAATATCAATTTCACCCATAATGATTTTGAAATGCCAGATTAAGGCTTCCATTTTGGTATACACATCCTTTTTTTCCGGCAGATAATATTCAGGAACATCGGCATGGAACACCTCGGCTTCTGCACCTTTGAAATCCTGCACTTTGCGATATGCCTGTTCAATGATGCGCATGCTTTGCCACATTTCCTGGTTGCGCACCATGAATCGATCGTAATTATCGCCGGTAGTGCCAACGGGAATATCAAATTCAAAATCTTCGTAGCTGCTGTACGGCTTGGCCACACGCACATCATAATCCACACCGGCTGCACGCAGGTTAGGCCCGGTGAAACTGTAAGCTAAAGCCCGCTCTGCACTTATGGCACCACTGCCTTGCGTACGTTCCATAAAAATGCGGTTGCGATTGAACAGGTTTTCAAATTCCTGCTGCACACCCGGATATTCTTTCAGGAACTTCTCAAGTTTTTGAAAAGCAGTGTCGTTGAAGTTGCGTTCGAAGCCACCTATGCGGCCGATGTTGGTAGTGAGGCGGCTGCCGCAAACCTCTTCGTAGATTTCATAAATAAGTTCGCGGTACTGCATCACATACAAGAATCCTGTAAATGCGCCGGTGTCAACCCCAACTATGGAATTACAGATAAGGTGGTCGCTGATGCGGGCCAGCTCCATAATAATGACGCGGAGGTAGTCGACACGTTTGGGTGTCTGAATGCCGAGTAGTTTTTCGGCTGTCATGTGCCAGCCCATATTGTTGAGTGGGCTGCTGCAGTAATTGAGACGGTCGGTAATGGGGGTAACCTGGTAAAGTGGCCTTCGTTCAGCAAGCTTTTCAAAAGCACGATGAATGTATCCAACGGTCTGTTCCGTATTCACAATTACTTCGCCATCCAATTCCAGAACATTCTGAAAAACCCCGTGTGTGGCCGGGTGAGTTGGCCCCAGGTTAATGGTGGTGGTTTGCTTCTGAATGCTTCCTTCGGGAAGTGGAAGGTGATGTACTACTGATTGTTCGCTCATTTTATCCAGGCCTCTGTTGAGGAGTTATGGTTATCGAATAAGAATATCTTCAGTGCCGCAGGCACATCGTATCAGTTGAAACTGCCACCGCGTCCAAACATCTCATCATCTTTGTCAATTCTGGTCTGGTCTTCCAGCGGAAACTCTTTGCGCAGCGGGAAGTAATCCATTTCATCCACATTCAAAATGCGCCTGAGGTTAGGATGTCCCACAAAATTTACACCGAAGAAATCATAGGTTTCACGCTCCATCCAATTGGCTCCGGGGAAAATATTGGTGGCGGTAAAAACATCAGGTTTCTCAACAGGAGCAAAAACCTTCAGCCTGAGCCGAACATTTTCAACCAGGTTGTGCAGGTGATACACTACTGCGAGTTCAGCCCCGTTATTTTCGGGATAATGCACTGCACAGATATCAGTCAGAAATCGGAAGGCCATCTCTTCATCATCAAAAAGAAACTGAAGTATTTTCAGGTTCATTTCTTTTGGTGCAGTCACCGACAAAAGGCCAAATTGCTCTTCCCACTGAAGGTTTTCCTGTCCGAATTTCTCCGCCAGTTTTTGTTGTATTCTTTCGTGCGATAGCGCCATTGAATATTGCTTGTGATTAGTCTATCATTTACTGAATGCCATACTCCGCCAACAATGCCTGGTACTGTGGTCCGTTTCTTCGCCTCAGGCTTTCATTGGCAACAAGGTCCTGTATTTTCAGGAAGCCGTCTATAATAGCCTCAGGACGTGGAGGACATCCGGGCACATACACATCAACGGGTATAACCTGGTCAATGCCCTGAAGCACACTGTAGGTATCGAAGATGCCACCCGAAGAAGCGCAGGCTCCTACGGCCATCACCCACCTGGGTTCGGCCATTTGTAAATATACCTGGCGCAACACAGGGCCCATTTTTTTGGCAATAGTACCCATTACCATAATCAGGTCGCACTGGCGTGGACTGAAGCCAACCCTTTCTGCCCCAAAACGCGCAAGATCGTAATGGCTGGCCATGGTTGCCATGAACTCAATGCCACAACAACTGGTAGCGAAAGGCAGCGGCCACAAGGAGTTTTTGCGGCCCAATCCAACCACTTCATTCAGTTTGGTCATAAAAAAGCCTTCGCCTTCAACACCGGGCGGTGGCTCCACCGTTTTGATGTTGCTGTTGAAGCGAACCGGCCTTCCCTGGTATATTAAGTCGCTCATAATTAGGTTTTTTGTTTCACGGTATTAAACCGGATTACTTGCTTTTTTGTTTGCCCTCACAATCGTTTGCCTGCAAAAAAAATCTATTAGTGTAATCAATCTTCCCAACGCAATGCGCCTTTCTTTATGATATAAATGAAGCCTGCCAGGAACAAGGCTACAAACATCATAACTGCCATGAAGCCATTCCAGCCCAGGGTATTAAAATTTACAGCATATGGGTAGAAGAAAATTACTTCCACATCGAACAATACAAATAGAATAGCCACCAGGAAATATTTGACTGCCATGGGCTGACGGGCATTGCCAATTTGCTCAATGCCGCTTTCAAATGTTTCGAGTTTGTCGCCTGTGTTTCTTTTAGGGCCCAGGAAGTGGCTGCCAGCAATGATGGCCGCCACTAAAGCAACTGCAAATAATAATTGAATACCAATGGGCAAATACTCGGTGGGACTACCTGTGACTTCTGCTAAAGAGAACATGCTTTGGATTTAAAGAATGCGGCGCAAAAATAAGTTGCTGAATAGTAATTATGCCCAGCTCTTTTGAAAATGGTAAAAGAAAAATCCCCCGTTCAGCGGGGGATTTTCAATAATCTTACTTCAGTTGCTATTTGGCGCCCGGTTTAGTACCGGTGGAATTGCTCGTTTTGCCACCTGGAGTCTGTGTTCCGGGACTCGTGCCCTTTGGTGTGGTTGCCTTCAGCAGCCTTTCAGCCTCCGACTTTGCAGTTTGGCCGTAAGTATCATTGGGGTCAAGTGCAAGAATAGCATTAGCAGATTCGATTGCTTTTTGATAATCCTGCGCCTTTACAATGTAGTAGTAGATTTTATAACCGTGGTTAGTAATAATCCTGCGCTTGTTCTTGGCAGTGTCCTTCATGAGGAAGTTGTTGTATTCGTCCACCGCAGCAATAGCAGATCCTTTCGATGTATCGGGGTCGGCGGCTATGGCACTTCGCCATTTGAGGTAATAGCCCTGAGCCTGGTCGGGGTAGTCTTTAATATACAACGAGGCGTATTTCTGTGAAGCATCAAATTCCTGGGCTTTGTAGGCTGCATCTGAAAGGAAGAAGTAGTTGCGGGCCGAATTATCGGGCTTCAACTGGTACATGCGGTCCAGCCATTTGTACTGTCCTTTCCAGTTTTGCTGCGCAGCATATGCGTTTGCAATATTGCGCATGTAGTCGAGCTTGCCAGTTATGGAGGTGTCGGCTGAAATTGCCTTTTCTGTCATGGCTTCCGCCTTAGCTACATTTCCCGGCACTTTCAAATAACTGGCAGCCATGAAGGAATAATCATCGCCTGAAATCATGTCAGGATTTTCCTCAGCCATATACTTTTCCATTGATTGCATGGCCTTGTTAAAGTAGTCTTTGCTATTTTGATTATTAGGTTCGGTCGCTCCCTTTGAATCACTTACAAAGTCAACATTGCCATTCGTATCAAGTCCAATCGCAAAGCCATCATATATAAGAAGTTCTGTTGTTCCATTTGCTGTTGTTACCTTATTGACTGATTTGGGTTCCTTTAATACAGCAATAACACTAGACTTCGACATGCCAACTGAAATTCCCGTCGGCATGAATTTACCGGCTAGACGGTCATAGTTGTAAGCATACAGTTTGTTGATTTTGGGAAACTTTTCGCCATTCAGACCCGATTCAATTTCGTGGCCCTTTTTCAAAGATGCTTCGTATTGACCCGCCCTGAAAAGGTAGTCGGCATAGAAGTAATCAGTTTCCTTATCCTTATCTGCATTGGCAATGTAGAAATCGAGGTATTCCTTGGCCTTGTTTACATCCCTGTTTTTGTAGTAGTCATACAATGACAGGTAAGCAGGGGCAAATTTTGGGTTGGCATTAATTGCCTTTTCGTAGAACTGCAGGAACAGTTCTGTATTCCTTTGGCTTTCAAAAATCTTGCCCACACGGTAATAGGCAGGTGCGTAGGTGGGGTCCAAATCCAATGCTTTTTCAAAAGAACGCTTCGCAGGGCCACCATTTTCGCCACCACCTTTGAGGTATGCAACACCCAACTGAACGTACATATCTGGTGTGGCGGCTTGCAACTCTTCGACCTGCGCAGCTTTGGCAATTGCGTAATCAGCATCGCCGGCTTTGCTGCCACCATCGGCATTAGCCCGGATGATTGCAATGAGCACAGCCGGGTCGCCGTATTTCTTATTTTTCTTATTGGCTGTAGCAGCAATAGCAGCTTCGAAATGAGCACGTGCCTCCGACGCTTTTCCTTCCAGCAACTCAATGTGTCCAACCCCTACCATAACCAATGGCGACTGGTTGGTAGTAGTCATGGCCTTAGTATACAAATCCTTCACCGCACCCATGTTGTTGGTGTTGTTCAGACGCTGCACTATCATCATGGTTTGGCCCAACCAATAATTGGCTTTTTCATCGGCAGGGGTTTTAGCGACAATTTGCTCAAATTCCTTCTGTGCTTTAAAAACCCGGCCATCAATCAGGTCCTTAAAGGCCTCATCCTGCGTTTGAGCCATCCCCACTGATGCAACTACAAGTGCCAAAAGGGAAAAAAGAAAACGCTTCATCATGCTTGCTTTAGATTGTTACAAATACTCGGTATTACAAAATTCAAATTACTGCCAATGAACTGTGGAAAATTATATGTCTATGACGAAATGGCTGCGAATGTTGCACATTTTCTGCTATTTCTTAGATATAAGTTAACAAACTCATTGTTTGATGTTCATGTCTCTCACTTCAAACTGCATTCTACCTGGCAGCAGGTAAGCCCGTTTGAAAATGAGTTGTCCCCGCTCATAAATTAGGAAATTGACAAATCCGCGACCAAGGCCATTATAATTTTCTTTCAGAATGTAGTTAAGACTTCTGATGAGCGGGTACCTCCCCAGTGCAATGTTTGCCTGGTAGGGCTGAACATAGGGCTCATCGGCGCAGGTTTCGCAAATCATGGAGGCAACACGAACATTTCCCATGAAACTAAGTTGGTCCTTGTCGTCCTGGTTGCCTACCCAACTTACACCAACCATCCCAATTGCATTAGGATCTTTTGCCACGTAGTCAATCACTTCCGGGCTGCTTTTGGCAGCTACCACGTTGCCGCCAAATGGCTTGCCTTTCAGGATAGTATCGATTGCAAACCTTACTGTGCTGGTGGCCGAAAGTCCATCCATTACCACCTTATACTTCAAACCGCTCTGACCGAGCAGCATATCTTTTATGTCCGACATGGTGAACACCGAATCTTTAGCCTTTTTGTTGGTGATGATAGCAACTGCGTCATAAGCCATAATGCCCCAGGCCGGCTTGAATCCCAGCTTCTGCTCAAAGGCCTCCGTTTCTTTTGTTGAAAGGCCGCGGGTGACAATCACCATGCGGGTGCTATCGGATGCAAGGTCCTTGAGGCACTCGGCTTCGGGCTTGTATTCTGCAATAATTTTCGCATCGGGAAATGATGCCTGGTACACCTTGATTTGCGAATCGATGACGGGCTTGAAACTCTCATCGACACTAATGTGGATGACTCCCCGCGTTGGAGTATCATCAAGCGGGGTCTCTTTTTCGGTGCTGCCTGTATTGTTGCATCCAAATAAAAAGACAGCAATGCATGATATCGCTGAAAAAAATGCTGATTTCCGGTTTAGCCTACTACTCATAACCCATTTTTTCGGTTCACACCACCTAAACTAAATTTCTTCTTCCTTTTCCCTTTTTCCCAAGAGATAGCCCCTGTAAGCCCTGAACACTCCGTACAACATGAAAAGGATGCCAATCACCCATTTCATAGCCCCTGTCACAAAGTAGCTGCCCTCGAAATAATCATAACCAATGATGACTTTAGAGAATATGATGAAAAAACCGAAAAAAAGCATAAGCAATGCCATAAAATAATCAAGCATGACCCTGAAATTGGGCATTTTGCGGCGTGAACTGGAGCGATTTGTAGCCATAATTTATAGGGGCGGAAAGATAGTGATTATAACGGATCTGCGATGTGCTGGTGGTCCTGAAATGCTTTGTTGTGGATAGCATATTTGATGAATAAAAACTGGAAGATGAATCCCGTTGATTAGCTGAGTCCTGAGCGAACCTTCAATAAATTACATTTGCGCCGCCTTTGAATTACCCGCAACACATGAAAATACTAATGGTCTGCCTTGGCAATATTTGCAGAAGCCCCCTTGCTGAAGGCATCCTGCAGCACAAAGCCCATGCTGCCGGACTGAACTGGGAAGTTGACAGTGCCGGCACAGGCGGCTGGCATGTTGGGCAAGCTCCACACCGCTCTTCTCAAAAAGTAGCGAGGCATTACGGCATTGACATAAGTGCTCAAAAGGCACGCCAATTCAGGCCTTCCGACATGATGGAGTTTGATATTATTTACTTCATGGAAGAGGATAATTACCTTGATGCAAGGCAAATGGCAGGCGACATGTGGGATGATTCCAAGGCCCGGATACTTTTAAACGAACTGCACCCGGGCAGCAACAAACCGGTCCCCGACCCTTACTATGGCACCGAACCTGACTACCACGATGTCTTCCATCTCATCAGCCGTGCCTGTGATGCAATTATTGAAAAATGGAAAACGGAAAATGACATTTAGCTAATCATGAGCAAACCATCAATACCACAAGGAACCAGGGATTTTGGCGCTTCTGTTGTACAGAAACGCTCCTTTATTTTTCAAACCATCCGCAACGTGTTTGAACTCTATGGATTTCAGCCGCTGGAAACACCGGCCATGGAGAACCTCGACACACTGATGGGAAAGTATGGTGAAGAAGGCGACAAACTCATTTTCAAAATTCTGAACAACGGGCTCGATCGTCCTGAAAAACATACCAAGGCCAGGGAAGATTTCGAAAAAGTGCTCGAAGGGAAAAATGTAAAAGACATTACTGAACGTGCTCTGCGCTACGACCTTACCATACCCTTCGCCCGTTACGTAGCCATGAACTACGGGCAACTCACTTTCCCTTTTAAACGCTACCAGATGCAGCCGGTATGGCGTGCCGACCGGCCGCAGAAAGGACGCTACCGTGAGTTTTACCAATGCGATGCTGATGTGGTGGGCAGCACCAGCCTGATCAACGAAATAGAGTTAGCCAACATCTATGCCCAAGTGTTTTCACAGTTGGGCATTGCAGTTGATATCCGCATCAACAACCGGAAAATACTTGCCGCCCTTGCAGAGGTTTGCGGCGGTGCAGAAAAAATGACCGACATCACGGTGGCCATTGACAAACTCGACAAAATTGGCCTTGAAAA
Source organism: Sphingobacteriales bacterium (assembly GCA_037443285.1). Lineage (GTDB taxonomy): Bacteria > Bacteroidota > Bacteroidia > Chitinophagales > Chitinophagaceae > Phnomibacter. The sequence goes on along the minus strand of JBBIOQ010000033.1, from coordinate 5,428 downwards.
AGTGAAAGAAGAACTGTCGCTTCGCGGTTTGACGGCGGCTCAAATTACTGTGATTGAAAAATACCTTTCCATCGAAGGCAATGATGCCGAAAAGATGGAGCAACTTGCAGCACTCATTGGCCAAAGTGATTTAGGAAAGAAAGGCATTGAAGAACTGGAATACATTTTCAACAATACAAAGCTCCCGACCACAGGCTCACAACTGAAAACAGATTTTACGCTTGCCCGCGGACTGAACTACTACACCGGCACCATTTTCGAAGTGAAGGCTATGCATGTGCAGATGGGCAGCATTGGCGGTGGCGGCCGTTACGACGACCTCACAGGATTATTTGGCGTACCCAACATTCCGGGTGTAGGCATCAGTTTTGGTGTCGACAGAATTTATGATGTGATGGAGGAGTTGAAACTTTTTTCTGAAACTGTGAAGGCTGGAACGCAGGTGTTGTTTTTTCATTTGGGTGATAAAGAAAGCATTGCTGCCTACAGTGTGATGCAACAATTGCGCAGTCGTGGCATTGCCAGCGAAATATTTCATGAAACTGCAAAGTTCGACAAGCAGTTCAAGTATGCAGAGAAAAAACAAATTACCTGGGCTGTTATCATTGGCACCAACGAATTGCAATTGGGAAAATGCGTTTTGAAAAATCTTACGTCAGGCGAACAACTGACTTACGATATGCATGAGTTTGCGACCAACTGGAAACCGTCCTGATTTTATTCATTAACTGCTTCCGCTTTTTTGCTCACCATCAAAACACCAACCATTACCAGTATGGTGCCAATGGCCTGCAACCATCCAAACGGTTCACCCAGGAAGTACCATGCTTGCGCAATGGTAATCATGGGTCCAATAGAACTGATGATGGCCATGTTGCTGCTGCCTATTCGTTTCAATCCCGACGAAACAAAATAAGATGGCACCACGGTAGTAAACACCGCCATTAGTACCATCAGCAACATTACATGCGGACTAAAATGCAGCAAGCCGGCAGCACTATTTCCTGCCACGATAAAATGAAGAAATATTCCTGTAGTTGCACTCAGCATGGCTACGGAAGTAAACAAACCGACACCAATTTTTGGAATCAGTTTTGCGCTCAGCAATACATAAAATGAAAAGGTGATTGCACAACCAAAAATGAGCACCCCTCCCTTCCATATTTCAGCGCCTTTGTTTTGTTCAAGACCTGCGCCAAAGGCAATGGCAATGCCTATGTAGGAAATCAGCAGGGCAAATATTTGGTGCCTCGCAATTTTTGTTTTGAAAATGATAGAACCAAAAATTACTACCAATGTTGGATATGCAAACAGGATGACCCTTTCCAAACCGGCTGAAATAAATTTCAAACCACAAAAATCCAGCAGGCTGCTTATGTAATAACCAAGACATCCGATGAGCACCGTGGCAAGTAGATGTTCTTTTGGAAAAAAGATTGACTTTGCTGAAATGCCACTTGGCTGTTCCTGATTGAATTTACGCCACTGCCATGCCAGCATTCCCAGGTAAAAAGGCAGCGAAAAAAGCATACGCAACACCAGCAGTTGAATCACAGTCATTGGCACTTCACGATACACCAGTTTTGCCAGTACTGCCTTTGCTGAAAAAAGGAAAGCAGATAGTAAAACCAGTATTACTCCGGTTATGGCTTCTGATGAATGTTGCTTTTTCAAGTAACGGTTTTCCCTACAATTGATGAAAAGCGAAAGTAAGCAGCAGGCATAGAATGAAGGCCTGTTGAACAAATAACAAAGAAATGACCCGTATAAAAAAGAAAAAAGGCCTCGCGGCCTCCAATATGCTAAAGTGCAATCAATACTTAAAAAACAAATCAGGCTTGCCCCGGTTTGCGGCTTGCTCCTCTTTGGTGCCTGTCAAATCAAGGTCGGCAACCACTACATGAATACCTGCAATTTTACCTGCCTTATTGCGCAAAAATGTAGCAGTGCCATTGTACTCCACAATATTAAAAACATCACCTTCCAACTTTACAAGTGTGGCAGTGCCAATAGCCGAGGAAATGGTCATGCTGCTGCTATCTAATGATACTTTCGCGTCAGGTGCAAGGCTGCCAGCCGGAAATATAAAATGGCCTGTAAATTGTTTCAATGTGCTATCCTGCTGGGCGTTTACTACAAACGTGGCGGTGATAATTAATGCCAGCAGGAAGAAAGTCCTTTTCATTGTTTGAAAAATTTGAAATTGAATGTAGGAAGATCTGCATCATTCTTTTGCAGCTCAGTCATTTTAGCGGCTAAGATTTTCATAAACCACAGCAGCACCCTGCCCAACACCAATGCACATGGTGGCAAGACCAAATTTCAATTTCCTGCGTTTCATTTCATGCAGCAAGGTTGTACTAATCCGTGCCCCACTGCACCCCAACGGATGGCCCAATGCAATGGCACCACCATTGACATTTACTTTCTCAACATCAAAATTCAATGCACGAATGCAGGCAAGCGATTGCGAAGCGAATGCCTCATTCAGTTCAATCAAATCAAGGTCTGTAGCGGCAATCCCAGCCCGTTGCAAAACCTTTTTTGTAGCAGGTATTGGCCCCACTCCCATGATAGAAGGATCGACACCTGCTACCGCCATACCAATCACCTTTGCCATTGGTTGCAAATTGAATTTCTTCACCGCATCCTCACTTGCCAGCAGCAGTGCTGCAGCACCATCATTAATGCCGCTTGAATTTCCCGCTGTCACTGTTCCTTCTTTTGCAAATGCAGGTTTCAATGCAGCAAGTTGTTGTAGGGTTGTCTGCCGCGGATGCTCATCGTCATTTACCAGCACAGGTTCGCCCTTTTTCTGTGGCACCGGCACCGGAATAATTTCATCACTCCAATTTCCTGCTGCTTTGGCAGCAAAATATTTCTCCTGCGATGCAAGGGCAAATGCATCCTGAGCTTCACGGCTGATGTGCCATTGTTTTGCAACATTTTCAGCTGTTTCGCCCATGCTGTAAGGATGATACAAAGCCGAAAGTTTGCTGTTGATAAAGCGCCATCCCAGGGTAGTATCAAATATTTCAGGGGCTCGTCCAAACGCCTGTTCGCTTTTGGGCATTACAAAAGGTGCACGGCTCATACTTTCCACGCCACCGGCAATGTAAATTTCGCCGTCACCATGATGGATGGCTCTTGCAGCATCCATAATGGCCTGCATGCCTGATGCGCATAACCTGTTTACAGTTACCCCTGCTACAGTGATTGGCAATCCCGCCAGCAGCGCCGCCATGCGTGCTACATTTCTATTGTCTTCGCCGCTTTGATTTGCGGCGCCTGCAATCACATCTTCAATAGCTTCACTATCAATGGAAGCATTTCGTTCCAACAGTTTTTGTATAACCAGCGACAACAAATCATCGGGTCTCACAGATGATAAGGCACCGGCATAGCGACCAATAGGGGTGCGAACAGCGTCAACAATATAAACACTCATATGCAGCAAGCTTGAAGAGTGGCAAAAATAGGGCTGACCGTTTCATTTGGTCAAATCAGTTCGTACATTGATGAATGCATTTCTGAAAACAAATAATGATGACTATGAAACAAGTGAAATCAGTCTTCGTGGCTTTTGTAATCACCCTGCTATCTATTCAGGCAGGCCAAAGCCAAAATGTGGGCATTGGCACCAGTACCCCCACCCGGGCCAAACTGGAAGTGGATGGGCTGGTAGGAAATACAGCGGCTATTTTTGGAGGAGGTAACGGCGAAACCGGAATCAGTGTAGTCGCAAACATTCCCGGTTTGTATTTCAATAGCTATTACAACAATGGCATGAAGTCTTTGTCGGCGGGGCCCACAGGTATCTTGACACTGAACAATAGCAACCAATTTCAATTCGACTTTGCAGCAGTTGCCAGTTCAGCCAATCAGTCGCTCACCAATTCGACAAAACTACTTATAGGTTCTGACGGCAAAATGGCAGTGAACATGCCGGCGGTTTCCACCAGGGCTATGTTTGAGCAACAGGGAGCTATAAGCGTAAACTCGGCCATTTTTGGAGGTGATGGCAAAGGCGTTTCACTACAAAAAGACTGGCCGGCAATTGGGCTCAATCATTACTTCAATGGCAATCATTTATCCATTGGCGGAGGTTATGGAGCGCAAATTGGGGTTGACCAAAACACAGGTGCACTCTACTTTGCACAGTTCTCAAATAGCGCACCTTTGGCAAATGGCCTTTTGCTGAATCCCATTGCAGCCATCAATTTCAAATACGGAAAAATTGGCGTGAACACAAATGACCCACAGGCCCCAGTTGATATTTACACACCGTTCGATCCTTCTGATAATAGTTATGCTAATGCGCCTTTTGCAGGTCTAAGGTTGTCAGGAAGTTTGGGTTACCCCCTTTACTGGAATTTGTGGCCCAGAAATAGTCTGATTTTCTCAGCTAACGGTCAGGTTAAGGCTGCCATCAGTTCTACAGATGGCGCATATTTTAATTATTCAGACAGGAGTTTGAAAAAAAACATTGAACCTATATCAAATGATGGCATTGAAAAATTGAACAGGCTTAAACCCAGCACCTACCTGTTCTTAGATGAAATTGATGGCAATGCAAAACGGCACCTTGGATTTGTTGCGCAGGATTTGGAAGAAGTAGTACCCGAAGTAGTGATGGATAGTCCGGATGGGAAAAAAATGGTGAATTACACAGGTTTGATTCCGATTCTCACCAAGGCCATGCAGGAGCAGCAGAAAATCATTGAAAAACAGCAACAGCAAATTGACTGGCTGATGAAGAAGGTGCAATAAGCCAACCAAATTCCCGAACGCATCACTCCGAATTATTTTTCGCACCCCCGCATCAAAATAGCTTATTGAATCCAGAACAAAATCTGCATTCAAAATGGCAACTAGGGTTAAACACGCACCGCGTAACAACTCTATTTTCAATTTATATGCAAAGAAGCGTTGCTGATATCATTTTGGAATTACTGACACAATCATGTTACTGACTCTCTGGGGAACCGTCCCTCGTATTCCAAAGGTTATATTGGGGCCAGCACCATCAGCCACAAGTTTAATAGTATAAGTTCCTGGACCCAAATCAAAAAGTTGTGACCCGTTTAGATTATAATAATAGTCATTGTACATTGTTTGAGTGAACCACGCCAACCCATACCCATTAACTATAATGCCGACGGAACCAATCGAATAGCTACAGGCAAAGCAGCTATACGCTCTGGAACAAATATTGAACTGTACCAGCACTTTGGCATTGCCTGAAAGTGTAAAAGTGTAAGACAATCCAGGAATATCAAGGAGACTATTTCCACTTCCAACTACCACATCCGCAGACGAAGTGAATACTAATGTATTATCATATGGATTCGGCAGTGTAACCCAACTCGGGGCTGCAGCCCCATTGCTTTGAAGTACCTGGCCGGTAGCGCCAGCATTGCCGTTTATT